>JAPOJD010000025.1 GCA_029978585.1 Actinomycetota bacterium
AGCACCATCCATTCGGCGATGGTGCGACCCACGCCCGGGCCTTCCTTGACCCACACCGCGGACGCTGCCCACAGGCCCTTGACCTCGGGAGTCTCGCCGAGGACCGGCATGCCATCGGGAGTGAGCGACAGGATGCCGTTGATGGCGTACTTCTCGCCGATCGTCTCGTCGCCGACGATGTCGGGCATGAGCTCGAGCGCATGCTCGTCCTGATCGGCGAAGTCGTCAGGGGTGAAGGGGAACTCGGTCGGGGAGAGCGCGGCCTCGGCATTCGAGGGGATGTCCTCGGCGTCGTAGAGGATCGGCCGGTGGGCGTAGTAGCCGATCTCCAGGCCCGTGCCGTGCTGGCGCTCGTACATATTCGTGTCCATGTCGCGCACGATCGGGTACTCGATATCGCCCTTGGCGTCGGCGAACATGGGCACGGGGCCGATGTCCTTCATCTGGTGCACGGCCGGGGTGAGCGGGATCTGCGCGCCGGCCATGGCGGCGATCTGACGGCTCCAGCAGCCGCACGCGACCACGACGTACTCGCACTCGATGGTGCCCTGGTCGGTGACCACGGCGCTGATGTGGCCATCGGTGACAGTGAGGTCCTCGACCTCGACGTTCGCGAACGACTGCAGGGCGCCCATCTCCACGGCCTTCTCGCGCATGATCGTGCCCATACGCAGGGAGTCGACGACGCCGACGCCTTCGGTGTAGAAGCCGCCGAGGATCACCGTCTCGTCGATGTAGGGCACCTTCTCCTTGACTTCCGCGGGAGTGAGGAGCGACATGCCGTCGATGCCCCAGGCCTTCCCGGAGGTGATGCGGCGGGTGAGTTCCTGCATGCGCTCGGGGGTGCGGGCGACCTCGATCCCGCCGCACTTGGTGAACGTGCCGAACTCGTCGTACTGACGGACGCTGTCAAGCGTGAGCTCGGCCATCTCCTTGGTGTGGTCCACGAGGAAGATGAAGTTCGACGCGTGTCCGGTCGACCCGCCCGGGTTGGGCAGCGGGCCCTTGTCGATCTGGACGATGTCGCGCCAGCCCAGGCGGGCCAGGTGGTAGGCGACGGAGTTGCCCACGATGCCGGCGCCGATGACGACGCACTTGGCCTTGCTCGGCAGGTTGCTCATCCTTGTTCTTCCTCTCGGTGGGGCGGCGGTGCGCTGGATCGCTCGTTGTTCAAATGGCTCTGCGGACCTCGGTCTCGAAGCCCGTGACGTGGGAGAACATGACCTCGGCGGCACGCTCGGCATCGCCCTCGCGCACGGCGACGAGCAGGTCGCGGTGCTCGGCGACCGCATCGCCAAGATGGCTGACCCGGTCGAGGGCGAGGAACCAGATGCGCAGGGCATGCATGTAGTGCTGGTCGCACACGTCCTGAAGGAAGCCGTTGTGCGCGCAGCGGTAGATGTGGTGGTGGATGCGCTGGTCGAGCTCGATGAGTCGGTGCATGTCGGGTGCCGCGGCCACCGCGTCGAGGTCGGCGATGAGCTCGTCGATGACCTCGACGTCCTCGTCCGTGCGCCGCTCCGCCGCGAGACGTGCCGCGAAGGGTTCGAGCTGCTCGCGCACCTCCGACAGGGCGGAGAGGTCGCGCGGATCCAGCGCGGCGACGAACATCCCGCGGCGCGGGTACACCTCGACGAGGCGCTCATGGGCCAGCGTGCGCAGGGCTTCGCGGACCGGCGTGCGACCGAGGCCCAGGCGGGCCTGGATCTCGGGCTCGCTCAGCAGGGAGCCCGGGGGGAGTTCCAGGGTGACGATGAGGGCCCGGATCTCCCGGTACGCGAGATCGGCCTGCGACATCGGCTCCCCCAGCACGGGGTACACGACGGCGGCCGAGGTCATGGGTCAGATATATCAGTTCCGCGGGGAGATGTACATCAGATTCCCTATCCCGCCGGCCTACCGGTTTGTCACCTGGATCCCTGTGGGGGCGCGCCATGAGGGGGCTTTGGCGCTGATCCGGGTGACAAAGCCGGCAGGAGGTCACCCAGGGCCGGGCCGAGGCGGCCGGGGGCATCGACGATCTCCAGGGGCAGCCCGAGTCGGTCCGCGGCCCGATGCGCGGCGCGCTCCAGGTCGGGGGTACGCCGTCCCGCGAGCCACACGACACGCGTGTAGTGGCGGAAGTAGTCGTCGCGCAACTCCGGATGGCGATCCAGGCCGAGCTCGCGCCACACGACTCGGTCGAAGGACAGCACCAGGAAGTCGGTGAGCACGTAGGTGCCCGGCTCCGCTTCCCAGATCGCCGTCATCTCCAACTCGCCGGCGTAGATGTCGTAGCAGTGGCGCCCTACCAGCCTGCGAACGCCGAGGCGCTCGCACGTCTCGTCGAGGGCGCCGTAGGTGCCGCAGTCGGCGTAGCCGATGAGGATCTCGTCGTAGTCGCCGCGAAGTTCGGTGACAAGTCGCTCGACCTCGGGGGCGATGCGCTCGGGCCGGTTGTGCAGCAGGGGCGGCAGCGGATGGATGTCTACATCGCGACCGGACTCCTCGATCCACGCGGCAGCATCGGCGCTCAGCGCGCCGCAGAGGATGAGGGCGGTGCGCGATCTATCTCGGGAATGCGAGCTCATCGACGAACCGATCGTTGAAGTCGCCCCGGTCGGACAGCTCGACGTACTGGATCTCGTCGAGCAGTGCGCGCGCACCGTGGCGCTCGGAGTCCGAGAGCAGGGCCATCTTGGCGCCCTCGCCCGCGACATTGCCCGCGCTGACGATGCGCATCACCGGGATCCTGGGCACGAGGCCAATCCCGATGGCGCTCTTGGCCGACAGGTATGTGCCGAAGGATCCGGCGAGAAGCACCTGTTGGATCTCGGACTCCTCCGTGCCGAACTCCTCGAGCAGCAGCTTCCAGCCCGTGGAGATGGCCGCCTTGGCGAACTGCAATTCGCGCACGTCGCGCTGGCTCAGGAATACCTCCTCGCCATTGCCGGACTCATCAGCGCTGGCCAGCACGAACAGGCGCTCGCCGTCGCGCTCGACGAAGCGCTCTGCCAGGTCGGGTCGGGCTGCTGCGATGGCCTCTGCGGGGAGGAAGCGCCCGGAGTCGTCCATGAGTCCTGACCGATGGAGCTCGGCGATGGCATCCACGAGACCCGAGCCGCACAGGCCGATGGGGGCGACGTCGTCGATGACCTGCAGGGCGAGGCCGTCGTCGCCGATGGTGACGACCTCGATGGCTCCTGGGGCGGCACGCATGCCGCAGCGGATGGAGGCCGCCTCGAATGCCGGGCCGGCCGGAGCGGCGGTGGCCATGAGCTTCTCGCCGTTGCCCAGGACGATCTCGCAGTTGGTGCCGATGTCGATGAACAGCCGCAGTCTCTTGTCGCGGTCCATGCCCGCCGCGAGGACGCCCGCGATGATGTCGCCGCCGACATAGGCACCGAGGTGGGGGAAGACCATGGCCCGGGCACGGGGATGGATCGAGACTCCCAGGTCGCTGGCCAGCAGGCCGTCGTAGGAGTCGGTAGCCAGGATGAATGGCGCGACGCCGAGCGGCTCCGGGTCGATGCCGAGCGCGAGCTGGGCCATGGTGGCGTTGCCGGCCAGGGCCACCTCGTAGACCTGGTCGGGGGAGATGCCCGCCTGCCGGCAGACATCCTCCGCGAGCTCATGAAGCGTGGAGTGCGCCAGGTCGCGAAGGCGCTGCAGTGCCTCGGGATCGAGCATCGTCGCGCTGATCCGGCTGATGACGTCGGCGCCGAAGGGCTGCTGCTGATTGAGCATCGAGGCCACCGCGATGGGCGCCCCGGTGGTGAGGTCCATGAGGGTGCCCACCGCAGTCGTGGTGCCGAGATCGAAGGCGATGCCGTATGCCGTCGCCGTGGTGTCACCCGGCTCGATGGCGATGAGCTCCGTGCCGACGACGACCGCGGTGACAGTCCACTTGGCCTGGCGCAGGGTCGTGCCGAGCGTGCGCAGCACGGGCGGATCGATGGTGAGCTCGAGGTCGTCGAGCGCATCGAGAACCCTGCGGATGTCGGTGCGCTGGTCCGACAGCGTCGGCTCCTCGAGGGTGATGAGTCGCTTCTGCACGGCCGGCCTCAGGATGACCTGTCGGCCCACTCCGACGGTGGCGGCCTTGGGCCGGGTGGTCATCTCGGGCACGTCGACCGTGAGGCTGGCGACGGCATTCGCCATGCACGCGAGGCGCCATCCGTCGGCCAGTTGCTCGGGGGTGAACGCGCGCTCGTCGAGTCGGCTGGCCGGCACCGAGCCATCGGCGATGCGCACCTTGCACTTCTTGCAGGTTCCGTGGCCCCCGCACGTGGAATCGACCGGAATGCCGTTCCAGAGCGCGGCATCGAAGACCGACACTCCGCTCGGCACGCGCACGGTCTTGCCCGCGGGCTCGAAGGAGAGCGTGACGCGCGCGGGGCCTTCGCTCATGCCTTGGCGGCCTCGGCAGTCTGGGCCGCCGCCTGCTTCGCGCGATGCGCAGCGATCCAGTTCGCGCCCCATTCGTCATTGCCGCGCATGAGGTCAGCTGCCTTGACGGCGGTCACGATCTGGGCGGTTCGTGCGTCCATGATCGCGCTGGTGAGGCCGGCCTGCATCGCCATCGGGATGAACACGGCATTGAGCGTATGGCGGTCGGGCATACCGAAGGACACGTTGGATGCCCCGAGCGTGGTGTTGACGCCGATCTCGGTGGAGATGAGGTGGATCGCATCCATCGTCTTGAGGGCGAGGGTGTGGTCGGCACCGATGGGCATGGCCAGGGGGTCCACGACGATGTCCGCAATCGGGATGCCGAACTCCTCGGTCGCGATCCCCACGAGCCGCTTGGCCAGCTCGAGTCGGCGCTGCGGGTCCTCGGGAATGGCCTCCTCGTCGTTGGGCAGCGCGATGACGGCGGCTCCGTACCTCTTCACCAGCGGGAGGATGAGGTCGATGCGCTCGCGCTCCATGGTGACCGAGTTGACCAGGGCCTTGCCCTCGTACGCCGCGAGCCCGGCCTCGAGGGCCTCCACGACAGAGGAGTCGATGCACAGCGGGACGTCGGTGATCGACTGAACCAGAGTCACGGCCTCGCCGAGGAGTTTCGCCTCGTCAACCAGGGGGGCGCCCATGTTCACGTCCAGCATCATCGCGCCGCCCTCGATCTGCTGGGCGACGTCGACCTCGATGGCCGACAGGTCGTTCTCGCGCAACTGCTCCTGGAACTTCTTGCGCCCCGTTGGGTTGATGCGCTCGCCGATGATGCAGAACGGCTGATCCGGCCCGATGGTGATGCTGGCGCGCGAGGAACTGAGCACGGTGTGCATGGGACTCCTATCCGGAGGTGGCGCCGGAGGCGGTCGCCACCGGGTCGAAGGCCGGACCGATGCCCAGGTCGCGAACCAGCCGCTCGAGGGAACCGTCGTGACGGAAGTCGGTGAGGTGGATGCCGCTGACTCCGGTGAGGGACAGGGCGTGGCGGCTGAGTTCAAGGGTGAGCCGGTAGGACTCCTCGGCGATGGCGTCCTTGTCGCCTGCGCCGGCGACGCGGGCGATGACGTCGGCGGGGATCGAGATGCCCGGTACTGATTCGTCCATGAAGGACAGCGCCTTTGCCGACTTCGTGAGCACCACCGTGGGGATGAGCGCGGTCGTGCGGGTGACCCCCGCGTCGACGCAGCCGCGGACGAAGGCTTCGAGGCGCTCGGGGTAGTAGCCGATCTGGAGCTGAAGGAACCGGGCACCGGCCTCTGACTTCTTGAGCGCGCGCAGGACGCGATAGTCGAGGGGGGGAGCGAAGGGATTCTCTACGGCGCCCACGAAGAGCGCCGGAGGCTGCTTGATCGCCCGCCCGGAGAGGTAGTGGCCTTCGGCAAGTCCCGAGGCGACCTTGACGAGCTGGGTGCTGTCGAGGTCGAAGACCCGGCGTGCCTCGGGCTCGTCGCCGGCGGTGACGTCGTCACCGGTGAGACAGGCGACGTTCTCCACCCCGAAGAGCGAGGCGCCGATGATGTCAGCCTGCATGGCCAGGCGATTCTTGTCGCGGCACACCACCTGCATGATCGGCTCGAGTCCGAACTGGGCCATGCCGATCGCGATCGACGTGTTGGAGGCGTGCGCGTGGGCGGCCGGGTTGTCGGTCGCATTCACGGCGTCGACGTACGGGCGCAACTCGTCGGCGGCCCTCTCCACGGCGGGCAGCCCGCCCCCGTCGATGCTGGGGAACTCGGCGGTGACGACCGGGCGCGTGCCCGCGGCGATGAGATCGGACAGGCGGCTCACGCGTGGAACCCCTCGGGAAGGGTGGCCGGCTCGTCGACCTCGACCATGCTGGCCCCGGGGACGGCCGAGTGCCGCTCGCGTGCAACGCCCTGCCAGCCGGCCGGGGTGCGGCGATCACGCCCGGTGAGCAGGTTGGTCCACGACGAGGTGCCCTGAAGGCGGTTGTCCACGGGAGGTCGCAGGTCGTGGAACTCCTCCTCCCAGTGGTGCGGGAGGGCGTGGCTGCGCTCCTCGGCCTTGACCCACACGCAGCGCATCTCCGGCTTGACCTCGCAGTGGCCGTCTTCCCGCACGCCGCCGCAGGGGCCGTTGCGCAGGGTCTTGGGACAGGTCATCGGGCAGGTCATTCCGGTGGAGTGCAGCACGCACTGGCCGCACATGCGGCAGTCCCACACCGGCTTCTTGACGGCGTGCTCGAGCAGCGGGAGGAGCTTGGCCACTGGCTAACCCGCTCGCCGGGCCGCGACGAACTCCTTGGCCTTGCGCACGGCGGTTGCGGCATCGGCGGCGTAGCCGTCGGCGCCGCAGACATCGGCATACTCCTGGGTGACCGGCGCCCCGCCAACCATGACGACCACCTTGTCGCGCAATCCGGCCTTCTCGAGCGCGTTGATGTTGGCCTTGAACATCGGCATGGTGGTCGTGAGGAAGGCCGACATTCCGACAATGTCGGGCTGGTGCTCCTCGATGGCGGCGATGAACTTCTCCGGGGGCACCTGCACCCCGAGGTCGATCACCGTGAAGCCGGCCCCCTCCAGCATGATGTTGACGAGGTTCTTGCCGATGTCGTGCACGTCTCCCTTGACGGTGCCCATGACGAACGTGCCGACGCTCTCCACACCGGTCTGCGCGAGGAGAGGCCGCAGCAGGTCGAGGGCCCCGGCCATCGCCTTGCCGGCGATGAGCATCTCGGGCACGAACCAGTCGCCGCGCTCGAAGCGGGCCCCCACTTCCTCCAGGGAGGGGATGAGCGCCTCGAAGAGCATGGTCTCCGGGGCGATCCCCGCGTCGAGGCCGGCCTGGGTCAACTCGAGGACGGCCGGCTTGTTGCCGACCATGGTCTCGTCGTAGAGGCCCTTGAGGATCTCCTCGGTGTTCATGCGGCTCCCTTCCGTGGCGAACGGCTGCGCCCAGTCGAACTCAGGGCCAGGGTGATGGCGTCGGCAGCCTCGATGACGCGGGCGCCGACGCCCGGTATGGCGTGCGGGGTGAGGCGTACGGACGGCCCGGAGACGGAGACCGCGGCGGTCACGCTGCCGTCAGTCGAGCGCACCGGTGCGGCGACCGCGACGAGCCCGGGCTCGAGCTCGGAGTCAACCACGGCGTAACCGCGGTCAGCGACGCGAGCCAGCTCGCGCTGGAGCTGCGTTCGAGAGGTGACCGTGCGATCGGTCAGCCGGGGCAGCCGACCGGTTGGGAGCGGGTGGCCGTGCGCGAGGAATACCCGTCCGAGCGCGCTGCAGTGGAAGGGCACGGGGCGGTCGAGCCAGTTGACGGCCCCCAGCAGGTAGGTGCTGTCGACCTGGGCGATCTGCCGCACCTCGCCGCCGATGGGCACCGCCAGGTTGACCGTCTCGCCCGTGGCCTCGCCGAGGCGCTCGAGGTGGGGCTGCGCGATGCGGACCAGGGTGTCTTCGGGGCGCACGGACAGCGCATAGTCGGTGATGCGCGGGCCGTGGAGCACCTCGCCGTCGTGGTCGCGCTGGACCAATCCGCCGCGTTCGAGGCTGGCGAGCAACCGCGAGACCGTGCTCTTAGGAAGCCCGCTGGCGGTGACGAGTTCCGACGAGGACACGGGGCCATCGGCCGCGAGGACCGCGACCAGCAGCACGGCCGCGCGATCCACGGCCTGGGTGCCCCCGGAGGCTGCCGCCGCCACGTCGTCTCCTACTCCCGTCCTACTCCCGCAGTGGTTTCACCACTCCCGCGGTCGTTCCATACTCCCACCGCAGTTCCATCATATGGAACCACCGTTTCAAAACGCGAGTGTAGGATCCCGTGCTGGGCCGGTCAACCCTGGGACGGCCGCTGCGGAGGAGGGCGCCATGTTCGAGAACACCATGCCGCGCTACGAGATCCTGTCCGAGGACTCGATGGCCGTGCTCGACCGTGGCTGGCGGCGGATCGTCTCCGAGCTCGGAGTGGAGTTCATGAAGCCCGAGGCCGTGGAGCTCTTCAAGGCCGCGGGCATGCGCACCGATGGCGACAAGGTCTTCTTCGACCCCGACTTCGTGCTGGAGCAGGTGGCCAAGGCCCCGCGCGAGTTCGATATCCAGGCTCGCAACCCGGAGCACAGCGTCCACATCGGCGGCAATTCAATGGTCTTCTCCAGCGTCTACGGTCCGCCATTCGTCCGCCAGGGGGAGATCCGTCGGGACGCGACCATGGAGGACTACCGCAACTTCGCCAAACTGGCCCAGTCATTCAGCGCCATGGACAGTGTGGGAGGTGTCGTCTGCGAGCCGAGCGACGCTCCACTGGACTCGCGCCACCTCGACATGCTCTACGCCGCGATGACCCTCACGGACAAGTTCTACATGGGTAATGTCGTGAGCGGCACGCGCGCCCAAGACACCATCGCGATGAGCGAGATCCTCTTCGGCGGGCGCGAGGCCATCGAGCGCACGCCCGTGTGCATCTCGCTGGTCAACTGCAACTCCCCGCTGCGCTGGGACGACCGCATGCTCGAGGCCCAGTTCGAGTACGCGAAGGCGATGCAGCCCGTCGTCCTGACGCCGTTCCTCCTCATGGGCGCGATGTCACCCGTCTCGATCCCGTCGACGCTCGCCCAGCAGATAGCCGAGACCCTCACCGGCATCGCGCTCACGCAGCTGATCCGCCCGGGGGCCCCCGTTGTCTTCGGCTCGTTCCTCTCCAATATCGACATGCAGTCGGGGTCCCCCCAGTTCGGCACCCCCGAGTCCGCGATCGGACTGCTGTGCACCGGGCAGATCGCGCGCCACTTCAACCTGCCGTTCCGCACCGGAGGCGGCCTCAACTCCTCGCAGACCGCGGACGCGCAGGCGGCGTTCGAGTCCCTGATGACGATGCTGCCGACCTTCCTGGCCGGCACGAACTTCGTCATGCACACGGCCGGCTGGCTCGAGGGCGGCCTCGTCGCCGGCTTCGAGAAGTACGTCATCGACATGCAGATCCTGGAGTCGCTGCAGCGAGAGTTCACCCCCGTGGAGTTCACCGACGAGGAACTCGCGTTCGGCGCCCACGAGGAGGTCGGTGCGGGGGGCCACTTCCTCGGCGCGGAGCACACCATGGAGCGGTTCCGTACCTGCTTCTACCGGCCCTTCCTGTGGAACTCCGACAACTTCGAGCGCTGGACGCGGCTCGGAGCGCGTGACACGGTCGAGCGAGCCCGCGAGATCTACGAGAAGAAGCTCGAGGAGTACGAGCAGCCGCCGCTCGACGAGGCGATCCGCGAGGAGCTCGAGGAGTACGTCGTCCGCCGTCGCGCCGAACTCGGGGACTGACCCGCGATCGGTGGGGTAACGTCCTGCCCATGCGTCGCATCGCCTCGATCGTCCCTGTTGCCGTCGCGCTGGTCCTCGCCGCATCCCCCGCTTGGGCGGCGCCCGCTCCGGTGACGAAGACCCTGACCTTCGACGTTGCCCTGCACCCGGTCGACGGGGACGTCCACACGCTGCCTGGCGACGTGACGTACGGCCAGAGCCGCTTGGCGGGAACCACCACGTGGGGGCGGCGTACGGCCCACGTCGAATGGATGTGCAGTCACATCAGCGACGGTGGCACCGGGCCGACCCAGGACCTGGTGACGATAACCAGGTCCGATGGAGCCGTGCTCGCCCTGGCGATCACCGGATGGGTGTCCGACGGCACCCTCACGGGGACCGTCGACGTCATCGGCGGCAAGGGTCGCTACCGGGGGGCGACGGGGACGGGCACCGTCACGGGGCGGTCCGGGAAGGCCCACCTCGCACTCACGGTGAGCCAACCGCGCCCCGGTCGGGCGGCGCCGCGCGGGTGGGGCGCCGTCGGCTGCTAGTCCGCGGTGCGGGCAGCGCCGCGCGACCGTGCGCCCTAGGGTGAGGCCATGCCGAGGGGATACGACTACATCATCGTGGGCGGTGGTTCGGCCGGCTGCGCCCTCGCGGCACGGCTGACCGAGGACCGCTCCACCCAGGTTCTCCTCCTCGAGGCCGGGCGCCCGGACTATGCGTTCGACGTCTACGTCCACATGCCCGCGGCGCTCACCTTCCCCATCGGCAACCGCCTCTACGACTGGATGTACGCATCCCAGCCCGAGCCGCATATGAACGGCCGGCGCGTCAATCACGGGCGCGGGAAGATCCTCGGCGGGTCGAGTTCCATCAACGGCATGATCTTCCAGCGCGGAAACCCGATGGACTATGAGCGCTGGGCTGCCGATCCAGGCATGGAGTCGTGGGACTACGCCCACTGCCTGCCCTACTTCAAGAAGATGGAGGACTGCCCGGCCGGGGCGGATGAGTGGCGCGGCAAAGGGGGGCCGCTCATCCTCGAGCGCGGTGAGGTGCAGAACCCGCTCTTCTCGGCGTTCTTCGCCGCCGTGCAGGAGGCGGGCCACGAAATCACCTCCGACGTGAACGGCTACAAGCAGGAGGGCTTCGCCGCCTTCGATCGAAACGTGCACCACGGCCGTCGCTACTCCGCGACGAAGGCCTACCTGAGTGAGGCGCTGTCGCGCCCGAACCTGACCGTGAAGACCCGCGCGCACGTCACGCGGATCGTCTTCGACCCGTCGTCAGCCACCCCCAGGGCGACCGGGGTCGAGGTTTCCCTCGCGGGCAAGCGCCCGGTGAGCGTGCGGGGCACCGAGGTGATCCTGTGCGGTGGCGCGTTCAACTCCCCGCAGCTCCTGCAATTGTCCGGCGTCGGCAACGCCGACGACCTGCGCTCGGTCGGCGTCGACCCGGTCCACCACCTCCCGGGCGTGGGCGAGAACCTTCAGGACCATCTCGAGGTCTACGTCCAGCATTCCTGCACGCAGCCGGTCTCGCTCAACCCCAACCTCCAGCTGTGGCGGCGTCCCTTCATCGGGGCGCAGTGGCTGTTCCTCCGATCCGGGCCGGGGGCGTCGAACCACTTCGAGGCCGGAGGCTTCATCCGCAGCAACGACGCAGTGGCCTATCCGAACCTGATGTACCACTTCCTGCCCATCGCGGTGCGATACGACGGCACCGCGCCGGCGGGCGGCCACGGCTACCAGGTGCATGTCGGGCCGATGTACTCCGACGCGCGCGGAAGCGTGTGGATCACCGGCCCGGACCCCTACGCGCCCCCGGCCTTCCGCTTCAACTACCTGTCGACCGACCAGGACCGCCGGGAATGGGTTGAGGCGATCCGCAAGACGCGGGAGATCCTCTCCCAGCCGGCGTTCGCCCCGTACAGCGGCGGCGAGATCTCCCCGGGACCGGAGGTGCAGTCGGACGAAGACATCCTGGAGTGGGTGCGCCGCGACGGGGAGACGGCGTACCACCCCTCGTGCACCTGCCGAATGGGCCTCGATGACATGTCGGTGGTCGATCCGCTGACGATGCGGGTGCACGGCACCCAGGGCCTGCGCGTCGTCGACGCTTCGGTCATGCCCTACATCACCAACGCCAACCTGTACGCCCCCACGATGATGATCGCGGAGAAGGCGGCGGACCTCATCGCCGGCAACACCCCGCTCGCGCCGGAGCGCGTGCCGTTCTACCGGCACCGCAGGGAGGCCGCGGCCGCACATGGGTGATCTCTTCATCGACGGCTCGTGGGTTGCCGCGGCGGACGGCAATACCCGCGAGATCCGCTGCCCCGCCGACGGGGAGCTCGTGCGGTGCGTCGACGAGGCGACCGCGATCGACACCGTGCGCGCCATCGAGGCAGCGCGGGCCTCCTTCGAGGACGGCCGGTGGCGCAGCGTTCCCTTCTCCGAGCGGGCGCAGTTGCTGGCCCGGGTCGCGGATCTCCTCGAACGAGACGTCGACTCCATCGCTCGGGAGGAGTCGCTGGACACCGGCAAGCGACTCGTGGAGTCCGAGTACGACGTGGCGGACGTGGCGCGGTGCTTCCGCTACTTCGCGGGACTCGCGGGAGGCGATGCCGTCGGTGGCCGCGTCGTCGACGCGGGCAACCCGATGGTGCGCTCGCGAATCGACTACGAGCCCGTGGGCGTGTGCGGCCTCATCACCCCCTGGAACTACCCCCTCCTCCAGGCATCCTGGAAGGTCGCGCCCGCACTGGCCGCCGGCAACTCCTTCGTGCTCAAGCCCAGCGAGCTCACCCCGAGCACGACGATCCACCTCGTGCGCCTTCTCGAGGAGGCGGGGCTGCCGGGAGGTGTTGCCAATCTCGTTCTCGGCGCCGGTGCGACGGCGGGCGCGCCACTGGCAAGTCACCCCGAGGTCGACATGGTGTCCTTCACCGGTGGCCTCGCCACCGGTCGGCGCATCATGGCCGAGGCCGCCGGCACGGTGAAGAAGGTCGCACTGGAGCTCGGCGGCAAGAACCCGAACATCGTCTTCGCCGACGCCGATCTCGACGCCGCGATCGACAACGCCGTCACGGCGGTGTTCCTGCACTCCGGCCAGGTGTGCTCGGCGGGAGCGCGGCTCATCGTGGAGGAGTCGGTCCACGACCGCGTCGTCGACGGGATCGTGGCCGCGGCGGAGCGCATCAGGCTGGGCGGACCGTTCGACCCCCGTGCCGAGACCGGCCCCCTCATCTCGGCGGCGCACCGGGAGAAGGTGGCCGCCTATGTGGCGGCCGCTCTGGACGAGGGGGCCATTCTCCGCTGTGGGGGAACGGCCCCCGATCCGGTCGAACACCCCTCGCTGGCCGCGGGCTTTTACTACCGTCCTACCGTGCTTGACGGATGCCGTACCGACATGACCTGCGTCCAGGACGAGTCCTTCGGCCCCGTGCTCACGGTCGAGACTTTCCGCGATGAGGCCGAGGCAATCCGGCTCGGGAACGACACGATGTACGGCCTGGCCGGCGCGGTGTGGACCTCCGATGCAGGGCGAGGCGAGCGCGTCGCCTCCGCGCTTCGCCACGGGACCGTGTGGATCAACGACTACCACCCCTACCTGCCGCAGGCGGAATGGGGCGGCTTCAAGCAGTCGGGCGTCGGGCGCGAACTCGGTCCCACGGGACTCCACGAGTACCTCGAGGCCAAGCACGTGTATCGCAACCTGTCGCCCGCGCCCAGCGGGTGGTTCGACGGTGAGGGGGACGAAGCGTGAGCGTTGCGGAAGCCATGATCCCGTCGCCGGCGATCTCCGTGCGCGGCCTGTGGAAGGTCTTCGGGCCGAAGGCGGACCAGGTCGTGGGGACGCCGTACGCCGACCTGAGCCGGGAGGATCTCCTCAAGGAGACCGGCTGCACGGCTGCCGTGCGCGACGTCTCATTCGACGTGGCCGAGGGCGAGGTCTTCGTGGTCATGGGCCTGTCCGGATCGGGGAAGTCCACGCTGGTGCGCTGCCTCACCCGGCTCATCGAGTCGACCGCCGGGGAGGTCCTCATCGAGGGCGACGACATCCTCAAGGCGTCCCCTGCCCAGTTGCGTGAGCTCCGCCGCACGGAGTTCTCCATGGTTTTCCAGCACTTCGGGCTGCTCCCGCACCGGAAGGTCATCGACAACATCGCCTACCCCCTGGAGATCCAGGGCGTGAAGAAGGACGTCCGGTACGCCAGGGCCGAGGAGGTCATCCAGCTCGTCGGTCTCCAGGGCTACGGCAATGCCTACCCCGAGCAGCTGTCCGGCGGCATGCAGCAGCGCGTGGGTCTCGCCCGGGCCCTCACCGTGGATCCGGACGTGATGTTCCTCGACGAGCCCTTCAGCGCTCTCGACCCTCTCATCCGCCGCGACATGCAGGCCGAGGTCATTCGGCTGCACCGTGAGCTCGGCAAGACGATGGTGTTCATCACCCACGATCTAGCGGAAGCCATGAAGCTGGGGGATCGCATCGCGATCATGAGGGATGGCGCCATCGTGCAGATGGGGACCGCGAAGGACCTGGTCATGAACCCGGCCGACGCCTATGTCGAGGACTTCCTCCGCGATATTCCGAAGAGCCACGTGCTCACCCTCGACGTCATCGCCCGACCCCTCAGTCCGGGCGAGGCCGCAAGCGGCGTGACCCTGCCCGGTTCCACGATCATCCGCGACGCCACGGGGGCGATCATCGGCGCGCACGGGCCCGTCCACGTCGTCGACGACGGCCGTGAGATCGGCGTGGTCAGCAGCGAGGACGTGCTCGCCCTCATCGCAGGGGAGCACTCCCCGGAGATGGGCGACTAGCGGTGGACGTCCGGGCAGCCCTGCGACTGAGATGGGTGCAGGCGCTCATCGTCCTCGTGGTGTGGTTCGTGCTCGCCACGCTCCTCAAGGGCGTGCAGACCCAGGAGCTCTCCACGGCCACGGACTCGCCGTTCACGGCGATGATGCGGGACTTCGCGGCGGCCATCCGGGGCAATCGGACCGAGAGCTTCCTCTTCGTGTACGTCTTCAACCCGATCCGCACCTTCATCGCGGGGTTCATCGAGCTCATCATGAGCGTCATCTCGGTCCCCGCCGAGGGCAACATCATCCCGCTCCTCGGCTGGTTCGGGACCTGGGTGCTGATCGGCTTCATCGTGTACGCGACGTCGAACCTGCGCACTGCGATCTTCAGCATGTTCATGCTCCTGCTCTGCGGGATGCTCGGCATGTGGATCATCACCATGGACACCCTTGCCATGACGGTCGGCGCGGTGGTCCTCTCGCTCGCTGTCGCGCTTCCCCTCGGGGTGTGGGCGGGACTCAATGACCGGGTCATGAAGGTGCTGAGACCTTGGCTTGACCTGGCCCAGGTACTCCCCACGCTGGTGTACCTCGCCCCGCTCGCCCTGGTGTTCCTCATCGGCATCGCGTCGGCCACCATCGCCACGATGATCTACGCCATCCCCATCTGCATCCGCATCACCGCCCATGCGATCAAGTCCCTGAAGCACGGCCCGGTCGAGGCAGCCGTGTCCGCGGGCTCCACCCGATGGCAGGTGCTCACCAAGGTGCAGCTCCCGATGGCGAAGCGCACGATCATCCTCGCCGTCAACCAGACGACGCTGGCGGCGCTCTCCTTCGTCGTCATCGCGGCCCTCATCGGTGCCCCCGGCCTGGGGAAGCCCGTCGTGGAGGCGCTCACCATCCGCAATGTGGGCGACGGGGTCGTCGCGGGACTCGCGGTCGTCTTCCTTGCCATCATGCTGGACCGCGCGACAACGGCAGCCGTGATGCGGGAGGAGCAGGGCTATGCGGCATCGGACGCGCAGAAGGTCCGCCGGCGGATCGGGCTGGCGGTCGGCGCGGTCGTGACCCTCGTCGCGATCTACCTGTCGCGCTACGTGCTGGTGTTCGCGGTGTTCCCCGAGCGGTTGGACTTCGGCGATCAGGTCGGCGCGATCGCGGACGCCATCGAGGAGTGGATCACGAGCAACCTCGACTTCCTCACCACGGGATTCTCCCAGTGGTTCACGGTATGGGGACTGAACCCGCTCGAGGGCGTCCTCGCGAACTCCCCGTGGTGGCTCACGCTTGCTGCCATCACGCTCCTCGCCTTCATCCTCGCCGGACGCACCGTGGGCATCCTGGTCTTCGTCCTCCTCGCGCTGGTCATGGCGACGGGCCTCTGGTACGACACGATGGTCACGCTCGCCATGACCCTCATCGCGACGGCGTTCGTCGTCCTGCTCGGCATCGTCCTCGGTGTCTGGGCAGGGCGCAGCGAGCGCGTCGAGCGGTTCTTCAAGCCCTTCCTCGACGCCGGCCAGACCATGCCTGCCTTCGTCTACCTCGTGCCTGTTCTCGCGCTTTTCGGGCCGACCCGATTCGCGGCGATCGTGCTCGGCGTGGTCTACGCCGCCCCCGTGGTGATCCGCATCGTCGCCGATGGAATCCGCGGCGTGCCGAAGGACTCCGTGGAGGCTGCGATCTCCACCGGTTCAACCACGATGCAGGTGATCACCAAGGTCCAGTTGCCCGCGTCGCGTCGCTCGATCCTGCTTGGAGCCAACCAGGGACTCATCTTCGTCCTCGCCGTCGTCGTCATCGGCGGATTCGTGGGGGCCGGCGGCCTGGGGTACCTCGTCATCGTGGGGCAGTCCAAGCCCGAGCTGGCCGGCAAGGGCCTCGCGGCGGGCATCGCGATCGTGCTCCTCGGCGTCATCCTGGACCGCATCGCCCAGGGTCGACCCTCAGAGCGGGCACCGGCGCCCCGATAGCGGGCGCTGATAGCCCGCGAGCACGGGCCCTGAGACCTATCCGTTACCCGCATTGGGTCCGATTCGCAGCGGGGCCCGCCTACGATGGCGAGGACATCGAACCCTTCCGGGAGGAAGAATGAAGCGAGTAGGTACGGGCGCGACGCTCACGATCGCGCTGGCCACCGTCGGCCTGGCCCTAGCGGCCTGCGGCGGCGGCGTCAACGAGGCGAGCTCATCCTCGGCGGCACCATCGCCCGCGGAGTCCACGGCGGCGCCAGCAGAGACCAGCGCGGCCCCCGCCGAGTCTTCGGCGGCGCCCGCACCTGCCGACTGCGGCGACTGGGGGATCGCCATGCATGCGTGGGTGGGCTACACCGCCTCCGCGCAGGTCCTCACCAACGTGGCCGAGGACAAGCTCGGCTGCAAGATCACCCAGACCCAGCTCGATGAGGCAGCGACGACGTACGACGCCATGGAGGCGGGCTCGGTCGACGTCATCATCGAGGACTGGGGTGGTGGCCGCTGGCAGGAGTGGGTGGACCGCGGGGCCATCGAAGAGGTCGGCTACAACGGGAACATCGGCCTCATCGGCATGTTCGTCCCGCAGTTCGTCTGCGACGAGAACCCCGGCATCACCGACGGCACCAAGCTCAATGACTACGTCGACCTGTTCAAGACCCCGGAGTCCGGCGACAAGGGCGCCTGGCTCGAGGGCCCTCCCGGGTACACCACCATCGGCGAGAAGATCATCAAGGCCTACGACCTGAACTACAAGGTCATCAACACCGGGTCCGAGCCCGCCCTCATCGAGGCCTTCACCAAGGGCAGCGAGGACAAGGTGCCGGTGCTCGGATACTTCTACGAGCCGCAGAACTTCCTCGCGAAGGTCCCGCTGTGCCGGATCAACTTCCCGGCCAATGACTGGACTGATGCGGCGAAGGCCAGCGGACTCACCGACTACCCGGAGACCCCGCTGGTGAAGCTCGCGACGGTCAAACTCATGGATTCGGGCAGCCCCTTCGCGACTCTCCTCACGAACTTCGAGTGGACGAACGAGGACCAGAACCAGGTCGCGCTCGACATCGAGAACGGGATGGATCCGCGCGAGGCCGCCCAGAAGTGGATCGACGAGCACCCGGATGTCGTCGCCGCCTGGCTCGAGGGCACCGGCGCGTCCTGATCAATCCGCACGATGAGTGGGGCCCGGGCAGACTGCCCGGGCCCCACTCATGTCGTGGATCGTGTCAGGCGTCGGCGCAGCGCAGGTCGGGGGCGCGCAGCCGGCAGACGGCGAATTCGTCCCCGGACACCGAGCGCAGCGAGAACCGCCACGCGCCGCTGCCCTGGCCGGGCGTGGCGATCGCGTACCCGAACTGCGCGCGCACCCACAGCCGGGACGCGGTCGGATATGGGGTGAGACCGGGATCCACCGGCTGGCCCGAGGCGTCGGCGAGCGCGCCATGCGGGGGGATGACGTACCCCGTGCTGGAGTCCAGGAGCGTGCCGCCGTTGCCTACGACCAACTGCCCGGGCAGGCCGGGGATCTGGACGGACTCGACGACGTGGATGTGGCTGCCGACGACGATGCCGTAGTCGTCGAGCAGGCCGTAGGACGCCGCCGCCTGGTCCATCGACGTCCACGGGGTCCACTCGGTCGGGGGCGGAGGCGAGTACTCCGTGGTGACGAGGCCGGTGATGGGCCGGTGGGTGAGCAGCCAGGACTCGCCGGCATCGGCGGCGAGGGCGGTGCCCGCCTGGTAGGCGGCCCGCTGTCCTGGCTGGAGCGACGGCGTGATCGAGGTGTCTGATCCGTTTGAGGAATCGACGACTACCAGGCGCAGTGCCCTATCACCGCGCAATGGGAGGTCGACGGCGTAGGAGTCGCTGATGATGGTTGGCGCGACGCCGTCCACGGGGGCGCATAGGTCGGCCGACTGCCAGGACGGATCGAAGAACAGGAACCATCCGTTGCCGCCGCGGAAGCACTCCTCGTGATTGCCGCGCAGCGCGAGGATCGGCGCGACGGGGAAGAGCGGTGCCATCGGCACGATCGCGTCCGCCAGCCAGCTGTAGTCCGTGTCGGTGAACGGCAGGCCGGGGATCGGGCCCGGGCTGTTCGCGCAGAGGTCGGCCTGGGCCTCGGGGCAGGTCTCCTCGCGGTAGAAGTAGTCGCCCATGTGGACGATGAGGTCGGGATCGTCCTCGGCGATGCGTTGGGCGATGCGCGCATACGGCCAGTCCTGAGCCGAGGTGCAGTCCTGGATGTACGACTCCCAAATCCGGCATCCGGTGTCGCCGACAATCGCGAGGCGGTCGATGCGTGCCGGCATCGAGGACGGGATGGGGAGACCGCCGAATTCGGCCCTCGTCGCGTTGCGCGGCATCTTGGCCTCGCAGGACCGCAGGGCGGTGAAGGCCGGGTTGGTAGACCCCGGGATGACCCGGGGACGCGAGGCCCGCGCGACCTTCTTGCCACTCGAAGTGCGGGCCACCAGCGGCGGGCAGGCCACACCCTTGGGCAGGATGGCGCGCGCGATGAGGCCCGAGGGCGCCGTCGACACGGGGACGACGAGCGAGAAGGCGACGAGGGGCCGCGGGGACAGTGCCGGAATCGCGGCGGGGAGAGTGGGAGTTGCCGCCTGGGTGGCCGGTGCCGTGCCGAGGCTGCCGGCAAGCAGGGCGGCCACGATGACCGGGCCGAGACGTCTCAACATGCTCACACCCTAGGTTCCGCGGCGCCCGGCTGTGGTGGGATGACCGGGTGACCGAGGCGATCCTGCTCGTGGGCGGGCAGGGCACGCGGCTGCGGCCCCTGACGATCACCACGCCCAAGCCCCTGCTTCCGGTCGCCGGCGTGCCCGTGACGGTGCACCAGATCGAGCGGGCCAGGGACGCGGGTGTGACCCGCATCGTCCTCGGCACGTCGTACCGGGCGGAGGTCTTCGCCGAGCGGCTCGGCGATGGCCGCGACCTGGGCGTCGAGATCGCGTACGCGGTGGAGGACGAGCCGCTGGGCACCGGCGGTGCGATCCGCCATGCCGCCGCGCTGCTCACCTGCGGACCGGGGGATCCGGTGATGGTCCTCAACGGCGATGTGCTGAGCGGGGTCGACTACGGGGCACTCCTGGCCGGTCACGTGGCATCCGGTGCGGCGCTCACCCTGCACCTCACGCGTGTGGACGATCCCACGGCGTACGGACTCGTGCCCACCGATGGGGAGGGGAGGGTCCTCGCCTTCCGCGAGAAGCCGCAGACTCCGGAGGAGATCGTCACCGACCAGATCAATGCCGGGTGCTACGTGTTCACCCGCTCGGTTATCGACGAGATCCCGGCGGGCCGACCGGTCTCGGTCGAGCGCGAGGTGTTCCCCCGGCTGCTCGAGCGGGGGGTGCTGGTGCGCGGGGTCGTGGATGACGCCTACTGGCTCGACCTCGGCACGCCGTGGGACTTCGTGCGCGGATCGTGCGACCTGGTGCGGGGCGTCGCGCCGTGGTCCGGTCATGCGGCAGCGGAGAGCCTGCTGCTCGAGGGGGCGCAGGTGGACGATGCGGCGCTCGTCGGCGGCGGCACGGCTGTCGGGCGCAGCGCGCGGGTGATCGGCGACGCGGTGGTCCAGGGCTCGGTGCTCCTCGACGGGTGCACTGTGGAGCCGGGCGCAAGGGTCGTGGGGTCCGTGGTCGGCGAAGGCGCTCGGGTCTGCTCGGGGGCGAGCGTGGTCGACTCGGTGATCGGGGACGGCGCCGTGGTGGGCCCGGGCAATGAACTGCGCCACGGTGCGCGCGTGTGGCCGGGCGTTGAGTTGCCCCCCACGTCGGTGCGCTTCTCCTCCGACTAAGCCGTTGAGTGGCGGGTGGGCGGCGATCGATGAAGGCGGTGGGGTCGCGGTGGGGTCGCGGCCGCGGCTCCGCGCCGGGGTGGCCCACGGCG
>JAPOJD010000007.1 GCA_029978585.1 Actinomycetota bacterium
CGCCTCGAGCGCCGCCCGATGCCCCCCGCGGCGGCCCCGGCCCTCGACGGCGGCCAGGCGCGGGTGGTGGCTCATGTCGCCGGCCCGCTCCGGGTCATGGGCGCGGCCGGCACCGGGCGTACGACGGCGCTGGTCGAGGCCGTGGCGGCGCGCCTGGGCGAGGGGGTCGACCCCGCGTCGATCCTCGTCCTGGTGGCCGACCGCCGTGCCGCGCGCGGCGTGCGCGCCGGCCTGGCGCAGCGTGTGGCCGCCACGTCAGCAGCGGGCTCACTGCCCACGGTGACGACGTTCCACTCCCTCGCCTACTCGCTGCTCGGCGCCGAGCTCGCCCAGGATCCCGACGCCGTGCTGCCACGGCTGCTCTCGGGTGCGGAAGAGGACGTGCGCGTGCGCGAACTCCTGCTCGGCGGTGTCGCCGACGGCACCGTGGCATGGCCCGATGATCTGCGGGCGGCATTGCCCACGCTCGGCCTGGCGAACGAGGTGCGCGCCATCCTGACGCGACTGCGCGAGGCGGACCTGGCCCCGGACGCACTCGAGCGCCTCGGTGACATCCACGGCCGCGACGCGTGGACTTCGGTCGCGAGCTTCGCCCGTGCGGAGGAGTCCGTCGCAGCGCTAGAGAACGTCATCGACTACGCCACCCTGATGTCCATTGCGATCGACATCGCCGCGCGCGATCCCCTGCCCGCGGGAGCGACCCGGCCGCAGTTCGCGTACGTCGACGACGCGCAGGACATGACCCCCGCGCAGTGGCGGCTCCTTGATGCATTGCGGCCCGCGACCACCGTCGTCGCCGGCGACCCCGACACCGCCGTGTTCGGCTTCCGCGGATCGGAGCGCGCGGGGCTGCTGGAGTTCGCCGCGGCGCATCCCGGGTGCGAGACCGTGGTCCTCGGCAGCCTGTGGCGCCATGGCGAGGCCATCCATGCCGCGGCCCGGCGCGTCATCGGGGATCCCGCGTTGCCCCCGCTCGCGGCGGCCGATGTCGCGGCACTACGCGCGCCCCGCGCTACCGCCGGATCCGAGGGCACCGTCGATGCCTGCACCTACGACTCGTGGTCGGACCTGGGCGCGCACGTCGGGGCGATGCTGCGCACGGCGCACCTCGACGACGGCGCGTCGTGGGACTCGATGGCGGTCGTCGTGCGCACGGCGTCCCTGCTCGGCCCGCTGCGCCGGGGGCTGGACGCGGCCGGCGTCCCCGTGCGCGTGTCGGGAGATGACATCCCGCTTCATGCGGAGCCATCGGTGTCGGTGCTGCTCACGGCCCTGGGTGCCGCGATCTCCCGGGCGGGCCTCGGGCCGTCCGAGGCGCTGGACGTCCTCACGGGCCCGCTGGGCATGGTCGACCCGGAGGACCTGCGCTCGTGGTCCCGGGAGCGTCGGCGGGCGCATCTGCAGGCGCACCCGGACCTTCCGGTCCCCTCGTCCTCCGCATTGCTCGCGGAGGCGCTCACCCACGCGCGCGACCGCGGCGAACGTGACCAGGACGCGCACGACCATGCGGCCGGGGAGGTCGACCGCGCGCTCGTGCGCGTCGGTGCGCTCCTCGCCCGGGTGCGTGCCGCGGCCGACGCGGGCCAGTCGCCGCCCGACCTGCTGTGGATGCTGTGGTCGGCCCCGTCGCCGGACCCCGAACTGCCGGCGTGGCCGGATCGGCTCCGCGCGGCCGCCCTCGCCGGCCACCGGGGCGCGTCACACGACCTCGACGCGGTCTGCGCGCTCTTCGACGCCGCCGAGCGCGTGAGCCAGCGCTACGGCGGCGTTGTCGGCATCCCGTCCTTCCTCGCCCACCTCGCCGAGCAGCGACTCCCTGCTGAGTCAGTCTCGGACCGGTCGGGTTCCGCGCTCCCCGCCGTTGAGTTGCTCACCGCGCACGCGGCCCGAGGACGCGAGTGGGACACGGTCGTCGTCTGCGGAGTTCAGGAGGGAATGTGGCCATCGGCTCGCACCCGTTCGTCGGTCCTCGACATCGATGCCCTCGATGTCGTCCTGACGGCACCCGACGAAGCGCTGGCCGCGATCCCGGCGCAGCGCCGCAGTGCGGTGGTCGAGGCAATCGCCGAGGAACGACGCCTGCTCGCCCTGGCGCTCACCCGGGCGCGTCGCCGCGTGCACGTCGCCGCTGTCAAGTCCGCGGATGATCGCGGCGACCAACCCAGCCGCTTCCTCGACGACATCGCGGCGGGCATCGCGACCGGCGACGGGCCGGTGCACGTTCCGGGTCGCCCGGCCCGCGCGGGGACGCTCGACGGACTCGTGGCCGAATTGCGCAGCGCCGCCGAGGACCCGCAGACGGCAGCGGTCGTGCGCGAGGACGCGGTGACGCTGCTCGCTCGCCTCGCGCGCGAGTCCGCGCTCGTGGCGGGGGCTGATCCGGATCGCTGGTGGGGCCTGGGCGAACCGACGACGGGGGTGGCCCCCGTGCGCCCCGAGGTCGAGCCGGTCGGGCTGTCCGGCTCCGCCCTCGAGGCGATGGCGGGCTGCCCGCGCGCCTGGTTCCTGGACCGGGAAGCGCACGCCGAGATCGGCCGCGGCCACGCGATGGCCTTCGGCAGCCTCGTCCACGCCCTCGCGGAGTCCGTCGTGCGCGGCTTCCTCCCGGCCGACCCCGCGGTCCTCGAGTCCTACGTCGACCAGGTGTGGCCGGAACTCGCGTTCGAGGCGCCATGGCAGGAGGTGGCCGAGCGATCGGCCCTGAGCAACGCCCTCGCGCGGTTCTGCGCGTATCACCGAGCGTCGCAGCGCGCCGTGGCGGCCGTTGAGCATCCCTTCACCGTGGACATCCCGATCGGAGGTGACTCCGCGCGACTTCGCGGCATCATCGACCGGGTCGAACTCACCGTCGACGGCGACGTCGTGCTCGTCGACCTCAAGACCATGCGCCGCCCGCCGAGCGGCCCCCAGGTCGAGGAGCACGTTCAGCTCGCGACGTACCAGGCGGCGGTGCTGCACGGTGCGCTCGAAGACGTCGTCGGCCCCGATGCCCGGCCCGCCGGGGCCGAGCTCGTGCAGCTGCGCGTCGACGCCGATGCGACGGGGGCCCTGCCCCGCGTGCAGGAGCAGCCTGCGCTGGAGTCCGTCGAGGAGCACTGGCTCGGCGACCTCCTCGCGGATGCCGTGCGACGCGTGCGACTGGAGTCGTTCCCCGCCGTGCCCGGAAGTGGCTGTCGCACCTGCGCCTTCCGCCGCAGTTGCCCGGCCCTGCCCGAGGGAGCGGAGGTCGGAGCATGAGCCCTGTCTCGCGGCGAGCCGACCTGGAGGGCCTCCTGGGGCACCCGCTGTCCGACGCGCAGTGGGCCGCGGTGTCGGCGCCGGTCGAGCCCGCGGTCATCGTTGCGGGCGCCGGCTCGGGCAAGACGTCGGTGATGTCCGCGCGGATGGCCTGGCTGGTGATCGAAGGGCTCGCCGACCCGGGCGCCATCCTCGGGCTCACCTTCACGACCAAGGCCGCCGCAGAGCTCCTGCGTCGCACCCGCCGCCTGCTCGACGGTCGCGACCCCGACGGCGAGATGCCCACGGTGCTCACCTATCACGCGTTCGCGGCGCGGATCATCGCCGACTACGGCATCCGCGTCGGCCTCGAGCCCGGTGCTGCGGTCCTCACGGACGGGGCCCGCGAGGCCCTCGCGCTCGACGTCGTGCGCACGACATCGCTTCCCCTAGCAGACCTCGACCGCGCCCCGGCAACCCTCGCGTCCTCGCTCCTGGCGTTCGACAACCAGCTGGCCGAACTCGGCCTCCATCCGCAGGCCGTCCTGGACGACGCGCTCGACCTCATCGCCTGGCTGGGCGCGGACGAGGGCTCCCTGCAGGTCATCGGGCGGGAGATGCTCGCCACCGCGCGCGTGCGCGCCGCCCTTGTGGGACTGGTGGAGGAGTTCCGGGTGGCCAAGGCCGAGCGCCAGGCCCTGGACTTCGCCGACCAGATCCGCTGGGCGAACCTCCTCGTGGCCTCCTCGCCCGATGTCCGCGAAGAGCTGCGCGAGCGGTATCGCTTCGTCCTTCTCGACGAGTACCAGGACACCTCGGTCGCCCAGCGCATGCTCATGCAGGCGGCGTTCGGCGATCAGCACCCGGTCACCGCTGTGGGCGATCCGTGCCAGTCCATCTACGAGTGGCGCGGGGCGAGCGTCGACAACATCGACCGGTTCCCCGAGCACTTCCCCGCGGCCCGCGGCCCGGCCCCGAGGTACACCCTCGAGGAGAACCGCCGCTCTGCGCCGCGCATCCTCGATCTCGCCAACGCGATGTCGCAGAGACTGCGCGACGCGCACCCCGGCGTCGCCGCACTTGTCCCGGCGGCGAGCGACAAGGGCGACGGGGTCGTGACGTGCGCCCTGCTCCCGACCTTCGGCGAGGAGGTGGCGTGGGTAGGGGAGCGGATCGAGCGGATCGGCCGCGACCAGGGCGGCTGGTCGGGCATCGCGGTGCTGGCGCGGACCGGCGAGACGTTGCGTGCCGTCGATCGGGAGCTGCGGTCGCGGGGCATCCCCACGCACGCCGTCGGCATTGCCGGACTGCTGGACGTCCCCGTCGTCGCGGAACTGCGCGCGATGCTCGAGGTCATCGACGACCCGACGGCCAATGACGCCTGCGTCCGCCTGCTCACCGGGCCGCGCTGGCGCATCGGACCGCGTGACCTCGCGGCACTCGGGCGGCTGGCGCGCGAACTTGTACGCGCTGCACCCGAGGCGGAATCAATCCAGGAGGCGAACTCCGTCCAGCGCCTCCTGCGCGCGGCCGTGCTCGGTTCGGACCCCAGCGACCTGGTCAGCCTCAGCGAGGCAGCGGGGCATGCGGGGGAGGCCGAGGATCTGTCGCCCGAGGCGCGCGAACGGCTGAACCGATTCGCCGACGAACTGCGCCGACTGAGGCGTCACCGCGGCGAACCGCCCGCGGAGTTCATCGGACGCGTGCTCGCCGTGAGCGGGCTCGGGATCGAGGCCCGGCTCGGCACGCCGTCGGACACCGCCGACAACGTGCGCGCCCTCGCCCAGTTCCGCGACCTTGTCGCCCGGATCGGCGAGGAGGGTCCGACCCCGTCGCTTGGCCTGCTCCTCGCGCGCCTGCGCCAGGCCGAGGAACTCGGCGACGCACCCGACCAGGAGGAGACCCCCGCTGTCGACGCGGTCGTCCTCATGACCGCGCACCGGGCCAAGGGACTGGAGTTCCCGCACGTCGTCATCCCCGGGCTCGTCGAGGGCGTCTTCCCCAGCCGGCGCGGCCGCAGCCGCTGGCCCAAGAACGCCTCCGCCGTGCCCTGGCACCTGCGCGATGACGCGCCATCGGGGCTGCCGCGCTTCCCCGGCGACGGCCTTCCGCGGGCCAAGGAGCATCGCGAGTTCGAGGACGCCAGCGCCGCCCTGGAGGAACTCGAGGAACTCCGCCTCGCCTACGTCGCGGTCACGCGAGCCGAGCGGACCCTCACCGTGTCGGGCCACTGGTGGGGTCCGACGCAGTCCCGACCGCGCGGGCCGGGGGACTACCTCCTGCGGGTACGTGACTGGTGCGTGGGGTCCGAGGGTGCCGGCGACGTGGCGGCGTGGGCCGAGGAGCCCGAGGACGGCTCGGTCAACCCGGCCCTGGAGTCGCCCGAGGTCGCCTGGCCGGCGCCGCTGGACATCAGCGCCCTGCAGCGCCGCCGCGATGTCGCAGATGCGGTGCGACGTGCTGATCCCGAGCGGGCCGTGATGGCCTCGCGGCGCTCACGCGACTGGGAGTCGCGGGCGCGATCACTTCTCGACGAGGCCCGCCGAGCCCGTGAGCCGCGGACCGTCGCCGTGCCCGCTCACCTGTCCGCCAGCGACCTCATCCGACTGCACGCCGACCCCGAGGGTTTCGCACTCGACCTGGCGCGGCCGATGCCGCGGAGGTCGAATGCGGCGGCGCGGCGCGGTACCGCGCTGCACGCCTGGATCGAGGGCCAGTTCGCCGCGCAGACGCTGTTCGACCTCATGGACCTCGACAGCGCCGACGAGCTCGGCGACGACGCCGGCCTGGAGCGGCTGCGCCAGGCCTTCCTGCGCACGCCGTACTCGAGTCGGACGCCCCTGGCGGTCGAGGCGCCGTTCTCCCTCGTCCTAGCCGGCCGCGTCATCCGGGGGCGCATCGATGCGGTGTTCGCCGGCCCTGATGGCCGGCACGAGGTCGTCGACTGGAAGACCGGCGGCCGCGGGGGTCTGCAGGCCCTTCAGCTGGGGATCTACCGACTCGCCTGGTCGCAGATCGCGGGGCTTCCCCCCGAGCAGGTGGACGCGCGGTTCGTCCTCGTCGCGACCGGGGAGGTCGTCGACCCGGAGACCGTCCCCGGGCGCGAGGAGATCGAGTCGATCCTCAGCGGTCCGTAGCGGGGGCGTCGCTCTTCGCGTCGGGGTCCACCGTGCTCTCCTCCGGGGCTACGGCGCGCACGCCCACCGCCTTGCGCATGAAGCGACGGCACGGCTCCTCGACGATCCGCCACATCAGCCATGCGACGACGAATGCGCCCGCGATGGCCAAGGCCCAGCCAACGGCATAGAGGATGCCGCCCTCGATGCCGAGCACGTTCATCGCGGCGCGGCAGACCCCGAACCACACCAGGTGCGTCATGTACAGCGAGTACGACACGACGCCGCCCAGGACCAGTGCCTTCGTCGACAGCCACTTCGCCTGACCCCGGCGCGACAGCGCGAGCGCGCCGATCCACACGATGAGCAGCGGGACGAGCCAGAGGTGGAAGTAGGGCGGGAGAGGCTCGGCTTCGGGGTCGGTGAGCGTCTCCAGGGTCTGCGCTCCGGACCAGCGCCCCAGGAAGACCGCTGCGGCGATGACGAGCAGGGGCATGGCGATCGACACCACGGTGGCCGTGCGTTCGACGCGCGGCGTCGGATCGTTCTGACCGTCGGGGAGGAGGCGCCGTACGACGAGGTAGGTGATCGCACCTGCCGTGAACTCCGTGAGCACGCGGATGATCGATCCCCAGCCCGAGGTGTAGTACGGGTCCCCGGTCATGGCACCGCGGACGAGCAGCGGAGTGAGAACCAGGAACCACGCGATGACGAGCACGGCCGTGCTCACGCGCTTGTGCAGCAGGAAGAGGACGAGCACGAGCAGCGGGAAGCACAGGTAGGCCAGCCACTCCATCGACAGCGACCACGCGACGACATTCCACCCGCGCTCGGGGTGCGGTCCCCACTCCTGGACGAGGAGCAGCTGCCGCACGTAGTCCACGGGGTTCAGCCAGGGCCGGTCCTTCTCCACGCCGGTGAGCCAGGCCTGGGCGACCACGGCGATGCCGGCCACGTTGAGCATGACGAAGTGGACCGGGAAGACGCGGGCCAGGCGCAGCCACCAGAACTCCAGCGTGGCGCCGGCGATCAGCCGCGGGCCGAGTCGGTTGAGGTAGGTGTAGGTGAGGATGAAGCCCGAGAGTGCGAAGAAGAGGTCGACCCCGAGCCGCCCCACTCGGATGACGTCGCTGAGGACCGGAATGCTCATCACGCCGATGACGGTGAGTGGTCCCTGCAGGTGGTAGACGAGGACCCATGCCGCGGCCACGAAGCGGATCCCGGTGAGCTGGCGAATGAAGACGGTCATCTCACCGCTCCTTCCTCGTCACCCGCACGCGCTCATCGTCGCATGGCCGGGCCCCCCACTAGGCTCACGGCGTGACAGCGACATGGGCGCCCGAAGACCGTGACCTGCTCGCCGGCCTCTCCCTGTCCCGTGGAACCCTCGACCGGCGCGCGGACCTGCGGGGCGACGGTGGCGCGATCGCGCGCGCATGGGATGACCCGACGAGCCGGGTGCTCGCCGTGAGTGACGCCAGTGCGGCGGTCCGCGGGCCCGCGGAGGCCCCGGTCCTCGCGCTGGTGTCCCCGGCGGACATCGCCGACGGCGTCGAGACGGCGTTCCTCGGTGTCGAGGGCGAGACCGCCTTCTTCCTCGCGCGCAGTGACCTGGTGCCGGAGGGGGCCCGGCGGGCCTCCCTGCGGGAGGTCGGCGCGCGGCTGGGCGACCGCGATGCCGGGCTCCTCGTGGCCTCCGTGGCCCTCGACCATTGGCATGCTGCGCATCCGCGGTGCTCGCGATGCGGCGAGGCCACGCGCATGTCCCACGCGGGGTGGGTGCGCACCTGTCCCGCGGACGGTTCCGAGCACTACCCGCGCACGGACCCCGCGGTGATCATGCTGGTGGTCGACGAGGACGGCCGCGCGCTGCTCGGGCGACGCGCGGAGTGGCCGGGCCCGTGGTTCTCCACGCTCGCGGGATTCGTCGAGCCGGGAGAGTCCGCCGAGGCAGCGGTGCGTCGCGAGATCGCCGAGGAGGCGGGCGTTGTCGTCGGCGACGTGCTGTACCTCGGCAGCCAGCCGTGGCCATTCCCCTGCTCGCTCATGCTGGGCTACCACGCGCAGGCCCTCACCACGCGCATCCAGGTCGACGAGGAGGAGATCGCGGAGGCACGGTGGTTCAGCCGCGACGGCCTGCGCGACGCCTGCGCATCGGGCGAGGTGGCGCTGCCGCCGGCGGTCTCGATTGCCCGGCGCCTGATCGAGCGCTGGTACGGCGAGCCGCTGGCGGGGGAGTGGATCCGCCCCTGAGTGCTCAGGGCAGTTGCTAGGCGCCGAGCTTCTCCTTGACCTGGCCCAGCGACGGGTTGGTGAGGGCGCTGCCGTCGGGGAAGACCACGGTGGGGACGGTCTGGTTACCGCCGTTCACGCTCTCGACGAACGCCGCGGCCTGAGGGTCCTGCTCGATGTCGATCTCCTCGACCGGGATCCCCTCGCGGGCGAGCTGGGCCTTGAGGCGCATGCAGTAGCCGCACCAGGTCGTGGTGTACATCGTGAGCGCGGGCGTGGACATGGGCGTCATCCTCCCCCGGCGGGCATGAGCCGGCAACGCGGGCGCCCCGGTCCCGCGGCGGCACCGGCTGTCCGGGGGCCGTGGGAGCATTCCCGCGTGTGGGAGGACCTGCTGGCCGGCCTGGATCCGGAGCAGCGCGCCGTGGCCGAGGCCGTGGAGGGCCCGGTCGTGGTGTGGGCCGGCGCCGGCACCGGCAAGACCCGTGCGGTCACGCATCGCATCGCCCACGCCGTGCACTCCGGAGCGCACGAGGCCCGTCACGGTCTCGCCGTGACGTTCACCAATCGCGCGGCCGGCGAGATGCGCGAGCGCCTGCGCGGACTGGGCGTCGAGGGCATGCAGGCCCGCACCTTCCACTCCGCGGCCCTGCGCCAGCTGCGGCACTTCTGGCCGCGCGCCATCGGGGGGTCGCCGGCCGACGTGTTGCCGCGCACCGCGCCGTTGGTGGCCGAGGCCTGCCGCCGTGTCGGCGTGGCCCCCGACCCGGCGGTCGTGCGCGACCTCGCCGCCGAGATCGCGTGGGCGAAGCAGTCCCAGGTGCCCGCTGCGGAGTACGCCGTTGTCGCCGCTCACCGCGAGCCCCCGACCACCCACGCTGAGACCGCGGCCGTCTACGCGGCGTACGACGACCTGCGCTGGGAGCGCGGACTCATCGACTTCGACGACGTGCTGCTCCTGACCGTCGGAATCCTCACCGACCGGCCCGACATCCTCGACGAGGTGCGCGCGGCCTACCGGTGGTTCACGGTAGACGAGTTCCAGGACGTCAGCCCCGTGCAGAACCGCCTTCTCGACCTCTGGCTGGGAGACCGGGACGACCTGTGCGTCGTCGGCGACCCCGCGCAGACGATCTACTCCTTCGCCGGCGCAACGGACCGCTTCCTGCGTGACTTCCCGCGGCGCTTCCCCGATGCCACGCGCATCTCCCTGGTGCGCGCGTACCGCAGCACGGAGCCGATCATCGCCATGGCCAACCGGCTGATGGCATCGGGAGCAGGGGAGTCGGTGCCATTGCGCTCGATGCAGGGCCCCGGTCCCTCGCCGGTCATCGAGGCGTACGCCGACGAGCCGGCCGAGGCGGCAGCCACGGCGCGGCGACTCGCGTCATGGCACGACGCCGGCACGCCGTGGCGAGAGATGGCGGTACTCGTGCGGATCAATGCGCAGATGCCGGTGTTCGAGGAGGCTCTCAGTGACCTCGGCATCCCGGTGGTCCTGCGGGGTGGAGAGCGCTTCTTCGATCGCGGCGAGGTCCGAGAGGCCATCACCCGGCTGCGCGGAGCGGCGCGTGCGGGCGAGCAGCAGGCGGAGTGGATAGAGGAGGTGCGCTCGATCCTCGCGACGATGGGGTTCGGGGCGCAGCCCCCGCGCGGGTCGGGCGCGGTGCGCGAGCGCTGGGAGTCGCTGGCCTCGCTGGTGTCGCTCGCGGAGACGATGCAGGCCGAGCGGCCGGACGACATGAGCCTGCGCGCCTTCATCGACGAGCTGGACCGCAGGTCGGAGTCGCAGCACGCCCCTGTCGCGGACGCGGTGACGCTGGCGACGGTGCACGCTGCCAAGGGCCTGGAGTGGGATGCGGTGTGCGTCCCGGGGCTGGTCGAGGGGACATTCCCGCACTCCCAGTCCATCGCATCCGCGGACGCAGTGGGGGAGGAGCGCAGGCTCTTCTACGTCGCGATCACGCGAGCACGCCGTCACCTGGTCGTGAGCTGGTCGCGCTCGCGGACGCCCGGTGGGCGAGGCCAGCGGGAGCGCAGCCGGTTCATCGCGGAGGCGGTGGCCGAGGGTGAGGTCGTCTCCGTGGACGACTCTGCCCACGGTGCCAGCGTGACGCGCGCGCGCGGCCGTTCTCGCGGTGCGCGGGGCGGAGCTCGAGGCGTCCCCGCGCGCTGCCGGACCTGTGGCAAGGCGCTCGTCACGGGTCCCGAGCGGGCGAGGTCGCGCTGCCGGTCCTGCCCCTCGACCGCGAGCGAGGACCTGATGGACCGCCTGCGCGACTGGCGCCTGGCGAAGGCTCACGAACGCGGCGTCCCGGCATACGTCGTCTTCACCGATGCGACGCTGGAGGCGCTGGCCGAGGCGCGGCCCGACGACGACGAGGGCTTGCTCGCCATCAGCGGCATCGGCCCGGACAAGCTCGCCCGCTACGGCCCGGACCTGCTCGTCCTGCTGGCCGAGGCGCCCGACGGCGCCTAGGCACCGGTGGGCGCGACACGCCATCTGATACACCGACATCGTTGCCATGCCCCTATGCCTGGGTCATCATGGGACCGTGTCCGTGACACGAGTGATGGGTGAGGCAGCTACCCAGGGCGCGATGGTGTGCTGCTGGTGCGGGCGCGGCGCCGGCGCAGATGAAGCGGCCGAAGCCACCTGGGCACTCGTCGACTGCTCTCCCCGAGCCGCACGTGCCTGCCCGGCCTGCGTGCGCGATCACCTCGGCGACATCGAGACCTGCTGCACCTAGGAACTACACCTAGGTGCAGTTCCTAGGCTGCCGAGGGCCAGCGGCAGCCGCAGAGGGGATGCGCGGCCCGTGGCTCGCGGGTGATGGTGCCTCCCGGAAGACGCACCACGAAACGGCCGTCGATGAGACCGCCTCCGGACTCCGGCCAGCCCGTGGGCCAGGCGCCTGCCTCGCGCCCATCGGCCTCGATCCAGGCGAGCACGACCAGCGCCGCCCACGAGGCCGCGAGCTGCGCCAGCGCGGAGTCGGCGGGGGAGCGCGCCGGACGCCGACTTGCCCACTGAACCGCGAGCCGCGCCCAGGCGGGGTCGGCATCGCGGGCGTGCAGGTCCGCGCAGCGCAGGCACCCGGTGAGGCCGGGGACCACGAAAGGCCCGATGACGGCGCGCGCACCGTGCGCGAGGACGGGCAGGTGCGGGAGGTCCAGCGAGATCGCACCGAGATCGTCGATGACATCCGGGTGGACCGCATCGGCGAGGACGGCGACGGCGCGCTGGGCGCTGGCTCGTCGCTGGCGACGCGACGACGACGAGCCCGGTCCTTCGCGGAGCACGGTCCCGACGCCGGCCTGCCCGAGGATGATGCAGACGGCGTCGGCCGTCGGGCCCGTGCCGTGCACCGACACGCTGGCGGCCCGCCGCCGGTCGATGGCCCGGGCCGCGGCGGCAGCCGAGCCGTGGACCTGCCGTGCCGCCGCCAGGTCGTGGGCGAGTTGCTCGCGGATGAGGGGGTGGGCGCAGCGCAGGGACTCCGGCATCGCGGCCGCATCGTCGAGGATCCCGGTGGACATCAGCGTGCGGAGCAGGCGGCGCGCAAGCGCAGCGGTGAGCCCGGCGTGGCGGGCGGCCGCGATGACCGTGGAGAGGGAGCGCTCGCCGCGCAGTGACACGAGCCAGTCGGCCACGGCCGGGGAGACTCCCGGGAGCAGCAGCCGCCGATCGCCATCGCCCACCTGCAGGGTGTCGTCCTCGCGCCATGCCCAGGGCACGTCGTCGCGGAGCCAGGGCCGCTCGGGGAGCGTGGGATGCGCGGGCATGCGGTCACTGTGGCACGGCCGGGCGCCGCCCGGCCGTCGCTATCCACACGCTCAGTCGCTCACGCCGCAGAACTCCACGGCGTAGGCCGCGAGCGTGCGCGCACAGGAGACGATGTCGTCGACGTCGACCCATTCGTCCGGCGCATGCGCGGCGCGGCTGTCGCCCGGCCCAAACTGCACGGTGGGAATGCCCGCGCCGGCGAGAAGGCGCAGGTCCGAGCCGTAGGGGGCGCCGTAGCAGGCGGGCCGCTGGCCGCTGAGGTCGCCGTGAACGCGGGACAGAAGTGCGACGGCGGGATCGTCCGACGGCGTGCGACCCGGTGCGAACTGCCCTCCCCACCACTCCACTTCGACGGGGTGATCGGCGAACCACGGGTCCTCGAGGGACAGCAGGGCCAGGGCCTCCTCGAAGTCGGCGCGGGCGTGGTCCGCGGGTTCGTCGAGGGCGACGCCGAGGCGACCCTCGGCGACGAGCAGGTCAGGCACCGTGGACGCCCAGTCGCCGGCGTGGACCGTGCCCACCGACAGTGGGTAGGGCATGTCCCAGCGCTCCATGACGGGATCGACCTCGGCGTTGCGATCCCGCTCGAGCTGTCGCAACCGCTCCTGGACGGCGGAGAACTTCTCGATCGCGCTCACGCCCTCGTTGCGGCGGGAGGCGTGGGTCGCCCTCCCGCGCACCCGCAGCCGGAACGTCAGGGCCCCGCCATTGGCGGGGACCAGATCGAGGTCTGTCGGCTCGGGGATGACGCAGGCGTCGGCGGTGACGCCTCGGCGCAGGAGCGCGTAGGTCCCCAGCCCGCCGTCCTCCTCGCCGGACACCGCCGCGAGCACGACGTCTCCGCGCAGCCTGGTGCCGGATCGCTGCAGGGCGCGCACGGCGTACCACATGGCCGCGGTCCCGGCCTTCATGTCGCAGGTGCCCCGGCCGATGATGCGCGAGCCCGAACGCCGCGGCTGGAATGGGTCGCCGCTCCAGGCGGCGAGGTCCCCCGGAGGGACCACGTCGGTGTGGCCGAGGAGCAGCAGGGTGGGGCCGTCACCGGAGCCGGGGAGGCGGGCGACCACCCCGCGGGCGCCCGATCGGTGCACCTCCATGCCGGGGAAGTCGGGCTCGGCGGACAGTGCCGCGATGTCGAGGTCCCAGGAGGTCACGTCGAGCCCGTCTGACCCCCAGGCAGCGGCGAGCAGGTCCTGGACCTCGACCTCCGCGTCGGTGCCGCCCATCGAGGGAACGGCCACGAGACGCTCGACGGCGCCGACGAGCCCAGGGCCGTCGACGCCGTCGAGGACGTCTGCGACAACACGGGGACGCTCCCCGCCGTCGCGTGGGGTCAGGTCAGGCCTTCCCGAGGATGCGGGTGACCTTGGTGCCGCATACCGGGCAGATGCCCTTGGCAAAGCGACGTCCGTTGGTCTCCTCCACATTCCCGGTGAACTCGCGCTTCTCCTTGCACTTCACGCAGTAAGCCTCACCCGTGTACGACTCGGCCATAGCCGTCCTCCTCAGTCTCACGATCGAGCCCGTGAGGCGGCGCCTCACGCTAGGGGATCCGCCCCGTGGGGGCCGCGATCCGCCGCCACCATAGGACAGGAACGGCCCGTGAAGGGGGACCGCGGGCCGTGTCTTGTCTGATTTGACCGTATTCTCCGCTTTTTCTTGGGGATCGGGGTCCGGGAACGGCACAGGGAAGCCCCCGGGTCGCTCAGTCCTCGTGTGCCTTCCCCTTGCGCACGCGGGCCGGTTATCCCGGGGGCCGCCTGCGAACCTAGGGCCGTCCGGTTGCGCCGTCAACGCCCGATTCAGGCCCCCTGGGGACGACCTGGGGATGACCTGGTGACGCCCTGGGGAGATAGGCCCGCTGCCCTGTGGATGACCCGTGGAAGCACGGGGCTCGCGAGGGCCCCGGTGGCCCGGATTCCGCTCCTGACGTGAGCTGTCGTCGTCCACCCCCTGTGGACGCAAAATTCCCGGCGCGGATCAGGCCTCCACGCGCGCGCGTGCCGCGGCCACGAGGAGGCGGACGGAGTCATCCGTCGGCTCGGGGAGCGCCTCCCACGGCCACCACGCGAGGTCGAGGGACTCCGCGGAGCGCCGCGGTGGGGCACCGGCGGGCGCGATGACGAGGTACTGCACGTCGAGGTGGTGCAGCAGCTGGGAACGGCACATCACCTCATGACGGTCCAATCGCACGATCCCCGGGACGACGACGAGGTCGTCGATGCCGCCTTCCTCGCGTGCCTCCCGCAGCGCGGCCTGCGGTAGGCCCTCGTCGCCCGGCTCGCAGTGGCCCCCCGTCTGCAGCCATCGCCCCACGATCGGATGCAGCGTGAGGAGGACCTGCTCCCGCGCGGGATCGACGATGATCGCGCTCGCAGTGACATGCCCAATGCGGCAGTCGCGCCACACCCCGTCGACGTGTTCGTCCAGGTGCGCGACGTAGAGTTCGCGCAGTCCCATCTGCCCACTGTCGGCCGGCGCCCATGCGCGCAGCTCCCGCAACGCCGCCGCGCGCAGTGGCTCCTCAGTCGCCGGCATCCGCCTCGCCCGGCATCAGGGGCGGCCCCTCGCTGCGGTCGAGGAAGGCCACGGGATCGGTGAGATCCTCGTGGTCGGGCAGCAGGTCGGGGTGCTCCCACAGCGCATCCCGGCCGGCCACTCCGAGTCGTTCGCGGACCGTCGCCCACAGCGCGGTCGCCTCGCGCTGCGCCCGAGGGCGCAGTTCGAGCCCGACGAGGGAGGCGAAGGTCTTCTCGGCCGGTCCGCCCGCGGCCCGGCGGCGGCGTACCGCCTCGCTCAGTCGATCCGCCGACGGGAGCGCGCCTGCGGCCGCGCCGACGACATCGCAGACCCATCCCTCGATGAGCGCGAGGAGTGTCTCGAGGCGCTGCAGCGCGAGCCGCTGCTCGGGGGTGTCCTCCATCTGGAACATGTCGTCGCCGAGCGCCTCTCCCAGCCGGGAGGGGTCGGACAGGGCCGACGGGTCCAGGGACCGCATGGTCTCGCCAAGGCGCCCGGTGTCGACGCGGATCCCGCGGGCGTAGGCGTCGACGGCTCCCTCGAGGCGCGCGGGCAGCCAGGGGACGTGGGCGAACAGGCGCTGGTGGGCGCATTCGCGCAGGGCAAGGTAGAGGCGCACCTCGTCGAGCGGCACCCCGAGACCCTCGGCGAACGCGTCGAGGTTCGCGGGCAGCAGCACGGGGCGGTGCGACGTCGTCAGCGGTACGCCGACGTCCGCGGCGCCGACGACCTCTGCGGCCAGCGCCCCGATCCCGCGACCCACCTGCAGGCCGAACATCGACGCGCCGAGTTGACGCGCCATGCCGAGCATCGGGCCGATGAGCGCGGCCGCCTCGGGCGGCAGCCCCTCGGGCATCATCTCGGCGAGCGCCGGAGGAACGCCTGTCGCCGCCTCCTCCCCCGCCGGGGCGATCACGGAGTTCACCTGCTCGGCGATCGGTGCGACGATCCGCTGCCACGCGGGGAAGGTCTCCTCGATCCACTCCGCGCGGCTCCACGCACTGCAGCCGGCCGTGGAGATGGGGAACGCCGTGGCGGGGTCGAGCCACACCTGGGCCAGGTCGACGGCTCGCTCGACATCGCGTCGCTGGGCCTCCGTGACCGAGGGGTCCCCGGCGCTGGCGGACTCCTTGCGCGCGGTGTCCCGGGCGAGATCCCAGTTCACCGGACCCTGCGAGGCGCCGCCCTGGAGCATCTGGCCGATCTGCTGGAGCATCGCGCCGAGCTGGCTCATGTCCATGGGGTTCATGTCGCCGGGGTCACCGGGCATCCCGAAGCCGAAGGGGGGCGGGGTGCTCATGGCCGGGGTCCCGGAGCGAGGCACGAGGGCATACCCCTCACGGTACGCCGGTATGAGGATCGGGGTCATGGCCGAGGTCGCCGGGTCCCCCGGAGGGGGCGTACCCTGGGACGGCCCGGACCGACCGGGACTGAATGTGGAGGCCCGCGTGTCCGCGCTGCTGTGGTGGCTGATCCCCATTGGGGCGACGCTGATCGCCCTCGGGTGGGCAGCCCTGCGCAGCCGTCCCCGCCGCACCGTGGACACCCACGAGTCCGTGACCGGCATGATGCGCTTCACCGAGGCCATGCGGCGCCCCCTGCCGGATGGCGCCCCCGCCCCCGATCAGCGGCGCTCGTCGTCGGCGACCCGGCGTGCTCCGGCACCGCGCCCGGCGCGCACCCGGCCCCCGCGCCGCAGTTCCTCCGCGGGAACCCGCAACTACCGTGACCCGGGCCGCGGATCTCGGGATCCCGGCCGTCGGCCACCGGGGCACTCGACCGCGTGACCGATCCGCACCCTGAGATCGAGCCCGCGCCCGACGCAGAGCCCCCTGCCCCGACCCCGCATGCCGGTTCGCGAGCGCGGCTCTGGGCTGCCGCGGTGGCCTTCCTCGTCCTCGCCGTGCTCATTGCCGTGGCGGCGGTTCTCCCGGTCCCCTACATCGTCCTGTCGCCCGGGCCGACCTTCAACACGATCGGCGAGGTCGACGGCGTTCCCCTGGTGGAGATCAGCGACACCACGACCTACCCGGTGACCGGCAATCTCGACATGACGACGATCCGGGAGTTCGGCGAGCCGCGATCGACCCTGTCGGTGTTCCAGGCGCTCCAGGCGTGGGTGGATCCCGATCAGGCGGTGCTGCCCCGGGAACTCCTCTACCAGGACAACGAGTCGGGCGAGGACGTCGACCGCCGCAATGCCGTCCTCTTCTCGACGTCGCAGTCCAATGCGATCGCCGCCGCGATGACGGCGCTGGGCAAGACCGTGATCGCCGACCTTGTGGTCGTCGCCGTCTACGAGGGCGCGCCGGCGTACGGGAAGGTCAACCCGGGCGAACGCATCCTCAAGGTCAACGGCACCCCCGTGACGACTCCCGAGGAGGTCGTCAACGGCGTCCGCTCGGGCGCCATCGGCTCGACGGTAACCCTCACCGTGGAGCGGGAGGGCACGCCGATCGACGTGGAGCTCGTGACGGAGGCCAACCCCGACGACCCGTCCGTGCCGTATATCGGCATCACCGCGGGGTACAACTTCCGCGCGGAGTTCCCCATCGAGTTCACCCTCGAGGACGTGGGCGGTCCGAGTGCCGGGATGATGTTCGCGCTGGCCATCGTGGACAAGCTCACTCCCGAGGACCTCACCGGAGGCGGGCACGTCGCGGGCACCGGCACGGTCGACCCCTCGGGCCAGGTCGGCCCGATCGGGGGGATCCGGCAGAAGCTCGCTGCGGCTGCCGGCGCCGGCGCCACCCTGTTCCTCATGCCGTCGGCCCATTGCGAGGAGGCCCAGGGCCACATCCCCGATGGACTCACGGTCACCCCGGTGGCCACGGTCCAGGAGGCCATAGCCGCCCTCGACGCCTGGCGCAAGGGTGACAGCCTGCCCTCATGCCCCAGCGCGTGACCAGCGTCCCGGTGTCGTAAGTTGCTGGAATGACCACGGCGACCCCCGTTGGACAGACCCCCCGCAGGGGCCGCGTCCTCCTGCCCACGATCATCGTGCTGGGCGTCATCGTCCTGGGGTTCGTCCTCTTCACGGGCTTCTACACCGACTGGCTGTGGTACGAGTCGGTCGACACGACGAGTGTCTTCACCACGACCCTCATCACCCGGGTGGTCCTGTTCGGCTCCTTCGGGCTGACGATGACGGTCGTCATCGCGGGCACGCTGTGGATCGCCTACCGCTTCCGGCCCGACATCCCGCCGCTCACCCAGGAGCAGGCGAGCCTCGAGCGCTACCGGGCGGCCATCGACCCCTTCCGGGCGGCCGCTGCCGTGGTCATCTCCCTGCTCATCGGCCTCCTCGCCGGCATCTCCGCCTCGGCCGAGTGGGGCACCTTCCTGCGCTGGCGCTACGCCACCGACTTCGGCATCACCGATCCTCAGTTCGGGCTCGACGTCGGCTACTACACGTTCACCTATCCCTTCCAGCGATTCGTGCTGGGCTTCGCCTTCACGGCGGTGATCGTCGCGCTCCTCCTCGCGCTCGCCGTGCACTACCTCTACGGCGGCATTCGGCTCCAGCCGCGAGGCGACCGCGCCAGCGTCGCGGCGCAGGTTCACCTGTCCGGGCTGATCGCGATCTTCATCCTGCTCAAGTCCGCGGCGTACTGGCTGGACCGCTATGGCCTGGCGATCAAGAGCGAGGCACTCGTCCAGGGCTTCACCGGGCTGAAGTACACCGATGCCAATGCCGTGCTGCCGGCGCTCAACGTCCTGACGTTCGTGGCCCTGCTCGTGGCGGGACTCTTCCTGGTCAACATGGTCGTGCGCCACTGGGCGATCCCGGTGATCGGACTGGCGCTGCTCTTCCTCACCTCCATCCTCGTCGGCGGGCTCTACCCCGCGATCGTCCAGCAGTTCCAGGTGCGTCCGAGCGAGCTCGTCCGCGAGCAGCCCTATATCGAGCGCAACATCACCGCGACCCGCGACGCCTACGACATCGCCGACGCGGTGGTCGAGGACTATCCCGGCACGGTGAGCCCGCCAACGGAGCAGGTGATCGCCGCTAACCAGGGCACGCTCGACAACATCCGGCTCCTGGACCCCGCGCTGGTGTCGGCGACGTACAACCAGCTCCAGCAGATCCGGACGTACTACTCCTTCAACGACACCCTCGACATCGATCGCTATACCCTCGATGACGAACTGCGGGGCGCCGTCGTGTCGGTGCGCGAAATCGACCTCAACGGCGTGCCCGAGGGCCAGCGCAACTGGGCGAACGACCATGCCGTCTACACGCACGGCTACGGCTTCGTGGCGGCGTACGACAACACCGCGGAGAACAGCGGCCAGCCCGACTTCTTCGAGCTCGACATCCCGCCCCAGGGCCTGCTCGACATGACCCAGCCCCGGGTCTACTTCGGCGAGCTGTCGCCGACGTTCTCGGTGGTCGGCGGCCCGGAGGGCTCGTCCCCGGTGGAGCTCGACTACCCCGACGACGCCAGTGCGACCGGGCAGGTCAACAACACCTACGAGGGCTCGGGCGGCGTGCCGGTGGGCTCGTTCATGAGGCGGCTGCTCTTCGCCACGAAGTTCCAGGACACCAACATCCTGCTCACCGATCTCATCAACGAGCAGTCGCGGATCCTATGGGACCGCGACCCCCTCACGCGCGTGCAGAAGGTCGCCCCCTGGCTCACCCTCGACCAGGATCCCTACCCCGCCGTGGTCAACGGGCGCATCGTGTGGCTCGTCGACGGCTACACGACCTCCAACGACTATCCCTACTCCTCGCGCATCTCGCTCGGAGAGGCGACGAGCGACTCGATCACGGTGCGCACCGGCTCGAGCGCCCTGGCCCCGCGGGACGAGTTGAACTACGTGCGCAACTCGGTCAAGGCGGTCGTGGATGCCTACGAGGGCACTGTGACGCTGTACGCCTGGGATGAGTCCGATCCGATCCTGCAGACCTGGTCGAAGGCCTATCCGGGCGTGGTCAAGCCGCGCAGCGAGATGCCCGTCGACATTCTCCAGCACGTGCGCTACCCGCAGGACTACTTCAAGGTCCAGCGGATCGTCATGTCCCGCTACCACGTCACGGACCCGGCAACCTTCTACAACGGCACGGACTTCTGGATCGTGCCCTTCGACCCCACGCAGCCGGTCCAGCAGTTCCAGCCGCCGTACTACCTGAGCCTGCAGATGCCCGGCGCGAGCACGCCGGCGTTCTCCCTCACCACGACGTTCGCGCCCCAGCGACGGCCGACCCTCGCGGCATTCATGGCGGTGAACTCTGTCCCGGGGGAGGACTACGGCAAGATCCAGGTGCTGCAGCTGCCCAGCAACACCACGATCCCCGGCCCCACGCAGGTGCAGAACAACTTCGAGGCCGACCCCAACATCGCGTCGCAGTTGTCGCTGCTGCGCCGAGGCGGCTCCGAGGTCGACCTGGGCAACCTGCTGTCCCTGCCCTTCAACGGGGGACTGCTCTACGTCGAGCCGGTCTACCTGCGGGCCTCCCAGGACGGCTACCCGCTCCTGCGCAAGGTGCTCGCCGGCTACGGGTCATCCGTGGCGCTGGAGGACACCCTCGACGCCGCACTCGCCAAGGTCTTCAGTTCCGATCCGTCGCCCACCCCGGAACCCCTGCCGGACGGTGAGACGGAGCCGCAGCCGACGCCCACTCCGACGCCGGCCCCGACGACCCCCGAGTCCACGGGCGACCCGCTCACCGATCTTCAGATCGCGCTGGACGACGCGCAGGCGGCGTACAACCGCGGCCGTGAGGCTCTCGCGCGCGGGGACTTCGCCGCCTACGGCCAGGCGCAGGCGGAGTTGGAGGCCGCGCTGGCGCGGGCGGCCGAGGCGCAGGCGCGGCTCACCGGGGAGACCGGCCAGCCCGCGTAGGTGCTCGCCGTCGTGGACTAGTCGTCGTCCTTCTTCGGCTTGCCCATGAGCCGGCGCACGCCGCCGCGGACCAGCCCGTTGAGCAGCATGCCGAGGACGAAGAACACGGCGAGGATCAGCCACAGCGGGAGCGACACGCTCCACACGAAGAGCTGGATCGTCACCGATTGGCTGTTCTGGATGATGACGATCAGCGCGATGACGGCGATGATGCCGGCGATCACCGCGCGCAGCGGGAACCCGTCCTTCTTCTGGGGTGCCTTCGCGTCGGTCATGGGGGGCTCCTCCCGGGGAGGGGATCTGGTCCGCCTCCTCGCTGCCACACCCTAACGGGCCCGAGAGGCCCCGGCTCGCATGCCGATATGCTCCCCGCCGTGTCCAAGGTGCTCGCGTCCCTCCCGGTCGGCCAGCGCGTGGGCATCGCGTTCTCCGGCGGCCTGGACACGTCGGTGGCCGTGGCCTGGATGCGCGAAGGCGGCGCGGTCCCGTGCACCTACACCGCGAACCTCGGCCAGTACGACGAGCCGGACATCGACTCCGTGCCCGGCCGCGCCCTGCAGTACGGCGCCGAGGTGGCGCGCCTCGTGGACTGCCGCGCGCCTCTTGTCGAGGAGGGGCTCGCGGCGCTGGCGTGCGGCGCGTTCCACATCCGCTCCGGTGGTCGCGTCTACTTCAACACGACCCCCCTCGGTCGCGCGGTTACCGGGACGCTGCTGGTGCGGACCATGCTCGACGACGACGTCTCCATCTGGGGTGACGGTTCGACGTACAAGGGCAATGACATCGAGCGCTTCTACCGCTACGGGCTGCTCGCGAACCCGCGGCTGCGCATCTACAAGCCGTGGCTGGATGCTGACTTCGTGGATCAGCTGGGCGGGCGCCATGAGATGTCCGAGTGGCTCACCGAGCGCGGACTGCCGTACCGCGATTCGGCGGAGAAGGCCTATTCCACCGATGCGAACATCTGGGGCGCGACCCACGAGGCGAAGCGGCTGGAGCATCTCGACGTGTCGCTGGAGATCGTCGAGCCGATCATGGGCGTGCGCTTCTGGGATCCCGCGGTCGCCATCGAGGCCGAGGACGTGACCGTGTCGTTCGTGCGCGGCCGTCCTGTCGCGATCAACGGCCGTGAGTTCGCCTCCGCGGTGGACCTCGTGCGCGAGGCCAACGCCGTGGGCGGGCGGCACGGCCTGGGCATGGCCGACCAGATCGAGAACCGCATCATCGAGGCGAAGAGCCGGGGGATCTACGAGGCGCCGGGCATGGCGCTCCTCTTCATCGCCTACGAGCGGCTCATCACCGCGATCCACAACGAGGACACCGTCGCGAACTACCACGCGGAGGGTCGTCGCCTCGGGCGCCTGCTGTACGAGGGACGCTGGCTGGACCCGCAGGCGCTCATGCTCCGGGAGTCGCTGCAGAGGTGGGTGGCGTCCGCGGTCACGGGCGAGGTGACGCTGCGGCTGCGGCGCGGGGACGACTACTCGATCCTCGACACGCGGGGGCCGGCATTCAGCTATCAGCCCGAGCGGCTGTCGATGGAGCGCACCGAGGATGCGGCGTTCGGGCCGCTGGACCGCATCGGGCAGCTCACGATGCGCAACCTCGACATCGCCGACACCCGCACGAGGCTGGAGATGTACGCCGCGCAGGGCCAGTTGGCGGCAGGGGACATCGAGCTGGTGGAGCACCTCCAGGCGGGGGGCGCCGCGGAGATCGCCGGCCATGTGGCCGAGACCCGAGGGGACGCGCTTCTCGACCAGGCCGCCCTGGAGTACGGCACCGACTGAACTCCGCGGCGACGGCCCTCACGCGGCGTCGGCCGACGCCAGGGCCGCGAGAGGGCGCTTGGTCCACCGGCCGACGAGCCACTCCAGCGGGCCCTGGGCGAAGCGGCGCAGCCACAGAGTCATGGCGATGGCGAGGACCGCCCAGCAGCCCACGGCGATGGCCGTGACGGCAGCGGCGCCGAGGGTGCCGAAGAGGCCGAGGCCCCATCCGCAGAAGATGATGCACAGCAGCACCGACTCGCCGAGGTAGATGGTGAGCGAAGCCTGGCCGGGCGGCCCGAGCGGCGCGAGGAGCCGGGGCGCGCGCAGCGACAGGAGAGCCAGGGCCCCGATGTAGCCGGCTGAGAGGATCGGGGCGAAGACGCCGATGAGCGCGAAGGCGACCTGCGAGATCGGGTCGGCACTGAAGCCGATCTCCTCCCCGGGGCCGAGGATGAGCCAGGTGAGCGCGAACTGGATCGGCAGGCCCACCATGAGTCCCCAGATCGCGCAGCGGCGCAGCCAGGGGCGGAAGTCCTCGAGGCGCCCGAGGAAGCGATGCCGGCCGGCGAGCATGCCCAGGCAGAATGCCGCGAACGCGAAGATCCCCTGCCCGAAGATGACGCTGAACACGACGAACGGGTAGATGCTCACGCGAGCCACCATCGTGTCCCAGAATGTGCCGCTCGCCATGGCGACGTCGTAGGCATCGAACATCGACGTGTCGGCAGCGGCCAGCTGCGGGTCCGCCGCCGCCGTCAGGGCCGTGATGCCCGTGATCCCCACTACCCAGCAGGCGGCCAGCGCCCACGCGATGACGGCGGTGAGCCACAGCGCCCGGTCGGAGCGCTTCACCAGGAGCAGGAGCCCGAAGCCGAGCAGCGAGTACGTCACCAGGATGTCGCCGACGAAGAAGAACACCACGTGGGCGAGGCCGAGGATGAGCAGTGCCACGAGGCGGCGCCGGTAGACCTGGCGATTCGGCTTCGAACCGTCCTTGAGGATGAACAGCGCGCTGTAGCCGAAGAGGAACGAGAAGATGAGATAGAACTTCCCCGCTGCCAGCATGGTGACGGCATAGGCCACGGCGCGGTCGAGCCCGGAGGCGACGGAGGCCGCGTCGTAGCCCTCGGCGCTGATGGCGAGGAACGGTGCGTTGACCAGGATGATGCCGAGGAGAGCGATGCCGCGCAGGGAGTCCGGGAACGGCTGGCGCGCAGAGGACCTCGGCGTGGCGGTCATCTAGCCACGCTACCGGCCGGGAATGTCAGCCCAGGGCCGGGTGCTCGGCGACATGGCAGCCGGCCACGTGATCGTCGACGACGCCGATGGCCTGCAGGGCCGCGTACGCCGTCGTCGGCCCGAGGAAGCGCCAGCCGCGGCGCTTGAGGTCCCGGGAGAGGGTGGTCGCCTCGAGTGACGTGGTCGGCACATCCGCGAGCGTGGCGGGTCGGGCGCGGCCTGGAAGCGCGCATGCCCGTACCCGGGCGTCGAGGACGCCCTCTCCTTCGGCGTGCTGCCAGTCTCGGAGCACTCGGGCATTGGATGTGACCGCCTCGATCTTGCCGCGATGACGCACGATGCCGGCATCGGCGAGGAGCCGGTCCACGTCGGATTCGTCGTACGCCGCGATCGCCTCGATGTCGAATCCGTCGAACGCCGCGCGGAAGGCCTCGCGCTTGCGCAGGATGGTGAGCCACGATAGGCCGGACTGGAATCCCTCGAGGCTCAGGCGCTCGAAGATGGCCCGGTCGCCGCGGAGCGGACGCCCCCACTCCTCGTCGTGGTAGCGGCGCATGTCGTCGGGGGCGTCGCCCCACGGGCAGCGCTCGATGCCATCCGCGCCGCGGACCGTGCCGGTCACCGGGCTCAGCGGACGGACTTGATGGGCAGGATGGCCAGCGCTCCGAGGATGACGATGCCCGCGGTGACGCCGTACAGCACCGGGTAGCCGCCAAGCACGGTGACCAGCGGCGCGGCGATGACCGGAGCCAGCACCTGCGGGGCGCTGTTGGCGATGTTGATGACGCCGAGGTCGCGGGCGCGGTCCTCGGCATTGGGCAGCACCTGCGTGATGAGTGCCTGGTCGACGGCGAGGTAGACGCCGTAGCCGAGGCCGAGGATGAGCGCGGCGACCATGGCGAGCTGGAGCGTGGTCGTTCCGATGAGGATGAGCGCGGCCAGGGCCATGATGAGCGTCGCCACGATGACGTAGATCTTGCGGCGCCCGCTGCGGTCCGACAGCAGGCCGCCGATGACCGCGGTGAGGATCGTGCCCAGCGCGTAGAGGCCGACGAGCAGGGTCTGGCCCTGCCCGGCCGCGGTCTCGTCGAGACCGACGCGGTCCTGCAGGAAGAACAGCAGGTAGAGGGTGGCCATCGCCGAGCCGAGGGACACGAGGAAGCGGGCGAGCCACGCCCAGGCGAAGTCCGGGTGCTCGCGCGGCGACACCCAGAAGCCGCGGAGGAACTCGCCGAGCTTGAACGGCGGTCGGTCCGCGCGCGGGAGCGGCGGGTCCTTGAGGAAGAGCACGAACGGGATCACCAGGAGGAAGGCGAGGATGGCGGTGAGGTAGGTCCCCGGCGCCAGCCCGAGGACGACGAACGACACGAGCGCGACGCCGAGGACGATGCCGAGGGTCTGGCTCAGACCCACCCATCCGGATGCGACGCCGCGCTGGGCCACCGGGACCTGGTCGGGAATCGTCGCGGTGAGGCCGGCGTAGGAGGAGTTGATCGCGGCCTGCCCGAGGCCCCAGATGACGGCGAGCCCCACGACGCTGCTCTGCGTGGCGAGCAGCGCGATGAAGATCGCGCCGAAGAGCGAGCCGAGGAGCAGCCACGGTCGACGGCGGCCGAATCGCGACGTCGTGCGGTCCGACAGTGCGCCGGCGAGCGGGTTGGCGATGATCGCGACGAAGGCGCCCACGCCCGTCACGATGGCGAGCGCGGCCTCCTTGCCGTCGCTGCCGGCGATCTCCTCGGAGAAGCGGGGGAGAAGGTTCTGGATCGGCGTGAAGAACGCCAGCCAGATGCCGAGGTTGGCCAGGGCGAGGGTGGCGAGGAAGGGCGCGCGCACGCGCACGGTCGGCTCGGCCAGGGCGCTGGTGGGGACCGGCGGGGTCCCGGGCGTGGAGGGCGTGGACGCGGTCATGGGATCACCTCGGGAACTCGGCCGGCGGCCTCGCCGGTGACGACCTGGCGGTACCAGGAGAACGAGTCCTTGGGGGTGCGGGCCTGCGTGTCGGGATCGACGTACACGAGGCCGAAGCGCTGGTCGAAGCCCTCGGCCCACTCGAAGTTGTCGGTGAACGTCCAGCAGAAGTAGCCGCGCATGTCGACGCCGGCGGCCATGGCGTCGGCGATGGCGCGCAGGTGCCGGTCGAGGTAGGCGATGCGGAAGGAGTCGCGGACGCGCCCATCGGCGTCGATGACATCGGGGATCGACGTGCCGTTCTCCGTGATGAACATCGGGGGGAGTGCGGCGCCGTAGCGGTCCCGGAGTCCGACGAGGAGTTCGGTGAGCGCGCTCGGCACGACGGGCCAGTCGAATCCGGTGCGCGGCACGCCCTCGATCGGCACGAGTTCGAATCCCATGGGGTTGTCCGGTGCCGCCCCCTTGACCTGCTGGGGGTTGTAGAAGTTGACGCCGAGGAAGTCGATGGGCGTCGCGATGATGGCGGCATCGCCGTCCCGCACGGCGCTGAAGTCCGATCCGGGATACGTCGCCTCCGGGTCCACCGGCTGCGTGCCCAGCAGGATGGGATCCAGCCACTGGCGGTTGTAGAGCGCATCGAGCTTCGCGGCGGCGGCGGTGTCCTCCGGCGAGTCGGTGAGGGCCCACACGGGGGAGAGGTTCTGGGTGATGCCGACTCCCCCGGTGACCCCGGCAGCCCGCAGGGCCCTGGTGCCCAGCCCGTGCGCGAGGAGGAGGTGATGCACGACGGCCCAGACGCCGAGGAACATCGTGCGCCCCGGAGCGTGGACGCCGAACGAGTGGCCGAACGACGTGAGCACGAAGGGCTCGTTCAGGGTGATCCATCCGGTGACGCGGTCGCCGAGCCGCTCGCCCATGAGTGCGGCGTACTCGGCGAATGCCTCGGCCGTGGCGCGGCTGGTCCAGCCGCCCTCGTCCTCGAGCGCCTGCGGGAGGTCCCAGTGGTGCAGCGTGACGTACGGCGCGATGCCGCGGGCGAGGAGGCCGTCGACGAGGCGGTCGTAGAAGGCGAGCCCGGCTTCGTTCGGTGCGCCGCACCCGGCGGGCAGCACGCGGGACCAGGAGACGGAGAAGCGGTGCGCGTTGACGCCGAGCTGCGCCATGAGGTCGAGGTCGGACTCCCATCGGTGGTAGAAGTCGCAGGCGACATCGCCGGTCTGTCCGCCGGCGACGCGACCGGGCTGATGGACGAATGTGTCCCACGTCGACGGTCCCTTGCCGTCCTCGTCCCAGGCACCCTCGATCTGGTACGCCGCGGACGCGGTGCCCCAGGCGAAGCCGGGCGGGAAGGCGGGGAAGGGGTCGGCGGAGGCCGTGAGCTCCATCGCCGTATTGCACCACGCGCGCGCATCCGCCGGAGAGCGATCGCCCCAGGTCAGCCGTCCCGGGAGGCCCCCGCGGAGGGCATGACCTGACGTATTCGAGCGCGGGCGACGGCATCGCTGGCCGCGCGGGTCACGGCGTCGACGCAGTCCCCTGGCACGAGGGCGATGGCGCTGCCCCCGAAGCCCGCTCCCGTCATGCGCGCGCCGAGCGCCCCCGCCCCTCGCGCGGCGGCAGTGACGGCATCTAGCTCAGGCGAGCTCACGCGCAGGTCATCACGTAGCGATGCATGCGACGCGTCGAGCAGCGGCCCGATTCCCGCGAGGTCGCCGCGATCGAGCAGCGTGACGGCGGCGCGGACGCGGGCGTTCTCCGTGATGACATGCGCCGCCGCGCGGCGGACGTCATCCGTCCAGGACTCGGGTAGCCCGCCGACGTCGCCGGGAGTGAGCGTGGCGAGTGCCATTTCATCGTTCGCGGCGTCGATCGCGGCGCGGCGCTCGGCGTAGCGGCCGTCGGCGAGCGCATGCGGATGCCCGGTGTCGAGCAGGAGCAGGGCGAGGTTGTCCTTGGCCGGGTCCAGCGGCACCTGACGGGTCGCTCCCGTGGTGGTGTCGAGGAGCAGCGCATGGCCCTGCGTGCAACACAGCGATGCCATGTGGTCCATTGCGCCGCAGGGCACGCCGGCGACGACGTTCTCGGCACGGCGCCCCAGCGCGGCGAGCGCGGCGCGGTCGAGGCCGAGAGCGTGGACGTCGTCGAGGGCGAGCAGCGTCGCGGACATGAGGGCGGCGGAGGAGGACAGCCCGGCACCCACGGGGACCTCGGAGGCGAGGGCGAGGTCGAAGCCGGGTATTTCGTGGCCCGCCTCGCGCAGGACCCACGCGGCACCCGCGAGGTAGGCCGCCCATCCGGGGGGAGACCCGGGCCCGAGCGCCGCCAGCTCGAGGTCGATCGCTGCGTCCGGGGTGGCCAGCCGGATGCGCTCGTCGTCGCGCGGGGCGACGGTGACGTGCGCGCGGTCCTCGAGGGCGAAGGGCAGGACGAGACCACCGGTGTAGTCGGTGTGCTCGCCGATGAGGTTGACGCGTCCCGGCGCCGACCAGGTGCCGGCCGGCCCATAGCCCCAAGCATCGGCGAACACCTCCGCGGCGCGCGCCATCATCAGCCCAGTGCCTCGCGCAGCATGGCCGCGGAGCGCTCCGGGGCGATGTCGTTGATCCACACGCCCGCGGCGGACTCCGACCCCGCGGGGTATTTCAGCCGGTCCGGTGCGCGGCGGGTGCTGAACACCTCGAGGAACAACTGCGCGCCCGGCGCGACTCCGGCCAGCGGGGCCTGGTGCCAGGCGGCGACGTAGGGCATGCGCATGTCGTACACGCCATCGAGGGCCCGCAGCAGCCGCGGGTAGAGCGCCGCGAAATCGGCCGCCTCGTCGGCGTTGAGGTCGTCGAGGGATGTGATCGCCCGGCGCGGGGTGATCCGCATCTCGAAGGGCCAGCGCGCGGCCCGGGGCACGTGGGCGGTCCAGTGGTCGGTGGCGGCGAGCAGGCGGACTCCGTCGCGCGCCTCCGCATCCGCGACGTCGAGAGCGAGGATCCGCCCGGTGTCGGCATGGTGGCGTGCGGCCGCGTCGAGGAGCAGTCGCTCCCGCGGTGGGAGGAAGGGGTAGGCGTAGACCTGGCCGTGCGGATGGGACATCGTGACGCCGATCTCCGCGCCGCGGTTCTCGAAGACCAGGCAGGAGACGAGGCGCGAGTCCTCGCGCAGCCGTGCCACGGTGTCGGCCCAGGCCTGCACGATGAGGAGCACGCGGTCGTCGCCGAGATCGGCGAGGTGCGCGTCATGGTCGTCGGTGAAGCACACGACCTGGCAGCGGCCGATCCCCGGGCGCTCGTCGGCTGTCTCCATGCCCGCGGCCGTGCGCGTGAGCGACGGGAAGCGATTGTCGAAGATGACGACCTGGTAGTCCGCGGCCGGGATCTCGGTCGCGTGATCCGGCGTGGAGGGGCACAGCGGGCAGCCGTGTGTGCGCGTCTCCTGCGCCGTCGGCTGGAACGTGCGCGCCTGGCGGTGGCCGGCAATGATCGCCCACTCCCCGGTGAGGGGATCGCGGCGCAACTGCGACTCGGGGGCCGCCTCATCTCGCGGGCGGGAGTCGATGTCGTCGCGCGGGGGAGCGCCGGGGCGGTCGTAGTAGGCCAGGGACCGGCCGTCGGCCATCACCGCGTCGGTGCGGCGGACCTCCGGCCAGGCGGGCATGGCCGCATCGTAGGGCGCCCCCTTGCGCCGGGGTTTACATTCGCCTACCTTTTGTCAAGTCACGGCAGGAGTTCGGTGAAGGGAGCCGGGATGGCCTCGGTCCAGGGCACGGGCGCCGTGACCTGGCGCGACCCGAAGCGCTACCTGTGGATTCTCGGGCTCACGATGCCGCTGCTTCCCTTCCTCGCCGTGGGCCTGCATTCCGCCACCGGCTGGGGAGTCTGGCTGTGGCTGGGCCCGATCGTCATCCTCGGGATCATCCCGCTCATCGACCTCGCCGCCGGCCTGGATCCGTCCAACCCGCCGGACGACGTCATCGCGACGCTCGAGCGCGACCGCTACTACCGCTGGCTGACCTACCTCTTCCTGCCGCTGCAGTACGCCGGCTTCGCCCTCGCCTTCTGGTACATCGCCTACGGCGACCTCACGACGATCAATCGCATCGGCCTGGCCGTCACCGTCGGCTTCATCGGCGGCCTCGGCATCAACACCGCGCATGAGCTCGGGCACAAGAAGGAGTCGCACGAGCGCTGGCTGTCCAAGGTAGCGCTCGCGCAGACCTTCTACGGCCACTTCTACATCGAGCACAATCGCGGCCACCACGTGCGCGTCGCCACGCCGGACGATCCCGCGAGCGCGCGGGTGGGGGAGAGTTTCTACGCCTTCTGGCCCCGCACGGTCGTCGGATCCTTCCGCAACGCGTGGGACCTCGAGCGGCGCCGCTACGCCCGCCGCGGGCAGTCGCCGTTCCGTCCCGGCAACGACATCCTCAACGCCTTCGTCATGTCCGCGGCCCTGTGGCTCGTCATGGTGGCGTGGCTGGGGCCGACGATCCTGCCCTACCTGGTGATCCAGGCGGTCGTGGGCCTCACCCTGCTCGAGGCTGTCAACTACCTGGAGCACTACGGCATGCTCCGCGAGATCGTCGGCCAGCCCGGGCGCCAGCGCTATGAGCGCGTCGAGCCGCGGCACAGCTGGAACTCCAACAACATCGCGACCAACGTCCTGCTCTACCACCTGCAGCGGCACAGCGACCACCACGCGCATCCCACTCGCCGCTACCAGGCGCTGCGCGACGAGAAGGGCGCCCCGTCACTGCCCACCGGGTACGGCGGCATGATCCTGCTCGCGCTCGTCCCGCCGCTGTGGAATCGCGTCATGGACGCGCGCGTCGCCGATCACTTCGACGGCGACATGTCCCGCGCGAACATCAGCCCGCGCAAGCGCGAGCGCATCCTCGCGAGGTGGGGTGCGGCCTCTCGGGACGCGCGCGCACCCCGTCCGGACCTCGTGACCGCCGGCGTGCCCTCGAGCGGCCGACCGGTGGTGGCGCGTTGCCCGGGCTGCGGCTACGCCTACGACGAGCGCATGGGCGACGCGCGCGAGGGCTTCCCTGCCGGCACTCCCTGGTCGGCCGTCCCCGACGCGTGGTGCTGCCCGGACTGCGGGGTCCGCGACAAGGTCGACTTCGTGGTGGTGGAGGCGGCCAGCGCGTGAGCGCGACCGGCCAGCGCATCATCGAGTGCGCCGCGGAGATGACCGCGGAGTCCGGCTGGTCGTCAGTCACCATGGCCGCGCTCGCCGAGCGGGCGGGGGTGAGCCGGCAGACCGTCTACAACGAGGTCGGCGGCAAGGCCGAGCTCGCCGAGGCGATGGTGCTCACCGAGCTCGCGCGCTTCCTCTCGGCCGTGGCCGAGGCCTTCGACGCGAACGCTGGTGACGCGCCCGGCGCCGTGCGCGATGCGACGCTCGCCGTGCTCACCCTCGCTGCGGAGAACCGCCTGCTGCGGGCCATCGTGAGCGCGACGCAGGGAGCGGACACCGAGCTCCTGCCGCTGCTGACCGCGCGCTCCGATTCCCTGCTGGACATCGCCAAGGCCGACGTGCGCGGCCGGCTGGAGGCGTACCCGGCCCTGTCGCCCGCTCAATGGGATGCGGCCGCGGACGTCATCGTGCGCGTCGTGCTCGGCCATGTCGTTCAGCCTTCGGGCAGCGCGGCGGAGACCGCGCGCAGACTGGAGTGGCTCACCCGTGCCCTGATCGCCTCAGGCTGAGGAGGCCTTGCGTGCCCGCAGCACCAGCCAGACGGACACCAGGGCCAGCAGGGTGCCGGCGACGCCGTTGATGTGCAGTCCGCGCGCTATCGAGTCGGCCATCACGTCCGTGAGGTCCGTGCCGTCCGGCAGCGTGTAGGCGTACTGCGTCATCGAGGTCGAGGTGGTGCTGGACTGCTCGACAGCGGCCATGAGCTCCTCGGACTCCTCGGCGGTGAGGCCCGATTCCTGGAGCTGGGCGTTCATCGTAAGCCGTGCGAGCCCGAACACGAAGGGGTTCATGATGACCACCGCCAGGGCGGCACCCAGGGCCACGGCCGATCCGCGGTAGGCCGCGACCAGGCCTGACTGGCCTTCGTCGGCGGTCTCCATCACGCCGCTGGTGATGGTGATGGAGGCGGCGACCGTGAGCAGGTTGTAGACCGTCACGTAGATGATGGCCACGCCGAGCGGGGAGTCCGCGGTGACGAAGAAGGAGCCCAGCATGGCGACCGCGAGCATGCCGAACAGCAGCGCCGCCGTGGCGTGGATGCCGATGCGTCGCATGAGCGGACCGGCGATGAGTTTCGTCCCCAGGACGGCGGCTGCTTGGGCGGGGACCATGACGAGCGCGGTCTGGAGCACGCTGAGGCCGTAGAGGAACTGGAAGGCCATCGTCATGAGGAAGACCGTGTTGATGAACGGGATGATGACGACCACGATGAGGAGGGCACGCGACGCGCGCTTGCGCAGAGGTGCCAGCGAGAACGTCGTCGCCCCGTCACGCAGGCGCCACAGGCACAGGACCGCGGCCGCCGCGGCGATGATCATCGTCCCCCAGGTCCACGGCGAGGAGATGCCGTCGTCGCTCAGCCGCGACAGGGCCTGCACGCCGAGGGCCACCGCGATGCCGGCGAAGAGAGGCGCCCGTATCTCGCCCACCGGGCCGGTGGTCACGGGGGCCGGGAGGAGGTAGCGGGCGGCCAGCAGCATGAGCAGCCCGGCCACCACCCACAGCGCGGCGACCCAGCGCCAGGAGTGGTCCTCGACCACCCAGCCCGTGAGGACCGGGAAGGTCAGCCAGATGGCCGGCGACACCATCCCGAAGGTCCCGAACGCCGCCGCGCGGGCCCGGGGATCGGGGAAGGTGAGCGACAGCAGCCCGATGACCACGATCTGGATCGCCGTCGCGGCGACGCTCGCGATGAGCAGCCCGAGGGTGACCAGGGTGATCCCCTGCGCAACTCCGACGATCGCGGATCCGACGACGAAGGCGACGCTGCTCACGGTCACGACCAGCCGGTGCCCGAGCTGGTCGCCGAAGCGGCCGGCGAGGAAGACGATGAGCAGCGCACCGATGGGGGGAACCGTGAGCGCGATGCTCGCCTCGTCCTGGGTGAGGCCCAGGTCGTCGATCATGGGGGTGAAGATGTAGTTGAGGCTCGCGGCGATGACGAGGGAGCCGCCCATCGCGATGCACAGGCCGATCAGGGTGCGCCCGGAGGAGCCCTGACGGGGGTCCGTCGCGACGGCGACCCCCTCGGCTCCCACGGCGACAGGCTAGGCGATCCGGAGGCCTCGCCGCACACGTCGGTAGGGTGACGGGGTGGTCAGCGTCGTATTCGGCTTGCTGACCGCCTGCTTCTTCGCCAGCTCCAGCCTCATGTCCTCGCGCACCGTCAAGGTGATCGGCTCGCCCTCGTCGCTGGCCTGGATGATGCTCGTCGGCCTCCTCGTCACGACCCCCTTCGTGGTCGCGGCAGGGGTGCCTGCGCAGCTGAATGCGAGCCTGCCGTACCTCGCGGTGTCGGGCATCGGCAATGTGGTGGGAATCCTCATCGCGGGCTATGCCCTGCGCGTGGGCAAGGTAGGGGTGGTCGCCCCCATCCTGGCGACCGAGGGCGCGATCGCTGCCGTACTCGCGGCTCTCGCCGGGGAGAGCATCGCGCCGATCGTTGCGTTCCTCCTCATGGTCATCGTCGGGGGCATCGTGCTGTCCGCGGTGGCGCCGGACCCGGAGCCGCTTGAGCACGAACGGCCGCTCATGGCGGTCCTGCTGGCGACCGGCGCGGCGGTGTGCTTCGGCGCCTCGCTGTTCTCCACCGGCTTCGTGAGCGACGACCTGCCCATCGCCTGGGTGCTGCTCCCCGGACGCCTGGTTGGCGTCGTCGCCCTGTTCATCCCCCTGCTGTTGCTCCGCCGGCTCCAGATCACCCGCGGCACGGCACCCCTCGTGGTGGCAATGGGCCTGAGCGAGGTCCTCGGCTTCACCTGCTTCGCGATCGGTGCGCAGTACCAGGTCGCGGTGACCTCCGTGCTGTCGTCGCAGTTCGCGCCGATCGCGGCGATCATGGCCTACGTGCTCTTCAAGGAACGCCTCGGGCGCGCCCAGATCCTCGGTGTCATCGTGCTCGTAGGGGGCGTGACGGCGCTGACCCTGGCAGCATGATCGCGTGAACGTGGCCCGCGCCGGCATCGCCGCCGTGCTCGCGGGCGCCGCAGCCCTTCTCGTGGGCGCGTGCTCGTCGAGCGGCCCGCCCGAGGGATTCGTGCGACTTGCCGACGTCGCACCCGACATCGTGCAGGAGATGCGCTACCACGGGGAGCACAACTTCACCGGCCGCCCGGTCACCGGGTACGACGCACCGCAGTGCTGGCTGACGCGCCAGGCGGCCGAAGCGTTGGCGCAGGTGCAGGCCGACGTCATGGCGCAGGGCTACTCCCTGAAGGTCTACGACTGCTACCGCCCCCAGCGCGCGGTGTCGGAGTTCGTGGCGTGGGCGGGCGATCCGCAGGACAACGCGATGCAGGCGGAGTTCTACCCGCGGGTGCCCAAGGACGAGATCATCCCGCGGGGGCTCATCGCGGAGAAGAGCGGCCACAGCCGGGGCTCCACCGTCGATGTCACCCTCGTGCCGCTCGGTACAGGCGTCAGCCCTCTGTGGAGTGCAGGGGACCCGCTTGCCGACTGCGCGGCGCCCGTCGGCGAGAGGTTCGCCGATACGTCGATCGACATGGGCACGGGCTTCGACTGCTTTGACCCTGTCGCGGCGACAGACAGTGCCGAGGTCACCTCCAACCAGGCCCTGAACCGCAAGATCCTCGTCACCGCGATGGAGGCGGCGGGCTTCGGGAACCTGCCCGAGGAATGGTGGCACTACACCCTGGCGAACGAGCCGTTCCCCGACACGTTCTTCGACGCGCCCATCGGCTGACCCGCTACCCTCCCGCCGTGAGCCGCA
>JAPOJD010000134.1 GCA_029978585.1 Actinomycetota bacterium
CATGACGGCAGCGGCGGCACGAACGTGGCGGCCGCGCTGCCCAGGCTCACCTGCCCGGCATCCTCGGCCAGGGCTCCCGACGCGTCACGGGACCCCGACGCATCGCGCTCGTGCAAGATCTCGTAGGCACTCGGCTCGTCGACCGCCATCGAGAGCAGCGGCACGACGGAGACCTTGACGTCGTACGACGACAGCGCCCGCCGGTAGTCCCCCACATGTCGCCACCGCAGCGACATGAGTATCAGCAGGCCGTCGTCGGTGGCTCGCGCGATCACCGCATCGACGAAGCCGTCGTACCCCGACAGCGTGGCCACGGCCCCCCGCAGTCGAGGCACCAGCGTCGCGGCCTGCTGCGGATCCTCAGCGCGGAAGCGAAGGTCCACGACGAGGGCCGCTGCTACCTGCTCCTCCCGCCCTGGCACCATGGGACGACACGCTAGGGGGCGCGCAGCCCGCGCCCCGGTCCGGGGAGGTCGCATGGCGGCGCAGGGCGAACGACCCGGGGTTCGCGGTCCGCGCGGCCCCGAACGCGGTCCCTCGGGGCCCACCCCCCGGTCCTCCAGCCCCCGGCCTCCCGCGCAGCTCAGCGCCTTCCAGCGCGCCAGCCTCCCGGTGCTGGCCTTCCTCACCGGCCTGCCACGGTGGCTCCTCGTCGTCGTCCTCGGCGGCCTGCTGTTCTTCGGACTCCTCCAGACCGGCCCGCTCGCCTGGCTGGGGGCGCTGATCCTGGGACTGCTCACCCTGTTCTTCGCCTGGCTGCTCGCCCTCTCGTGGCCGGCCATCAGCCCCTCGAGCCGACTGCTGCGGGCCGTCATCGTCCTGGCCCTGGCAAGCGCCACGGTGCTCAAGGCCGTCGGGCGGCTCTGACCCCCTTCCGACGCGTTCTCCCCGTGAGTATTATCGAAAGTGAAAACCGTATTCGATAAGACTCACGTCACGGGAGATGTCCGCCATGCGCTTGCGCGTTCCGCACGCCGCCCTCGCCGCCCCCGCGGTTCTCGCGGCGTCGACGCTGCTCGCCGGCTGCGCGGGGTCGACGGCGGGTCCTGACACCTCCGCGAACCGGCCCACCGTGGTGGCCGCGTTCTACCCGCTGGCCTACGCCGCCGAGCAGGTCGCCGGGGACTCCGTCGACGTCATCGACCTCACCCCGCCCGGTGCCGAGCCCCATGACCTGGAGCTGACCGCCCAGCAGGTCGCCCAGATCGCCGAAGCCGACCTCGTCCTCTACGTCCCCGGGTTCCAGCCAGCAGTCGATGAAGCCGTCGCGCAGCAGGCCGGGGATCGCGCGCTCGACGTCACCCAGGGCATCGACATGATTCCCGGCGACCCGCACGTGTGGCTGGACCCGCTCAACATGGCGACCATCGGCAACTCCATTGCCGACCGGCTGGGTGCCTCGCTGCCCGATCTCGCCGACACCGTCGATGTCGGCGCGCGGAAGCTGTCGGCGGACATGTCGGGACTCAGCAACGAATGGAAGACCGGCACGCAGTCGTGCACGATCCGCGACCTCGTAGTCAGCCACGAGGCCTTCGGCTACCTGGCTCGCGCCTACGGGTTCACCCAGGTGGGCATCGCCGGGCTCTCGCCGGACTCCGAGCCGTCACCCGCCCGCTTGGCCGAGGTGACCGCGCTCGTGAAGGACCGCGGCGTCACCACCATCTACTACGAGACGCTCGTGGACCCCAAGATCGCCCAGACGGTGGCCGCCGAGACCGGCGCCACGACTGCCGTCCTCGATCCGCTCGAGGGACTTCCCGAGGGCTCCGACGGCAACTACGTGTCCGTCATGCAGGACAACCTCGCCCAGGTGCGCACCGGGCAGGCCTGCCCGTGAGCGTCATCCGCTGCGATCGGGTCTGCGTCGACATCGAGGCCGCGTGCATCCTGCGGAATGTGTCCCTGAGCATCGACCAGGGCGAGTTCGTCGCCATCCTCGGCGCGAACGGCTCAGGCAAGACCACCCTCATGCGGGCGATCCTCGGGCTCATGCCGGTCACGTCCGGTCAGGTCGACCTCTTCGACACCCCGCTCAGCCGCTTCCGCGACTGGGGCCGCATCGCCTACGTGCCCCAGCGCCTGCACTCCGCGGGAGCCGTCCCGGTCTCCGTCCACGAGGTCGTCGGAGCCAGCCTGATCTCCCCGCGCCGACGGCTCCCTCGGCGCGGGGACCGGAGTGTCGTCCTCGATGCGCTCGCCCTGGTGGGCCTCGAGGATCGGCGTAACGACCGCTTCGACGCATTGTCCGGCGGCCAGCAGCGACGCGTGATGATCGCGGCGGCCCTCGCCAAGGACGCCGACGTCTATGTCCTGGACGAGCCGACCGCCGGGGTCGATGCCGAGAGCCAGGAGCACATTGCGGAGACCTTCGCCCAGCAGCGCGATTCCGGTCGCACTGTGCTGCTCGTCACGCACGAGCTCGGCACCTTCTCCTCCCTCGCCACGCGCATCGTCGTCCTTGGCCGACGCGGCTCGGAGTCCTCCACCGTGCTGTACGACGGCACTCCGCCCGTGCCCGAGCACCTCACCGAGAGCGTCTGGCATCACAGCGAGGACGTCGTCATGCGCGGCGACGACGGCGGTCTCCTCGAGCGCGGCAGCGGCTCGTGAGCATCTTCGCGTACGACTTCATGCAGCGTGCGCTCATCGCGGCCGCGCTCATCGGCCTGATCGCCCCGCTTATCGGCATCTTCCTCGTGCAGCGGAGGCTCGCCCTGTTGGGCGACGGCATGGGCCACGTCGCGCTCACCGGTGTGGGCCTGGCCTTCCTCACCGGCCTGGCTCCCGTGCCCACCGCGCTCGTGGTCGCCGCACTGGGTGCCCTCATCCTGGAGCTCGTTCGGGCCCGCAGTCGCACGGCCGGCGACCTCGCCCTCGCCCTGGTCTTCTACGGGGGCATTGCCGGTGGCGTCCTGCTCACCTCCCTTGCCTCGGGCAAGGCGTCCTCGGCACTGAATCAGTATCTCTTCGGATCGCTCTCTACCGTCGCGACCGAGGACGTGCTCTGGCTGCTCGCCGCGGGAGTCGTCGTCCTGCTGATCCTCGGGTTCTTCGGCCGCGAGATGTTCGCGATGACGCTCGACCCGGATGTCGCGCACGTGCAAGGCATCAGGACGACGCGCCTGGGCATCCTGCTCACTGTGCTTGCTGCCGTCACCGTCGTCATCGGAATGCGTACCGTGGGACTCCTGCTGGTGAGCGCCATCATGATCGTGCCTGTCGCCGCTGCGCAGCAGCTGGCCGGCTCGTTCCGCGCGACCGCGATCGGTGCGGTGATCGTCGGACTGGCCTGCTCCCTGGCAGGACTCACGACATCCTTCACTCTCGACGTCCCTCCCGGGCCCACCATCGTCCTGCTTGCGCTGGCCGCCTTCGTCATCGCCGCCCTCATCGCCATCCCCTTGCGACGCCGTCGGCAGCGACATCCGCACCCCGTAGACGAATCGGACCACTCGCACCACGGTCACGGCTCCGAGAACGACCGCCCGTCGCGGCACGCACATGAGTGATGCATCGACTGCCCCCGCTCGACGCCAGACCCGGCAGCGCGCGGCGGTCGCGACGGCGCTGGAGTCGCTCGATGACTTCCGCTCGGCGCAGGAGATCCACGATCAGCTCCGCCAGTCCGGTGAGGGCGTTGGCCTCACCACCGTCTACCGGGCGCTGCAGGCTCTCGCCGCGGACGGGCTCGTCGACGTCATCGTGCGCGGGGACGGCGAGGCGGTCTACCGGCGCTGCAGTTCCCGAGGCCACCACCACCACCTCGTGTGCCGGTCATGCCGGGCTGCGATCGAGGTCGAGGCTCCCTCGGTCGAGGAGTGGGCCTCTCGGGTAGCCCGCCAGCACGGTTTCACCGAGGTGAGTCACACCGTCGAGGTCTTCGGGATCTGCCCGGACTGCGCGCGCTGACCGCTCCTCCCCGGTTGTGCTTCCTACTCGTACGGGTTCTTCGGCTGCGGAACCTCCACCAGGTCCTGCACCTGTACCAGCGGGATGGCGGTGGACGACTTGGTCCCGCCGCCGGGGATCCAGGTGCCGGTCACGGTGACCCAGGTGTCGGCCGGGAGGTCCGGGGCATCGACCGCCTGGATCTTCGACGCGATCGCGTCAGCCGCGCAGCAGGACAGGGCCAGTCGGGTGAGCCACCAGCCGCCTTCCGGGTTGGGCGTGACGAAGCCGGTCATCTGCACCGTGCGCCCCTCCAGGGTGAGGCCGCTGTCCCACACGGCTCGCCCTACGTAGTCGGCAACCGTGACGTCGACCGGGTCACCGGGCGGCAGGGGCGGAGCCTTGGCCTCGGCCGGGGGCACCGCGTTCGTCGTATCCCGCGCAGCCGCGAAGGCACCGAGTGCCGGGGGCGCGATGAGGAAGATGGCGAAGACCGGCAGCAGGAGCAGCCACGCCGCCCTCGGGCCGTGGACGTGCGAGTGCCCCTCGTCGTCGACGGGATCGTGGGGGTCGGGCTCCTCGGTGGTCTCGCCTCGCCGGGCTCGGCGGATCACGTCGATGAGCGCCAGCACCCCGAGGACGACGAGCGTGACCCCGGATAGGAGCAGCCACGGGCGCATGCTCTCCTTCACGTAGTTCAAGAAGGTGTCGCCCACGGAGATCCGGAGGATGGCGCCTCCGACGAGGATGAGGATCACGGCCTGCACGTCGCGTCTCATGTGAGGAGCCACCACCCCACGAGCATGCTGAACAGGACCGCGAGCACGAATGTCGCCGGGGCGAAGCGCGTGGCGAACTTCCGGCTGAACGTCCCGGCCTGGAGGGAGACCAATTTGATGTCGACCATCGGCCCAACCACCATGAACGCGAGCTTGGCCGTCAGGGAGAACTCGGTGAGGCTTGCCGCGACGAAGGCATCCGCCTCGGAGCAGATGCTGAGCACGACCGCGAGGCCGGCGAGAGCCAGGATCGAGAGAACCGGGTGGCCGGCAACCGCGGCGAGCCAGTCCTGCGGAACGACGACATTGAGGAAGGCCGCCGTGAGCCCACCGATCACGAGGAACCCCCCGGCGTGGAGGAAGTCGTGCGTCGCCGTCAGGCGGAACGTGTGCCAGGGATTGTCGCCCGAGAGGTGATCGCGCGGGCCGATGCGCAGCCATTCCTGCTTGCCGAAGCGCAGCCATAGCCATCCCATGACGACGGCCGTGGCGAGGGAGGCAAGGAATCGCGCCACGACCATCATCGGCTCGCCTGGGAATGCGACGAAGGTCGAGGCGAGCACGATGGGGTTGATGGCCGGGGCCGAGAGCAGGAACGCAAGTGCCGCGGCCGGGGTGACCCCGCGCGACATCAGCCCATTGGCCACCGGCACCGACGCACATTCGCACCCGGGGAGGATGGCCCCTGCGGCACCGGCAACCGGGACGGCGAGGGCCGGGTTCTTGGGAAGGGCCTTCTTCCAGAACGACGGGGGCACGAATGCAGCGATCGCGCCGGAGAGCACGACGCCGAGGACGAGGAACGGCAGCGCCTGCACCACGATCGAGATGAAGATCGTGGCGCCGGTCTGCAGGGCCGGGTTGTCGAAGACACCGACGAGCCAACGCTGGGCGACGATGAGCACCAGGAGCAGGACGGCGAGGACCTCCAGCGAGCCCGGCCGATAGCCGGGACGCTTCTCGCGGGTGTCCTTGTCGTCCGCGTGGCGGCTCATGCCGACGTCCCTCCGGCGCTCGGCGGCGCCAACGAGTTCGGCACAGCAGGATTGGGCCCCGCGCCGCCGTAACGGCGATCCCGGGCCGCGTAGGCCTCGCACGCCCGCCACAGGTGCCGACGGTCGACGTCCGGCCACAGTTCGTCGAGGAAGAACAGCTCGGCGTATGCCGACTCCCACAGGAGGAAGTTGCTGATCCGCTGCTCACCCGAGGACCGGATGAATAGGTCGACATC
>JAPOJD010000142.1 GCA_029978585.1 Actinomycetota bacterium
ATGCGGTTCACGAGACCGCCGGGGCCGACCACGCGGGATGCCTGGCCCAGGGCGGGATCGTCGTAGACGGTGATCGTGCGGGCGCCGTCGCTGGAGCCCGGGAGCACGTCGTTGGACTGCGCCTGCGTGCTGAGGAGGTAGCCGGGGCCGACCTCGTCCATCGGGATCGTGGCGAGTTGCTCGCCCACGGGCGCCGCCTGCACGCCGAAGAAGCCGTCCCCGGACGCGCGGGTCACCTGGACGACGACGTCCTTGGGGCCGGAGGGCAGGCCCTTGATCTCGCAGGCACCCTGGACGAGGACGCACGGCTTGCCCGCCACGATGAGGCTGACATCGGCATCGTTGGATGCGGCGACCCGGAAGGCCCAGCCCTGGTCCGCGCCGCGGCGATCCTGGGCGTCGGCCGGAGTCCACACCCCGCTGGCCTGAGCGGAGAACGGCGCGGGATCGCGGCCCTTCCACGAGTAGGACAGGCCGCCGCGCCCGCGGTCGGCCTCCCAGTACTCCGCGGAGGCGGAGCCCGCGAACTGCGGGAGGGGATATACCTGTGCCCGCAGGCCTGCCCACGGCGTGGCCTTGGTTCCGTCGATCGCGGCGTCGTACACCGTGCTCATGACGGGACCGTTGCCCGCCGCACGCGCCGGCCCGCTGCCGGTGAAGGGACCCTTGGTCTCGATGATGGCGCCGAGGTCGTTGTACTCGTAGCGCGTTGCCAGCCCGTCGGCCGAGACCGACCACTCGATCCGTCCGTCTGCCGCTGGGTCGACGGTCGTCATGCGGCCGGACGCATCGCGTCGCGCGACCGTGCGCCACGTGACGGGGTCGAGGTAGTCGGTGGTGGACAGCCGATAGGTGCCAGCGTCAGTGACCCTGGCGACCGAGGTGGCGGCCGTGGTCGGGCCCGGTGCTGCGAGGTAGGCCTTGACGTCGGCGAGGGAGGGGCTCGGATAGACCAGGGTCTGCGATGCGCTCGCCGCGGCGGGAGCCGGAGCAGGATCGGTGAACGACGCGACACGGCCCCGGGCGTCGTACTCGATGATCGCGGTGGCGGCCGCGGCGGCAGGATCGACCGTCGCGGCGACGCGCGAGGCCAGCGAGGACCTCGTCGCGACCAGGCGGCCCCGGGAGTCCCAGCCGAGCGCCGTCCCCACGTTGCCGGGAGCCTTCACCAGGGCGATCTGCGGGCCGCCCTGGACGCCGCCGACGTAGCCGACATCGGTGCGGACGCCGCCGGGGTAGCCGATGGAGCACAGGCTCCCGTCGGGTGCGCTGGTGAAGCCGTACGAGGCCCAGTTCGCGCACGATGCCGAGCCGGCGTAGCCGAGGTCGAGGGAGCGGCCGATCTCGTTGACCACGCGGACCAGGCGGCCTTCGGCGTCCCACACCATCGTGGCTGCCTTCATGCCGCGGGCCTCGACGCTCACGGCGTGACCGTCGCTGAAGCGCGTGGTCACTCCCTCGGCGTCGGTGAACTCCCACTGCCCCGGCCCGACGCGGGTGAGCGCGTTGGCGAATCCCGCGACGGCATTGCCCGCGGCCATCTCGTACACGCCGAGGGGGTTGCGGACGTAGGTCGCCAGGGAGCCGTCCCAGCCGGTGAGGGTGACGATCTCGGGAAGCGATCCCGCGGTGATGAGCGAGTTGCGCCCGGCGCCGTCGATGGGCGCACTTCCGGATGGATCCCTCGCCGGAAGGCCGATGGCTGACGGAGAGTAGACCGTGACGCCGTCGGCCTGGACACCCACGCGTACCGGCCTCGTCGAGGCGGGCACGGTGACATCGATGTCGGAGGTCGCACCAGGGTCGAGGAGCTTCGCGGCGTCGATGCGGCGCACCGCCCGCCACGCACCGGACTTGTCGCGCTGCTCCACGACGACCACGTCGGCTTCCGCGAGCGCGGCGGTGGGATAGTCCAGCGTCACGCGGCGCACCAGGCCATCGCGGGTCACCGCGGGCGACTCCGGCTCCACGATCGCCGAGGTCCGGACGCCGCCTTCGGTGAGCCCCGCCCAGGGAGAGCCGCTCACGACGCTGACGCGCCAGCCTTCGGGCAGGCCGGGAGAGGCTGGCTGCCCGCTGCGCCACGACAGTCCGACCCGCACGCCACCGGCCGGCCCGGCCAAGGACTCCGACTGCCACGCCCACGCGGCCTGTCCGGTCACCTCCGAGACCGAGACGTCCCCGAGCGCACGCGACGGTCCGACGTCGGCGCCGGGCGCGCTCACATTGAAGGTGCCGATGACCTGCCACGCTCCCGTGGGCCGGCCGTCCGCGTCGCGCTTCTCGACCTGCACCCCGTAGGAGCGCCCCGCCCCCAGGACCGCGGGCACGCGCCACCAGCCCTGCTCGAACGCACCCCGGGCGACGATCTCGGCGTCTCCCCGGCCGGAGGTGATGTCGTAGACGCGCGCCTCCACCCGGTCGATGTCGGCGAAGCGAGGCTGGTGCAGCCACGGCTGGTCGCCTGAGGCCACCGAGCCGCGCGGGAGCACGACGATCCCCTGCGGCGCGCTCGGCCAGCGCTGCCCCTGTGCCGCGGGGGCGACGGGGACGGGGCCCACGGTCTCGATGCCTGCCGGCTCGATCCCGTCGGGCACCGATGCCCGCGCCTCCTCGGACGGCGGGGAGTCCTCGGCGGCCGCCGGCACGCTGGCCAGCGCCGACGCGAGCAGCGTGAGCGCCGCGGTGCCCGAGACGATGGGCATCCACGCACGACGAACAGGCCTCACCGCATCTCCCCTCGACCCACGATCGCCCCCGACGACCTGGGACCGGCTGCTACTTGCAGCCCGTCCCCGAGTAGTTGTTGAAGGCACCCGCGAGGTAGAGCTTCCAGGTGAAGTCAGCTCCGACATCCGGGACCGAGCTGTAGTTCGACTGGTCGTCGTACTTGAACGTCGTGTCCGACCAGCATGTCGACGGCACGACGGCAACCTTGGCCTCGATGTTGGGGGCCGTGGGCTTGCCCTCCTTGGTCACCGCGTCGTGGATGCGCCGCCAGTAGTTATCGGCCTTGTCCGGCAGCGGCCACAGCGTCGGCACGATGCCCTCGATGCAATGCCGGCCGGTCTTGTCATCGCTATCGGTGGCGGTGGTGGACGAATCCCCGTAGATCTTGTCCTTGCAGGACTCCTGGTTGTCGAAGTTGCTCACCGTGAACTTCAGCGTCACCTTGAGCCGCGGCCGCTCGAGCGGCTCGTCCTTGGCGTTGGTCGGCCAGGTCCAGGTGCCGTTGGAGTCGCCCACGAGGAAGAAGGTCATCGACTGCGGACCCTGCGGGTCGCCCCAGCCGGACAGGGTGAAGGTGCCCCCGGCACCCGGCACCGTGTAGGGGGACGGTTTCGAGAAGTCCTGCTGGTCATAGCGCTGGGTGAAAGCAGCGCCCGCGAAGTCGTACTTCGTCCCTTCGGAGGTAAAGCTCGGCCAGGTGCCCGCGCCGTCGTTGATGCTGGCGTCGACGACGCGCCAGGAGATCGGCGCGGTCTTCATCGTCGGGTCCTCGGGCACCTCGTAGCCGGCCGGGATCTCCATGCGCGTCACCGAGGTGACCTCCGAGCGCAGGGCGGTGGCGAAGACCTTGTACTGGAAGGCCCAGGCGCGCAGCCAGCCGCCGGAGTAGATCTCCTGCCAGCAGCCCACCGGAGCGGCACCCACGACCGAGCAGGAGCGCGGGTACGTGCCCTGGTCGGAACGCGCCTCGAGGCCGCCGCGCTTGGAGATCGAGTAGCGCGTGGTGAGCATGAGGTCCTTCATGACGTCGTTCTGGCAGCCCGGGGCACGCCCGGCATTGGGCACGCGCGTGTCACCGCCGTCGCCTACGAAGCCGGTGCCCTTGTTGACCTTGCCCCAGAACGTGTCGCTCTGGCTGCCGGACTTGCCGTTCGGAGTGCCCCTGCAGGTCCAGGTGTACCAGCCGGTCGGTCCGTCGTAGTCGGTCTGTCGCGGGTGCCCCCACCACTGCGGCTGGGCATTGCCGGTGTTGCTCGGCGTCCTGACCTGGCCGTCGTAGTTCCAGGTCCTCACCCGCGGGTCGTTGATCGGGCCCGGGCCGACGATGAACGGCGCGTTGGTCGCGCAGGAGTAGCTGTAGCCGGAGTAGTAATGGTCGGTGTCGTACTGGCTGCCGCGCACGATCCGCTTGCTCTCCGTGACCCGGATGCCCTCCATGTTGGGCGTGCGCTGGCCGATGTTGATCGGCGCCGGATCCGGAGTGGAGAGCACCGCCTTGCCCTTGGCGACATTCAACTGGCTCACGGTGACGTTCTGGGGGATCTGGTTGACCATCGCCTGGAGGGCCCATCCACGGTTGATCGAGTTGTCGCCCGCCCAGTTGTCGATCTCGCAGTTGGTGCGCCGGTCGTAGGAGGCCTTGAGGAGGGGGCGCTTGCGCACCGTCTCCAGCGTCCCGACGTCGGTCGTGTCGGTGAGCAGCGCCACGCCGAGGGCGTCGTTGATGGTGCTGACCATGCTGCTCACGGGGGCAGCGGCACGCGGGGCGTCGGAGTAGTAGCGGTCGGCGTACGTCGACTCGGGCTCGCCGGTGAGGGAGAACAGGCGCAGCGCAGCACCGGTCTCGCGGATGCAGAACACCAGCCCTCCGCTGGGGTAGACGCTCAGCGTCGGGCAGGAGAAGCGACCGGTATCGGTCTCCAGCCGGAATCCGCCGGCGAGGAGATAGCCGTCGGAGAACGAGCGGGACACGGGGATCTCCAGCGTGCGGACGCCGCGGAGATCGGCCTGGCCCAGGGGCGCCACCCGCACGCCGAGATCGTTCATGCGCTGCAGGAAGCCCTCGCCGATCACCAGGCGCGACAGACCTGGCCCGGTGACGTCCTCCTTGAGGCCGCGCGGCTCGGCCTGCGCAGCCGGTGCCGGGGGCACCGCAGCCGCGGGAAGGCCCGCCGCCATGAGGGCCGTGACCGCCGTGACCGCGGTGATGCCCGCGGCCATTCCCCAATGCCGACGCCCCATGAGGGCCTCCCTATCTCGTGCGATATCCCCGGGGATCCCGTGATCCACCGCGATCTATTGCGGACCGTGTCCCGAGCCTAGGGGTGCAGGGGTCCCCGATGCACCCCGAACCGCCCCCTATCGGGGGTCGATCTCCAGGCTCGCCCGCATCTCCCCGATGACCCCGAGGGACGTCGGCATCTGGCCTCGGGCACCGAACTGAATCTCGCGACCGAAGTCCCCCTGCAGGTATCCCTTGACCCTGAAGGGGCC
>JAPOJD010000249.1 GCA_029978585.1 Actinomycetota bacterium
GCGGTCGGCGAACGTCCCTAGGCCGCGCCAGGACGGAGTTGAGCCTCACCCGCGCGGCTACGAAGCGTGAACCTCGCAGGCCGCCCTGATCCCGGTGCGCAGCGCGCCCTCCATGAGACCGGCGTACGGATCCGCGGTGTGCTCGCCCGCCACGTGCACCCGCCCGAGCGGGGCACGCAGGAGGTCCTCGTCTCCCGGCCGGGCCTCGGCCCCCAATCCGGTGTAGGCGAACGTCGCCCAGGGATCGTCGTCCCAGGTGCTCAGCAGGGCCTGCTCCGGGAGCATGTCGAGGTCAGGGCGCAGGGACTGCAGTGCCGCCAGCCACTCCCCCGGCCCCCGCCTCACACCCAGCCCCGCGAGGGCCGGCGCCGAGCCTGCGAAGCAGTGCGCGACCGGCTGTACGTCGCCGCCGGCGCCGGTCGCGGTCCAGCACCAGAAGCGTCGTGGCACATCGAGCACGGCCGACGTCCCGGGTCGCTCGCTCAGCGGAACGTGCAGCTTGGCGGCGTGTCCGCGCACGACGCGGGACATCGCGTCACGCTGCGCATCGGGAATGGCCGGGCTCATGTCGAGGCGCTCCAGCAGGGGCAGCGGAATCGTCACCACGACTGCGTCGGCGACGAGGACCGCTCCCCGCACCTCGACCTCCACCCCTGACTCGTCGTGGCGGATCGCGCTCACGGGCATACCGAGGCGGACGCGATCGCCGATCTCTGCCGCGAGAGCGAGGGCGATGCCCTGGTTGCCCACCGCGATCCGATGAGTCGGCGTGGACTGCACCGCCGCGAGCGCGTCCAGCAGCACGCGCGCGGAGAGTGACTCCTCAGGCGCCGCGCAGCTGATGGCGGCACGCGCCGCGACCGCCTGCACCGCAGCAGGATCCACTCCGTGATCCAGAGCCAGGAAGTCCCTGAGGGTCACGGTGCTCTCGACCTGCGCTGCGGCCGGGCGCAGCATGGCAACGGCTGCCACCACGTCCTCATGTGTCACCTGCGACGCCGTGCCCCGGGGCTCGCGGGCGTAGTACGACATCCCCGACGGAGCAAGGTCGAGTCCGAAGCGCGCCGCAAGCCCGCGCATGACGTCGTACCCCTCGAGGACGAATTCCGCACCGCGCTCGATGACGGTGTCCGCGCGCCCGGGAACGAGCTCCTGCGACCGCACCCGGCCGCCCACCCGGTCACGTGCCTCGAGCACCGTGACGTCGTGGCCAAGGCGGAGGAGTTCGTCCGCGCAGGCAAGGCCGGCGAACCCGGCACCGATGACGATGACGCGCATCGGATCAGTCGTACCCGAGTTCGTGAAGCCGGTCGTCGTCGATGCCGAAGTGGTGAGCGATCTCGTGGACGACGGTGATGTTCACCTCGTCGACGACATCGTCGATCGTGTCGCAGATGCGCAGGATCGGCCTGCGGTAGATGGTGATGCGATCGGGGAGGGCTCCTGCGTAGCGCGAGTCACGCTCGGTGAGCGCGATTCCTTCATACAGGCCGAGCAGCTCCGGATCGTCCGGCGGGGCGTCGTCCTGCACGATGAAGACGACGTTGTCGACCAGGCGCGCCAGCTCCAGGGGGACTGCCTCCAGGGCCTCGGCAACGAGGTCCTCGAAGTCCGCGGGCGATACGTCGATCACGGGGCCATTCTTGCCGCCGCGCCTACGGGGCCGACACGGGCACGGCTCGGAAGACGCGGGTGTCGCTCGACAGGGTCCGGATGTTGACAGACCAGGAGGAGC
>JAPOJD010000201.1 GCA_029978585.1 Actinomycetota bacterium
CCCGTGTGCCGGGAGTGCGCGTAGGGCCCTGCTCGGAGGCGTGACGGATGCCCGTGCCGATCAGATGCGTGTGATGGTCAGTGGCCGGTGTCCACGGGAACGGTCTTCGCGGCAGCCCTCTGGATCGCCATGTGCAGGACCGCAGACGTGGTGGCAGTCACGACGGTCCACACGAGTGCCCGCGAGAAGGAGACGCCTGGGTCTTCGGGTGTCGGCGGCTTCCGACCCGTCGCCGTCTCGTATGCAACGGTGAGTAGCCGCTCCGAGGCCCACATTGCGGCGATGGCGACGAAGGGTGCGGCGATGCGCAGCGCCGGGTGAGCGGAGCGCTCCTCGACGGTGTCGTTGGGGCCCTGATCGGACATTCCGGCCTCCCCGGGGAATCGTGGTCTCGGGGGCTACTGTGCCCGATCGCTGCCCAGGCCCGGCGAGCGGGCCTCGCCCGGATCCGGCCCGGGGTCCGTGCTCTGCGGCGCCGGGTCGGCTAGTGCTGAGGCAAGCGCCTCGGGCCGCCGGGTCGAGACGAGCCAGTAGGGATGCGGGTCCTCCTCGTCCCGTACGTCGATCCGCACGGCACGGGATGTGCTCCATGCCCGAAGGACGACGTACGCGCGTGCGTCGCCGGTTCGCCGCAGGCGGGTGAGCTCCTCGGAGTCCAGCGCTCGCACGCTCCCGACGTTCACCCGCGGAAGGCGGGCCACGCCGGCGCGGAGCACCGCTCCCCGGACCTCGATCACCGGCGAGGTGACGACGAGGAACGCCAACCCGATCAGCGCCGCCGCCGCGAAGATCGCCCACCCCAGGAGTGGGTCGTAGGCGGCGCCGTACGCGGTGCCCAGCACGGCAGCCATGGCGACGGCCACAAGCCACACCCACCACGAGGGCCAGAGCCGCTCGCGAAACTGCGCCGCGGTGATGTGTGCCGCGTCCTCGGTCATGTCACCAGGGTCGCAGGTGAGAGGGCCTGCCCGGGCGGTGGATAGGGTCGGCCCGTGACGTCCAGTGACGCGAGTGGCGCGGGCAGCGCGCGCACCAGACCGGCACGCTCGGCAACTCCGCCCCCGGACTTCGCCACCGCGGTCCGGGCCGAGGGGGCCCCGGAGCCCGGAGACGTCCTGCCGAGCCACTATCGCTGGTGCATCGGCTGCGGTGCCGACCATCCCGGGGGACTGCACATGCGGATGGTCGCCGGCCATGGCCTGTCCGCGCACAGCGAGTTGCTGGTGAGCGAGTACCACCAGGGTGCGCCGGGCCTGGCGCACGGAGGCGTCATGGCGACGGCGATGGATGAGGCGATGGGCGTTCTCAATCGCCTCCTGCGCGTGCCCGCGGTGACCGCGCGGCTCGAAGTGGACTACCGACGGCCCGTGCCGGTGGGCTGCACACTCCACATCGCGTCGAGCATCGTGGCGCATGACCGGCGCAAGGTGTACACGGAGGCCGTGGCGCGACTGGACTCCGCGGACGGGCCCGTGGCCATCACCGCGGCAGCCCTGTTCCTCCAGGTCTCCCTTCAGCACTTCGCCGACCACGGCAACCCCGAGCACCTGGCTATCGCCATCGAAGACCGAAACCGCGGCGGCCCCACCTGGGAGTACGAGGTCAATCCGTGAGCCAGCCGGTTGACGTGCTCGTGCATCGGCTCGACCCTGACCTGCCCCTACCGGGGTACGAGCATCCCGGCGATGCAGGCATGGATCTGCGGTCGCGCATCGATGTGGTCCTCGAGCCCGGCCAGCGCAGCCTCGTTCCCACCGGGATCGCGTTGGCTCTGCCCGACGGGTACGCAGCATTCGTCCTGCCCCGCAGCGGCCTGGCCGTGCGCCACGGGATCGCACTGGTGAATTCCCCGGGGACGATCGATGCGGGATACCGGGGAGAGATTCAGGTGTGCCTCGTGAACCTGGATCCCGTCGCCCCGGTCGCCCTGCGGCGCGGTGATCGGGTTGCGCAACTCGTGGTGCAGCCGGTTGCGCGATGCGTGCTCCACGAGGTGGAGCGGCTGCCGGGCACCCACCGGGGCGAGGGCGGGTTCGGGTCGACCGGTCGCTGAGGGCGGACCGGCCGCGGCGTACCGTGGGGGCGCGAAACGAGGAGAGTGAGCGATGTTCAAGCGCCGCAAGGGCGATTCCCCGGGGGATGTCTCGGGCGACGCTGAGGGCGTCGACCAGGGCGACCTGGACTCCGCCGATGAGGCCCCGCCGGCAAGCGATGAGGACGAGCCGGGTCTCACGCCGCGTCCGAACGGCCCCTGGGACGACAGCGAGGTCGAGGGACCCGATCCGCGCCTCGACCTCGGAGGCGTGTGGATCCGCGGATTCGACGGACTGCACCTGCAGGTGCAGATGGACGAATCCACCGGGGCCGTCTCCGTGGTGACCCTCACGCAGGGCGACGCCGCCCTACAGGTGCAGGCATTCGCGGCGCCGCGATCGGCGGGGATCTGGCCCGACGTGCGCGCACAGCTCATCGGCTCGATCACATCGTCCGGCGGACTGGTGGAGGAGGCCCCGGGGGAGTTCGGCGTCGAGTTGAGGGCGCGAGTCCCGGGCCAGGGCGGAGCGCTGCAACCTGCCCGGTTCGTGGGGGTTGACGGACCCCGATGGTTCCTTCGCGGGCTCTACCTGGGGTCGGCGGCGACACCGGGCGGCGCCCCTGATCTCGAGGACGCCTTCCGCGACATCGTGGTCGTGCGGGGGCAGGATGCCATGGCGCCCGGTGAGCTCATCGCGATGAAGCTCCCCCCGGACGCGCAGGCCACCCGGGCCTAGTGGGCCCGGGACCCGTGCAGTCCGAGGAGGCCTGCCGCGATGGTGCCCAGGGTCCCCGGGTAGTCGGTCATGGCGGTCCACGGGATATGCGCTGCGTGCGCGCCGGGGATCGCGCGCGACCAGGCGAGTCCGACCTCCGCCGGGTGGAACGGGTCGTCCTCCCACCACGCGACCGCGGTCTGACAGCGCAGCGCGCCGAGTTCGACGTCGGTCGGGCCGCGGCCCGCGGCCGCGCGGCCTAGGGCATCGGCGAGGACATCCGCGTCGTACTCCGACCAGGCCAGCCTCAGCAGTTCCAGGATGCACGCACGGTCACCGAGGTCCGTAGCGGCGAGGTCGGCGAGGACCGCGTCGATCCCGTGGCGGCGTACCTGCTCGGCGCTCGCGC
>JAPOJD010000159.1 GCA_029978585.1 Actinomycetota bacterium
AGGACCCGTACGGTTTGCGGCGCCATGCTTCCTCCTCGGCAATCACTAATCGATCCATTTCTGGGGAGCACGTTCTATCACCTCGGACGGGGTGGGCCACCGTGCCAGCACGGGCGTCGGGATATCGCGTACGCAAGGGTTAGGGGGTTCGGCAACCCTTGCGTACGCGAAAGCCCTGGGAGGAGGAACTATGAGGCCCTGTGTCGAGGTGGCCCCCGGCGTCCTCGTGATGACCTCCCGCCGGGAGGCGACTACGTCGACCCTCGTGCTCTCCGGAGACCGGGCGATCGTTGTCGATCCCGCGTGGGACGTCGATGAGTTGAGTGCCGTCGCCGCTGTCGTCGACTCCTCAGGCGCAACGTGCACCGCGGGGTTCGCCACCCACGAGCACTACGACCACGTGCTCTGGCATCCCGCCCTCCCCGACGTGCCGCGCTGGAGCACCCCGTGGTCATGCGACCGACTCACAACGGATCGCGACGAGGTCCTCTCACCCCTGCACGGCGATCTATCGCCGGACCTCATCGACATCGCGGGCCGGCTCATCCCCTACCCGGGAGCCCCGCGTCCCGCGGCGGACGTTCCGCTCATCCCGTACCCGCGCGACACCCAACTCCCAGCACCCGTCGCGCTCGCCTGGGGGGACCGGGAGATCGTCGTCCATGAACACGACGCCCATGTGCGTGGCCACGTCGCCCTGGAGATCCCTGATGCTGGCGTCCTGATCGCCGGGGACATGCTCAGCGACGTGGAGATCCCGTTGCCCGACCTCGGCGACCCCGACCTGTCCGCGTACCTCGTCGGCCTAGACCGACTGGCCGACGTCGTGAAGCGGTGTCGTGTCCTCATCCCGGGGCACGGCACTCCCACCGAGGACCCCATGTCACGCCTCGACGCCGATCGCCGCTATCTCGACGCCCTCCTTCGCGGTTCCGACGTCCGCGACGACCGGATCACCCCGGGATTCCTGGCTGAGATGCATGAGGAGAATGTGAGACGTGCCCGCGCAACGAAAGCCTGAGGCCGCTCCCCGCGCTAGCACGGTGACCCGACCGCAGCGCCCTTCTGATACTGGGAGGGTGGCGGCCCCCTTGCGCATCGCGGTCATGGAGGACGAGCCTCTCTACCGAGAACTCCTCGTGACCGGCCTCATCAGTCGGCTCGACGGAGTGGAGGTCGCGGGCGGCTTCGCGACCGGCGAGCAACTCATCGCAGAGGTGGATCCCTCGTCCGTCGACGTCCTGCTCGCCGACGTTGACCTGGGCCCCGGCATGGACGGCACCCAGGCCGCCGTCCTGCTCCGACGCCGCAACCCGAAGGTCGGCGTCGTCCTGCTGAGCAACTTCGCCATGCCAAGCCTGCTGGCGACTCTGCCGGACGACGTGCGCGGCGGTTGGTCGTACCTGCTCAAGACGTCGGTATCGGACCTCGACCAACTCACCCTGGCCATTCAGGGCGCGGCAAGCGGCGGAGTGGTGGTCGACGAGGCGTTGACCCGCAATCTCGTCCCGCAGCGCACCGGGCCCCTCCAGCAGTTGACTCCGCGCCAGATCGACGTGCTGTCCCGGATGGCCAACGGTTGGTCCAACAAGCGCATCGCCGAGGATCTCTACCTCTCGGTGCGGACAGTGGAATCCATCATCTCGGACATCATCGCCCAGCTTGCGGTCCCGAAGGACACCGAGGGATACAACGCGCGCGTGGCGTGTGTCCTGATCTACCTCCGGCACTCGGTGAGCCGCAACCGCCGGACGCCGGCGCGCTGATGCCCAGATTGAGGGGATTCCGCCTCACGGTCAGCATGTGGCCGTTCCTCCTCATCGCCCCGGGCGAGCTTCTCTTCTACAGCCTCTACCGAATCGATCGCTTCCCGGAGGAGCCACCGCTCTGGGCCGTCGCTTCTACCGCGCTGCTCGTCGGGTCCTCTCTCGCGGCCGAATGGCTCTGCCTCCTGGCCTGGCGAGGACTCGCGGGACACCGACGATGGGCGCGCGGCACGACGGGAGCCGTCATCGCGTACGCCCTGGCCATGGTCGTGGGGTCGATCGTCCAGGTCATCGGCCCAGTCCCGTTCCGCGGCTCCCTGGGAGTCCCGATCTCCTACCTCGTCCTCTTGCCGCTGTCCCGACTGCCCAGCGTGATCGTCCTTGCTCTCGTCGCGGACCAGGTGCGCGACGCCGTGCGCACGTGGCGCGAACTCGATCGGGTCGTCTCCGCGCGGCTCACCTGGACGCAGCGCGTCAACGATCTCCTGGAGAAGGCCCGCCGCCGGGTGGCGGCGGAGTCGATGGACCGACTGCGCATCGAGGTGGTGCGTCCACTCAGATCCATCGTGCGACGAGCCGACGGTATGAACGACGATGAACTAGCCGGCGAGTTGGACCGCTTCGTGAGCGAGCGACTGCGCCCGCTTGCGCACCGACTGCACCCGGTCAGCGTGCGCGCGGGGCTCATCCCGGCACTGCGTTCCCTGGACGCCGAGATCACCATCGATGCCCCGGCGGCCATCGAGCGCCTCGATTCCGACGGAGTCCTCCTCGACGAGGACGTACGCCTGCAGCTTTACCGGTGGATCCGCCAGGCGATGGAGGATGGCCGCTCGACGCGCGTGGCACTCGTGATGCGGTCGCGCACTCTCGAGGCATCCGTGCACCCGTCGCGCTCTGCGCCATTGCTAGACCCGGTGCAGATCGTGGCGGGGCTGCGATCCTCCACCCGCGGCACAGTGGCAGCGCCTCTCCGCGGCCAGTCGACGCCGCTGGACGATGTCGTCGGCCAGATCAGCCCCGAGCACACGGGTGCCAGGGGGACCATACGCCACATCTACCGGCTCTTCACCGTGCCGCTCCCGGGTCTGGTGGGTGTCGTCGCGCTGCTCTCGGCCAGCGGGTTCTTCACGCAGCTCGTGCTGTGGAGCCAGCCCCTGTCGATCCCGGCCCTGGTCACGGCGATCGCGTGGTCGCTGACCCCGATCGTCGTCGCGGCGCTCTTCGTTCGCCTACCAGCGCCGCGTCCTACGCTTGCGGGGGCTGTCCGCGTTGTGGCGCAATGGGTGTTCATCGCCGTGAGCGCTGCCTTGGCCTTCAGAGTGTGCGTCCAGGTCTTCGGCGACGACTACGCGGTGATCGACTCGCCGGGGCTGGTGCTGTTTCGCGGGCTCTACCGCTTCACCCTTCCCGGACTCGGCCTCGTCGTAGCCCACGGGCTTCGCGTAGCGGCCCATCGCTCGCTCGACCAGGCCAATGCAGCACTGCGGAGTGAGTCGGCCCGCCAGCAGGAGATCCTCGACGAGTCGCAGGGCCTCGACCGGGACGTCGCTGAGGTACTCCATCGCGACGTACAGGGACGCCTGTCAGCCGCCATCATCCTTATCCGCCTCGGCGACCGTCAGCGGGCGTGGCAGCAGGTGGTCGACTTGGTCGATCGGGAGATCCCGAGCCTGCGAAGCCGCCTTCGGGAAGCCTCGGGTGTTCGCGAAGCGCTTATCCCCGACCCTCCCGAGGGCTTACGAGTCGAGGAGCAAGTCTCCGTCTCGGGCATTCCCTCCGCCCTGCACGACGACATCTGCCGGTGCGCAAGCGAGATCGCCCTGAATGCCGTGCGGCACGGAGGTGCCACCAGCATCGTGGTGAGCCGTGTCGATGCGTACCCTGACTCGGGCGAAGCGCGCGTCGTGCTGGCCTTCGACGACAACGGGAGCGGACTCTCGGCCGGCGCTTCCTCGGGTCTGGGTTCGCGCCTCCTCGACGAGGTTGCCGATCGGTGGGCGGGCTCGTGGCGCTTGGAGAGCCGGGACCCCGGCTGCCGGGTGGTGCTTGATCTCGATCCGCAGGGGGCTAGGGCCGAGCCCGCAGGCGCGACACGGTGAACACCGCTGCCGCGGCGGCGGCGAGGGCGAGCGCACCGAACACAACGGTGAGAACGTCCCATCCCGTCGTCGTGACCCAAACGACGAAAGCGACGCCGAACATCACGGCGGCCGCGGCCTGAAGGAAGACGGAGAACCGCAAGGTCCTGCGAGTCGCGTCATCCATCGGCATGGCCCGACGTTAGCGGCGCAGTGCCGTCTGGCGACAACACGGCCACGCACTCCACGTGGTGCGTCATAGGGAAGAGGTCCCAGCACTCAAGCGAATCCAGCCTCCATCCGTGGTCCTTGGCCGTCGCGATATCCCGGGCCAGAGCGGCGGGGGCGCAGGCGACGTAGGCGACCGCACGTGGCCCGAGGGCGAGGAGGTCCGCCATGACGTTCCGGCCCGCCCCGGAGCGGGGAGGGTCCAGGACCACGAGGTCGCACCGGGTCACGCTCCGGTCGCGTAGCCATCTCCCGGCTTCTGCCTGGTGGAGGACGACCGTGGGGCAGTCGTGCAGCGACCTGCGGGCGCTACGCGCGGCGACGCTGTCGGCCTCGACCGCGTCGACGCGGCCGCCCGCACCGACATCG
>JAPOJD010000050.1 GCA_029978585.1 Actinomycetota bacterium
GGCGTGTCGCGCGACACCACCCGCCACTCAACGAAGTTGCGCGGGATGGTGCGTGTCAGGCTTAGGGCATGTGCGGACGCTACGCCGCCTCCCGCGAGCCGGCGGCCCTCGTCGAGGAGTTCGGCGTCGACCGGCCTCCTGAGATCGACCTCCCGCCGCGCTACAACATCGCGCCGACCAATCGCGTGTACGTCGTCCGCGACGCCAGCGCGAAGGCCGATTCGCCTGCCGCGGACGACGCTGACGCTCCCGATCACCTGCGCCTGCTCGACGTCGCGCGCTGGGGGCTCGTACCGTCCTGGGCCAAGGACCCCTCCGTCGGCAACCGGATGATCAACGCGCGGGCGGAGACCGTCGCTGAGAAGCCGGCGTACCGCCGCGCCCTCGCCAAGCGCCGGTGCCTGGTGCCCGCCGACGGCTTCTACGAGTGGCAGGCCCAGGAGGGCCAGAAGACCAAGGCCGGCAAGCCCGTGAAGCAGCCGTACTTCCTCCACCCTGCCGACGGCACCGGGCTGGCCATGGCCGGGCTGTATGAATGGTGGCGCGACAAGGAGGTGGAGGACGACGACGCACCCGGCGCCTGGCTGCTCTCGACGACGATCCTCACCACGGCTGCGCGCGACAACGTGGGCCGGATCCACGACCGGATGCCGGTGGCCGTGGACCCGTCGCTGCGGGATGCCTGGCTGGATCCCGACACGCCCGGGCCCGACGTGCTCGCCCGGGTCCTCGCCCCGCCGCCGAAGGGCTTCTGGGACATCTACCCCGTCTCCACGGCGGTGAACTCCGTGCGCAACCAGGGGCCCGAGCTGGTTCGGCCCGTGGACCTGCCCCTCGAGCCCGCCCTGGAGTTCCCGGAGGATTAGCCCCGGGAATACCCGCCCGGGGGCTCTCGTTATCGGTCGCGTGCTGACCGGTCACCTGGCCCCGGGCAAGTGGCGCGATGTCGTCGAGGGCCTCCCGGGGATCTCCGAGGGTCTCTCAGCCGCGTCCCAGCGGATACCCTCGGCAGCGATGGGCGACGAAACCGACGAGGAGCGCACGGCCCGGTTCGAACGGGACGCGCTGCCCTACCTGGATCAGTTGTACGGCGCCGCCCTGCGCATGACCCGCAACCCGGCCGACGCGGAGGACCTCGTCCAGGAGACCTTCGTCAAGGCCTTCGCGGCGTTCGCGTCGTTCACCGAGGGCACCAACCTCAAGGCGTGGCTCTTCCGCATCCTCACCAACTCGTTCATCAACACCTACCGCAAGAAGCAGCGCCAGCCCTACCAGACCGGCACCGACGACCTCGACGACTGGCAGATGCAGCACACCCAGGCCTATGCCACCGGGCAGTTGCGGTCAGCAGAGGCCGAGGCGCTGGACCGGCTGCCCAATGCGGTCATCAACGACGCGCTCGCGCAGGTGCCCGAGGACTTCCGAGTCGCGGTCTACCTCGCCGACGTCGAGGGCTTCTCCTACAAGGAGATCGCCGACATCATGGACACGCCCATCGGCACCGTCATGTCGCGCCTGCACCGCGGCCGCAAGCTTCTGCGCGGCCTGCTCGAGGACTACGCCATCTCCGAGGGATACCTCGACGCTGCTGAAGTCGATGCCTCTGAAGTCGATGCCTCTGAAGCCGATGGGGCTGAAGTCGAGGGGGGTGACGAGACGTGAGCTGCGGAGGCAACCACGGCTGCGAGTGCAGCGATGCCATGTCGCTGGTCTACCACTACCTCGACGGCGAGATCGACCACGCCCAGCGCGCCGAGGTGTCACAGCACCTCGAGGACTGCGCCGACTGCCGCGACGAGTACGGCGTGGAGCAGGTCGTCAAGGCCCTGCTGTACCGATCCTGCTGCCAGGAGCGCGCCCCGGAGACGTTGAGGATCAGGATCGTCGCCCGCATCCAGGAGGTCCGCATCACCTACCGGCGCGGGGGCTGACGCCTCGAGTTGCCCATCGGTGTGCCACGATGTGGCGCCGAATCGATCCCGGGAGAAGCCATGAGCAAGCGTTCCCGCAAGAAGCGCGATCGCAAGAAGAGCAGCGCCAACCACGGCAAGCGCCCCAACTCCTAGCCGTGCCCACGGAGATCCGGGCCGAGATGGTGGCCCAGGTGCACTCCGTTCTCGTCGAGCCGGGCCACCCCGTGGTCGCCGGGGACACGCTGGTCCTGCTGGAGTCCATGAAGATGGAGATCCCGGTTCTCGCCGAGGCCGGGGGAGTCGTCGCTCACGTGCACGTGGTCGCCGGCGATGTCGTCTACGAGGGGGATGTGCTCGTCACCCTCGGCGCCGCGACCTCCCCGTGACCGGCCCCTTCGTCGTCGGGGGCGCCGACACCGCCGCGGCCCTCGGCAGCGGAGATGTCCCCGTCCTCGCCACGCCCCGGATCATCGCCTGGCTCGAGGCCGCCACCGTCGAGGAGAGCGGCGACCTGCCCGACGGGGCCACGTCCGTAGGCACCCGCGTGGACATCGAGCACCTCCTGGCCACCCCCCTGGGGGCCGCGGTGACGACCCGGGCCCGGCTGGTCCATCGGGACGGACGCCTCCTGCGCTTCGAGGTCACCGCGTTCCACGACATCGGCGAGGGCCCGGTGCTCGTGGCCCAGGGGACCGTGACGCGCGTCGTCGTCGACAGGGAGCGATTCCTCGAGAGAACGTCGCCCCCGCGAGTGATCCGCGCGGCAGTGCCCGCCGAGTGGGACGAGATCGGGGAGCTCTGCGCGACGGCGTACGCCGCCGGCCACGGCCTGGCCGACGACGAGGACGGCTACCTCGACGTGCTCCGTGACGTCGCGGGGCGCGCGGTCCACGCGGAGACCCTCGTCGCGCGCGAAGGAGACCAGCTCGTGGGCACCGTGACGATCATGCGCTCAGGCCAGCCGATGTCGGACCCCGCCGAGGAGGGCGAAGTGGAGTTCCGGTTCATGGCGGTGGCGCCCGACGCTTGGGGGCGCGGCCTCGGCCGAGCACTGGTCGAGGCGGTGATCGCCCGAGCGGGAGGCGCGCCCGTCGTCTGCAGCGTCATCGAGGGCAACGAGCCCGCGGCCTCCCTCTACCGGGCCTGCGGATTCACGCACGTTCCCGATCGCGATCGGGAGCCTGTCCCCGGGATCGTCCTGAGGGGCTACCGCCTCCTTCCCCAGCAGCCCCTCACCGGCTGAGGGGGCGACACGCCCATCCCCAGGGGCGACACCCGTTGCGTGACACTTCCGTGACCTTTCTGTTATGGTCGGCGAGTCGGCCACCGGCCGGCCGCCCACCACATGCCGAGTCCTGCCCGTGGGGGGTGCACGATCCGCGGGCAGGAGCGGGGGACCCACCGGTCGCCACGGCGACCACGATCCCCACGGGGATCTCGGGGTGAAGCCCCTCAGCCTCCGGGCTGGGGAGCCGGCCAATCCTCCCGGCGTCTCGACGCCACAGGCCGAACCCGACAGCTGACCCCGCAGGCATCACGGAGGACCGATGGACTCACGATCCCGGGTCATGCGCCTGGGCGCCGTCGCCACGAGCGTCGCGCTCGCCGCCGGCGCCCTCGTCCTGGTGCCCACCGCGGCCAGCAACGCCGCGGTCACCGCAGCGGCCCCGGCCAAGTCACCGGCCGCGGCAGCACCCGTTCTGAAGAAGGGCGACCGCGGCAAGGCGGTCAAGGTCCTCCAGACCGCCCTCGAGGTTGCCGTCACCGGCTACTTCGGGCCCGTCACCTATCGCGCGGTCGTGAAGTTCCAGGAGAGCAACGGCATCAAGGCCGACGGCGTCGTCGGCAAGGAGACCTGGCAGGCCCTCGGCCCCGAGGTCGCGCGCGAGGCCAGTGGCCAGCGTGAGGGCTACGGCGACGTGAACGTCGACGGGCGCTACTGCCCGGCCGTGGACTTCTACTACGGCGACGGCATGGGCGCCCCCCGCGGCGGCCGCTCCCACATGGGGCTGGACCTCATGGGGAAGATGGGCTCGCCCATCTACGCCGTCGACTCCGGCAAGGTGACCCGCAGCGGCTACCAGTCCAATGGGGCCCTCATCCTCGACATCACTCACAAGTCCGGCCGGATGATCTTCTACGGCCACTTCAGCGAGATCTACTTCAAGGAAGGCGACCGCGTCGAGGCCGGCCAGCTCATCGGCCTCATGGGCGACACCGGCTCCCCGGGCGCTGTCCACCTCCACATCGAGCTCCGCCCGCAGGGCTGGAGCGGTGGGGCCCAGGACATCGAGCCCCTGATCCGCGAACTGTGCGGAGAGAACCCGTAGACCTACCCCCCTCGAGTAGGGAGCGAGGGCGCGCCGAACCCCCCTTCGGTGCGCCCTCGCTGTTCGTCTGAGGCCGTGTGGCCGACTACACGCCCGTCGTACTGCGCGGGTAGGCGACCTCGGGGTCGGTCATGACATTGACGAGATAGGGAACCCCGGCGGCGAGGGCGCGGTCGAGCGCCGGCCCGATGTCCTGCGGCCGCGTCACCGTCTCCCCGGCGCCTCCCAGCGCCCGCACGACGTCGTCGTACGCCGTGGGCCGCAGGTCGGCCGCGACGTCGTACCCGTAGAGGAAGCGCATCGGGTGCCGCTCGAGGTTCCACCCAGCGTTGTTGCCGACGACCATCACGACCGGCAGGTCGTGGCGCACCAGGGAGTCGACGTCCATGAGCGAGAACCCTGCCGCGCCGTCGCCGAGCAGCAGGACGACGGGGGAGGACGGGTGCGCGATGCGCGCGGCCATGGCGTAGCCGGGCCCGGTGCCCAGGCAGCCGTACGGCCCGGGGTCAAGCCAGCGCCCGGGCAGTCGCGGCTCGACGTACCTGCCGGCGAAGGACACGAAGTCGCCGCCGTCGCCGATCACGACAGCGTCGTCGGAGAGTCGGGGGAGGAGCTCTCCGTAGACGCGCGCCGGATGGATGGGGTCGGCGTCACTGGCGAGGTCTGCGCTGTCGGCCGCGATCGCGGCGAGGTGCCGTGCGCGCAGGCCCTCGGCCCAGTCGGGCGCTCCCACCGGTTCGGTCAGCAGCCCGGCGAGCAGCGTGCACTGGCGCGCGAGATCACCCGCGCAAGATGCGGCGAGTTCGAGGTGCGCGGCGAGCTGGCCCTCGGAGTCGGCGAGGTGGACCACCGCGGCACTGCCGTCGCCGAACCTGCCGTAGCCGAGGCGGAAGTCCAGCGGTGTGCCGATGACCATCACGACGTCGGCGGTTGCGAACGCGGCCCCACGAGCGCGCGTGACGAGCAGCGGATGGTCGGGCGGCAGGATTCCGCGGGCCATGCCATTGGCGATGACGGGGATGCCGGAGACGTCGGCGAGGAGTCGCGCGGCGTCCTCCGCGCCATCAGCCCACACGTCGCTTCCGAGCACGAGCACCGGGCGCTGGGCGGAACGCAGCACCGCAGCCACCGCGTCGAGTTCTCCGGCATCGGGGGCAACGGACTCGGGGCGCGCGGGCATCGGCAGCGGGCTCGCGGGAGTGAAGAGCACGTCCATGGGCACGTCGATGAACACCGGCCCCCGATGCGCAGAGCCGGCGTCGGCGAACGCCTCGTCGACCGCGACGCCGACACCGGCGGGATCGCGCACGGTCCAGGCGCGCTTGGTCACCGTCTCGAGGATGGGCACGTGGTCGAGCTCCTGCAGCGCGCCGCTGCCCCAGCGTCCTTCCGGTGCGCGTCCCCCGATGAGGACCAGGGGAGAGCCGTTCACGAAGGCGCCGGTTACCGCGCTCACCGCATTGGTGACGCCGGGACCGGCCGTGACCACCGCGAACCCGGGCGTGCGGGTGAGCTTGCCCGTGGCCTCCGCGGCGAAGACCGCGGTCTGCTCGTGGCGCACGTCCACGAGCCGTAGCGGCCCGTCCTGGCCGGGGCCGCCCCCCACCGCGGCGTCGTACAGGGGGAAGACGTGCGCGCCGGACAGCGTGAACATCGTCCGTACGCCGTGGCGCAGAGCCGCGTCCACCGCCTGGGTGCCGCCGTGCTGCGGTGCGGGATCCACGCAGCGGCCTACAGGAGCGTCAGCGTCAGTACGCCGATCCCGATGGCGACGAGCGCCAGGATTGCCCCCACCGTGATGAGCGTCTTGTTCTGCACGCGGGCTCCCTTCGAATGCCGGTGATGCAGGCTACCGGGGGTGGCGTAGCCTCCGGATTCGTGGGCACCCTCGACCAGATCGCCCAGGAGCGCACCGACCTCTCGCGTGAGGAGGTCGAGTGGCTGCACGGCCTCGTCGCGACCTGGAGCCTCGTCGCTGACCTGGGGTTGTCGGATCTCGTCCTGTGGCTGCCGACGTGGAACGACGGCGGCTGGGTTGCTGCCGCGCAGGTGCGCCCGGCGACCGCTGCCACGTCGGTCCCGGAGGACGTCGTCGGCGCGTTCACGCCCCGCGGGCGGCGTCCGGAACTCGACCGGGCGCGCCTGACCGGAAGGGTGGAGCCCGCGGCGCCGGGACGCTGCGAGGCGGTCCCGGTGTCGAGGGCCCGTGGTGGTCGCTCGGGGGAGGACACCGACCGCGTGATCGGGGTCATCAGCCGTCACCGCACCGATCGCGGCGAAGGGACGCCCTCGGGGCGCCTGGAGACGGAGTACCTCGAGATCGCCCGGCTGATGCTGGGAATGGTGGCGGAGGGCCGCTACCCGCCCACGGGCTGGGCCGCGGGCGCGGACGCGCCGCCGCCGCGCGCGGGCGACGGCCTGCTGCGCCTGTCCGAGGACGGTCGCGTGACCTTTGCCAGCCCCAACGCGGTGTCGGCGTTCCGCCGGCTGGGCCTGGCGCCCGACCTGGTGGGCAGCGACTTGGCGCACACCGCCACCCGGCTGTGGCATCGCCCCGGACCGGTGGACGAGTCGCTCGCCCTGGTCGCCAGCGGCCGGGTCGCCGGCGACGCCGAGGTGGAGAACCGATCCGCGTCGGTCTCCCTGCGGGCGGTGCCGCTGGAGGAGACCGGCCGGCAGGTGGGGGCGGTCGTCCTCGTGCGGGATATCACCGACCTGCGCCGGCGGGAACGGGCCCTGCTGAGCAAGGACGCCACCTTGAGGGAGGTGCACCACCGGGTGAAGAACAACCTCCAGACGGTCGGTGCGCTGCTGCGCCTGCAGTCTCGGCGCGTGACCGCCGAGGAGGCCCGTGAAGCGCTCGCCGAGGCGGAGCGACGGGTGTCCGCGATCGCGGCCGTCCACGACATCCTGTCGCAGGAACCGGGCGAGACGATCGACTTCGACGACGTGACCGAGCGGCTCACGCTCCTTGCCGGGGACCTCATGCCGGCGCAACCGAACGGTGCCGTGCCGCGCATCGTGCGCTCGGGATCGATGGGCGAGATCCCCACCGACCTCGCGGGTCCGCTCGCGATGGCACTGTCGGAAATCGTCCAGAACGCCGTGGAGCACGCGGGCGCGCGCGTCATCGAGGTGAGACCGTCGCGTTCGAGCGACTGTCTCGTCGTCGAGGTCCGCGACGATGGCGAGGGCGTGCCGACCGGAGGCCCGGACCAGGCAGGGCTGGGCCTGCAGATCGTGCGCATGCTCATAGAGGAGGACCTAGGAGGGGAAGTGCGGATCGGTCCCCGGCCGGAGGGAGGGACCCTGGCCAGCCTCAGCGTCCCGCTGGGCGGGTAGCGCCTCAGGCGGTCGTGCGGGCCCGTAGGCGGGCGTTGCGGCGCTTGAGGGCGCGGCGCTCGTCCTCGCTCAGGCCGCCCCACACCCCGGCGTCCTGGCCGGAGTCCAGGGCCCAGCGCAGGCAGTCGTCGACGACCTCGCAGCGACGGCAGACGGCCTTGGCCTCCTCGATCTGCAGGAGGGCGGGACCGGTGTTGCCGATGGGGAAGAAGAGCTCCGGGTCTTCGTCACGGCAGGCAGCCCGGTGGCGCCAGTCCATGCGGTCCTCCTCGTCGCGCCCGAGCGCTTGTGACATCCTTCACGCGCGGCGGGAGGCTCTGGGGTGGTCAGGGCCGGGGGCGCGACGCGGGTGCCAGGCGGCACCGATTACCTAGGGTGACATGGACGGGGGCGCCCCACAAGGCGAATCGACGAGGTCACCCGCCATTGCCCTGTCGTCTTAGTCACAGATCAATCGTCAATCCGTCCGATTATCGGTTAGACGACCGCCCGGAGGGCTGCGGGGACGGCACGGAATCGCACCTCGGCCACCTCGCCCATCCCCTCTCCGTCGATCTGAAGGGATGTGGGACGCCGGGCCATCACGAGGATCTCGGGCAGGTCGTGCAGCACCGTGAGGCTGCTACGGGTGGACCCCGCCCTGCTGCGCGACAGCATGCGACGGGCCGCCCGTAGTGCGGCGCCCACGCCGAGGCTGCGCACGGCGAAGAGGTCCAGGCCCGTCTCGAACGACGCCCGGGGGCACGGGTCGATCGGGAGGCTGCCCAGGTAGGTCCAGGGGGAGGTGTTCTGCACGATCGCGACGAACACGCCCCGAAGTGCCTCGCTGTCACCGGCCTGGATGTCCAGCGCGGGCTCGCGCCGATCGGTGCCCCAGAAGTACTGCCGCAGCGTTGTGACGAGATACCGCGTGGGGCTGGCCTCCTTGCCGGAGGCACGCTGGGCCTCCATCGCGGCGATGATCTCCGCGTCGATGCCGACGCCGGCGTTGGCGAGGAACCAGCGAGGCGCGATGGACGAGCGTCGCGCATCCACGGCGTCGGGAACGATGACGGCCTGACCGAGGCCGATCGTGCGCGTGCGGCGTTCGCGCAGTGCCTCGAGGATCAGGCCGGTCGCCTCGACCGGGTCGGAAGGCAGCCCCAGGGCGCGGGCGAAGACGTTGGCGCTTCCGCCCGGGATCGTGGCGATGCACGGCACGTCCGCGCCCGGGCCGTCCTCGAGCATCCCGTTGACGGCCTCGTTGACGGTCCCGTCCCCGCCCATCGTGCAGACCACGTCGAGGCCCTCGCGGCGGGCGCGGGCCCCGAGTTCGCGGGCGTGCCCGCGATGCTCGGTGGTGACGACCTCGAGGTCGAGCTCGCCGGCGAGCGCGTGCACCAGGACGTCGGTCACCCGTGGCGAAGTGGTCGTGGCGTGATGGTTGACGATGAGGAGCCCGCGCACGCCGTCACAGTAGCGGGCACAGCAGTCGGCGAGGGGCGGCCTAGGCTCTTGCCATGACCGCTGGAGCCCGACGGATAGGCCCGCGCCTGGCCTTCGTCGCGGCGGTCGTGCTGATCGAGGGCCTCGCCCTCACCGGCTACGGCGTCTTCGTGATCGTCGAACTCGCGCGACTGGGCATCACCGGGCCCGCGCCGGTGTCCAACCCTGCCTCGGTCACCTTGGAGATCATCATCTTCCTGGCGATGGGCATCGGCCTGCTCGTCTCCGCGTGGGGCCTATGGCAGGGCCGCCGGTGGGCGCGCGCGCCATCGGTGCTGGCCCAGATCCTCGCCCTGGTCGTCGGCGTGCCGCTCGTCGGCGCGGTGGGCGGCGTCGAGCGCACCGTCGGGATCGTGCTCAGCGCGTTGGCGATCGTCACCGTGGTGGTCCTGCTCACGCCCGGCATGACGCGCGACCTCAGCGGTGAGGACGAGGACGCCTGAGGGCTCCTCGTCCTGACCCGGCTAACTGCCGTCGTTATCGTTGTCGCTCCCGCTGTCCCCGTCGTTGTCGTTGTCCCCAGTGTCGCCCTGGGGCGCCGGGACACCGGTGAGGATGCTCTCCTGGGGCGCGGGGACGCCGGTGAGGATGCTCTCCGCGGGGTTGTCCGGGGTGTTGCCCCCGGAGCCGCCGCACGCGGCGAGGGACAGGGCGAGCAGGGCGGCGCCAGCGGCGCAGATCGTCTTTCGCATGGCAGCACCGTGCAACAAGACTCCCGCCGGGTCAACGACCGACCCGCTGGTAGAAAAGTCGCATGCGCCTGAAGATCGACGTGATCCCGACGGGGGCCACCACCGCAACGGTGATCCTCACCCAGGAGCAGGTCGACCGGATCCGGGGCAGCCACGGCCGCGGGCGGGTACCGGTCGTCATCGCCTACCGCGGGGCGACGTTCCGCACGAGCGTGTCGGTGTACCGGGGCGAGTGGATGACCGTCGTCAACCGGGAGATGCGCGAGGGCGGACTCGTGCCCGGCGGCACCTACACCGTGGATATCTCCCTGGACACCGGTGAGCGGACGGTCGACGTGCCCGCAGACTTCGCACGGGCCCTGAGGGCCGCGGGGCTGCGGCCGGCGTTCGACGCCCTGGCCTACACCCATCGCAAGGAGTACGTGCGCTCGATCGAGGAAGCCAAGAAGCCGGAGACGCGGCAGCGCCGCATCGACGCGGCAATCGACAAGATCGGGTCAGGTTCCCGCCGCTAGGTCGTGCAGTGAGTCGCCGGTGACCCGGTGCACGGTCCACTCGTCCATGGGCACGGCTCCGAGTGAGCGGTAGAACGCGATGGCGGGCTCGTTCCAGTCGAGGACCCACCATTCCAGGCGCCCGTATCCGCGCTCGGTGCAGATGCCGGCGAGCTCGGCGAGCAGTGCCTTGCCGTAGCCCTGGCCGCGGAGGTGCGGGCGGACGTAGAGGTCCTCGAGGTAGATCCCGTGCCGACCGAGCCAGGTGGAGAAGTTGAGGAACCACAGGGCGAAGCCCGCGGGCTCCCCGGAGTCCGTCTCGGCGATGAGGCAGAAGAGGGCCGGCTGCGGGGCGAAGAGCGCGGAGGCGAGGAGTTCCTCAGTGGCCTCTACGGCGTCGGGCTCGCGCTCGTACTCGGCGAGTTCGCGGATCATGTCGAGGATGAGGGGGACGTCCCCCGGGACCGCGTCGCGAATGGGCACGGGGGAACTATTGCAGGACGACGGGATTGGACTGCGCGGTGTCCGAGGTGCCGCCCTCGGAGATGGCATCGACTGAGAAGACGTACTCGACGCCGGGCTTGGCCCCGAGGAAGGTGCACCTCAGCCCGTCGCCGTCCGAGGGCCGCACCTGGCAGTCGAGGCCCTCCGGGGTCGAGGTGACGCGGAAGAGCTCGGGTGGCGTGCCGTAAGTGTCGCGCGGGGCGCGCCAGGTCACGTCGATCGCCGCGGGGCGCGGCTGTGCTCGCGCCACGACGTTCAGCGGCGGCGAAGGCGGCTGGGATCGCGACTGCGACGGGGACCAGGTGAAGGTCGGCGGCCGCGGATTGCACTCCTCTCGGACGCGTTGGCGCATGGAGTCGACGAGGGAGGCATACCGCGGATCCTCGACGGCATTGCGCAGCTCGTAGGGGTCCTCGCGGTAGTCGTAGAACTCCTCCTCGCCCGTGCTGTAGCGGACGAAGAGGAAGTCGCGCTCGCGCCATCCGCAGTACGCGGGCCGACGCAGGTTGCGCCAGGACGTGGCCTCGAGCAGGACTCCGGAGCTGTAGGGAGAGGACGACAGCAGCGTGCGCCCGTCGACGGTGGGATTGCTGGTGCCGAGGGCGTCCATCACCGTGGCGTAGATGTCGATGTTCGCGGCAGCCACGCGCTCGTCGACGACGCCGCGCCCGAGGTGTCCGTCGAACCTCATGATCAGCGGGACGCGGATCGAGCGGTCATAGGGGACGTTCTTGCGCTGCAGCCGGTGCTCGCCGAGCAGGTACCCGTTATCGGACACCAGGACGATGAGCGTGTTGTCGAGCCTGCCGGTGTCACGCAGGGCCTCGATGATGGTGCCCACCGACTTGTCTACCCCGATCAGCATGTCCTGCGTGCGCATGAGGACCTGATCCAGCGTGTAGCCCTCGCGCTTGTCGAAGGTCTCCGAGGGCTTGAGCCTCTGCATGTACCGGGGATAGCCGGTCATGTCCTCCTGGTTCACCGAGGGACTCGGCCACTGGGTTTCCTTCATCACCCGGCCGGTGAGCCCCCGGCGCCGGGTCTCGCCGGCGTAGGGGCCGGGGTCGAAGGGCATATGCGGTGCGAAGGGGGTGAACATCGCGAAGAGCGGGGTGTTCGCGGGGGTGGACCGGATGAAGCGCTCGGTCTGCGCGCCGAGTTCGTCGGTGAGGTACGTGCGACGGCCGGGCCGGCCGGCGATCGGGTCGTTGCTGAGGTGGTAGTTCCAGTAGGAGCCCTTCAGGAGCCCGGCGAAGACGTCCCAGCCGGGCGGCTTGTAGCGCGGTGGCGCTTCTTCCAGCCCGTTGAGGTACTTGCCGAACAGGCCCGTGCGGTAGCCCATGTCATTGAGCCGGGTGGCCAGCGTGTCCTTCTCCTCGCCGCCGTTGGCGAAGGCGGGCCAGGCGCCGTAGCTATCGACGGAGGTGTTCTCCCACACGCCCGTGTTGTGGGAGTACTTCCCCGTGAGCAGGCTCGAGCGGGAGGGGCAGCACCATGACGTGGGGACGAATGCGTTGGGGAACCTCACGCCCTTGCCGGCGAGTTCGCGCATGACAATGGGCATGCCGACCTCGGTGCCGGCCCGCTGATCGTCGGTGATGATGATGACGACGTTGGGGGGCGTCGATGCCCGGGAGTCCGCGGTCGCCGGCGGTGCACCGTGCACGGGGGCGAGGGACGCGAGGACGATGCCGACCGCGGCCACGGGAAGCAGCCCCGCGATCGACCACCTCATGACCGGCAGGCTCCTCACGCGAGCGGGCGCCCCCTGAAGGCGCCCCTGACCTGTCGACTATAGGCGAGCGCCCCCCGTGAATGCCCGTTCGGCAAGCCCTGCATGAGGAGGCGTGCCGATACGCTGGCGACGTTGGGGGGACCGTGGAGGAGGGGACCTCATGCTGGGTGGCCGAGCACTTCGTGCTGTTCTCGCGCTCGGACTGCTGGCGGGGATCCTGGTTGTCGGTGGCGGGTCCGCATCGGCCGTCGTTCTTCGCCCGGACGTCAACGGTGGCCGGATCATCGACATCCAGGCGGCGGACATCTTCGTCACGAGGTCCGCCGGGCGCGCCGTGCTCGATGTGCGCTATGCCGCGGATGCTCCTGGCTGGGACCTGTCAGATCAGGAACTTCGCGTGAACTTCGACACGTGGGCGGATCGGAGGTGCCCGACCAGCTATGCGCCGTCTCCGCTGCTGGTCACCATCCAGTTCCCCGGCGGCTCGTCCACGTCCACTCCCTCGGCCAAGGCGACGGTGCAGGTCGAGCGCAAGTCCAAGCTGAGGTGGCGCTACACGATCACGAGTCCCCTACTGCGCGGGTGATCGCTGAACTGCGTCTGGGCTGCTGTCGGCGACGGCAGCGATTGGGAGTGGTACATCAACGCGGGAGCCATGGTCGGCAAGTTCTGAGCTCCGCCCGCCGTTGCATCGCGGGCCCTTCGACCGGCCGGGCCGGTTGGCAAAACGTGTCCTTCACCTGCTCAGGCTGTTCTACTCTCGGTTCAGGCGTGGGAGGGAGAGCGTGCCTGTGCGGAGAGAAGTTGCTTCCCGAGCCCTGGCGGTGACCATGGGAGCGGCCGTCGCTGGCAGCGTGCTGGTCGCGGCCCCGTGGGCAGCCGGGGGCCTGCCGGGCTCGGTGCGCGTGCGCTCGGGATCCGCTCCTGCGTCGACGTACGCCGTCATCGCCTCGATCCCCGTGGGAACCTCCCCGCGGGGCATCTCCATCGACCTGGGCGACGACACGGTCTACGTCGCGAACTACGGTGATGACTCGGTTTCAGTGATCAACGGGCGCACGCGGAGTATGGCGAGCACGATCACCACCGTGGGAGACGAGCCGTGGGACACGGCAGTCGACGTCGATGATGACACCCTGTATGTCACCAACAAGTTGTCCGACACCGTTTCCGTCATTCGTGGCCGGACCCTGTCCTTGGCCCGTACCGTCCCTGTCTTCAATGAGCCACGGAACCTAGCCGTGAACCAGGATGACGACACGTTCTACGTGTCCGGCTATGCGTCCAGCACCGTGCTGGCGATCAGGGGAGCGAACGTGGACGACTCGCGGTCTCTCACGGTGACTTCCGCTGAGGGGATGGCGGTCAATCAAGTCGACGACACCCTGTACGCGTCATCGCTGAC
>JAPOJD010000060.1 GCA_029978585.1 Actinomycetota bacterium
CCGGTTTCGCCCTCGCAGCGGACGCCCGTATCGGCGATTGGGCAGCGGAGGGCTCAAGGCGGTGCCATCATGGCGCCGTGGCAGAGATCGTGCCCTTCACGGGCAACTACCAGGACCTGTCGAATGAGGACGGCTACCAGTTCGAGTTCTTCTGCGAGAGATGCGGCAACGGCTACCGCTCGCCCTTCCAGGCCGACCTCGTAGGCAAGGGCGGAAGCCTGTTGCGCGCCGCGGGCGGCCTCTTCGGTGGCACGCTGGGATCTCTGGGAAGTGCCGCGGACGACATGCTCGATCGGGGTACCAACTCCGCGGCAAAGGACAAGGCGCTGCGCGAAGGCGTCGAGGCCGTGCGGCCGCACTTCCGGCAGTGCCGGGGGTGCGGCAATTGGGTCTGCGCAGACGTCTGCTGGAACGACGACATCGGGCAGTGCGTTGACTGCTCGCCGATCGTGGCCGAGGAGTTGTCGCGCGCGCAGGCCGCGGCCCAGGTGGAGCAGATCCGGGAGAAGGTGAAAGAGGTCGACTGGACCTCCGAGGTGGACGTCACGTCCCGGGCCAAGGTGGCCTGCCCGTCATGCGGAGAGCGCGTGTCCGGAGGGAAGTTCTGCCCCTCGTGTGGCGAGAAGCTCGCCAAGGGCTCGTTCTGTGGGGAGTGCGGCAACGAGATTCCGGCGGGCTCGAAGTTCTGCTCCGAGTGCGGCACCGCGGCCCCTGGATGACGGCGTACCGCGCGCAGGTTGACGGGCACGAGGCCACGATCCTCATCACGCCGCAGGGCCTGGACCTCCCGGACCGGTCGATTCCCTGGCATGCCGTCGACACCATGGCCGACGACGGACCGCGCATCGTCCTGGGCGTCGCCGAGGGCGTGGACGGAGAGCCGACCCTGGTGGAGATCGGGCACCTGGGATCGCATCGCGATGCCATCGCCGAGCAGATGCGCAAGGCCCGCGGCAGTGCGAGGCGCGCGAGCCTCGGACAGGCCGATCTCGCGGTAGTCGAGGAGTTCGAGTCCCGCGACGGGAGCAATCTGGTCGATGTCGCAGCCCTGCCGCACGGCATGGTCGTGGAGCCGCGTGGACGCGCTGCGCTGTTCGTTCCGTGGGGCCTCGTGTCAGACGTATCGCGGGATGGCCATACCTTCACGCTGACGCTGCGCTACGGCGTCCCCGTGCGCATCGGCGGTCTAGGCCGGCGCACCGACGAGTTCGCCGGTGTCGTGGCCAGGCTCCGCGAGGAGCTCACCGCGGCCGCGAGAGGGGCGGCGCGTTCCTGGGACGCTGCCGACCTTGCCTGGCAGGACGGCTGGGCGCTGGACGATCCCGCAGCGGTGAAGGCCTGGCTCGGCCGGCTCCCTCAGGACGATGCTGCCGTCCTGCGCGAGGCATGCTCGAGCATGCGGGCGGGTATGTATACCGAGGGGGGTGGCGGGGACGTCCCGTTCCTCCTCGGGCGGCTGGGGGATTCCCGCGTCCTGGTCGAAGGAGTGGGGGAGGAGGACCGGGCGACGTTCGTCTTCTCCTCGGGGGATCTCGATCGCGTCAATGCCGCGCTCCTGGCCGTGTCATTTCGCCGCGAGCTGCTCGCGCTCCCCGCGGGAGAGCTGGGACGCTGGGCCGCGGCTATCCGCACGCAGCCGGAGGCCGCCTGGTTGAGGTCGGCGTTCCAGGCTCGCATCATCCACGACGATCACTGGTCGGAGCGTCTCCGGAGAGAAGCGCGATAGTTCGTGGCCTTGACCCCGGTTCCGACCGAGTCGACACTGTCTGCCGTGCCCAGCGGCGAGCCCCCGGCCTCCGGCCCCGAGGTCGTGTGTGCCGGGATCCTCGTCTCGGACCTCTTCGTGCCCGTGCTGGACCGGATCCCCCGTCCCGGGGAGCTCATCGAGATCGCCCCTCCGCTCTACCAGTCCGGAGGCTGTGCCGCCAACACGAGCATCGACCTCGCCTCCCTCGGCATCGCCGTGCGCGTCAGCGGGCGGGTCGGGGATGATGCGCTGGGACAGCAGGTCATCGACGAACTCGCGGCTGGAGGCGTCGATGTCTCCGGCGTCACCCGGAGCCCCGATGCCCCGACGTCCCAGACCGTGGTGCTTCCCGTTGCGGGGGACGATCGCCGATTCCTGCACTGCATCGGCGCCAACGCCGACTACTCGGCCTCGGATGTCGAGATGGGCGCGGCCGACGCGGCCCTGCTTGTCATCGGCGGCTACCTGGTACTCCCCGGCCTGAGGCCGGAGGACCTTGAGCCCGTCATCCGCCGCCTGAGGACACGGGGAGTACGCATACTTCTCGATGTCGTCGTCCCGCACGATGCACCGGACCCGGCACAGGCGATCAGGCCCCTGCTGCCCCATGTCGATGGCTTCCTGCCGAACCAGGACGAGGCCACCGCCCTCACCGGCCGAACCGATCCGCGCGATCAGGCAGCGCAGCTTCTCGCATGGGGCTGCACCTGGGTCGTCATCACGTGCGGTGGCAACGGCGCCCTGTTCGCCGACCGCGACCGGGCCCTGGACGTCACGCCGCTGGAGGTCGACTTCGTCGACGGCTCCGGGGCCGGTGACGCCTTCACCGCTGGTATCGTCGCCGGAATGCTGCGTGGGTGGGCTATCGAGGACACCTTGCGCTACGCCTCAGCACTCGGCGCCTCCGTCTGCCGGGGCCTGGGATGCCATTCCACGATGTTCTCCGATGACGAGGCGCGCGCAGCCATGACGGGGATTGCCGTTCGGGAGATCCCGCTGACTGCCGGGTCGGCGTAGGCGCCGCGCATGCCGCTGATCCCCCTGCCCGAGCTCCTCGCCCACGCGCGCGAGCACGGGTATGCCCTCGGGTACTTCGAGAGCTGGGACAGCTACTCCCTCGAGGCGGTTCTCGCGGCCGCACACGAGGAGCGTGCCCCGGTCATCGTGGGCTTCGGGGCGACGATGCTGGACGACCCGTGGCTCGACGATCGCGGTATCGGCTTCCTCGGCGCGATGGGGAGAGCCTTCGTGGAAGGTTCCGACGTACCCCTGGCGCTGCTCCTCAACGAGACGCACAGCTTCGAGCAGGCGATCCGCGGTATCGACAGCGGCTTCACCGCCGTGATGATCGACAGCCATCGCTGGCCCGTGCCCGAAGCGGTTGCCGCGGTGTCGGCGCTGGTGGACGCAGCACACCCGGCCGGGGTGGCCGTCGAGGCCGAATTCGGCAGTCTCCCGGACTTCGTCGACGGGCAGGTGCACGACGGTCACGCGTACCTCACCGACCCCGACGAGGCGCGCGCGTTCGTCGAGGAGACCGGTATCGACTGCCTGGCGGTGGCCGTGGGGAACGTCCACCTGCTCACCGTGGGAACGGCCGCGATCGACCTCCCCCGCTTGAAGGCGATCGACGCTGCAGTCAGCGTGCCGCTGGCAATCCACGGGGGCACCGGTTTCCCGCCGGCCGACGTTGCCGCGGCGATCGACGCGGGCGTGGCGAAGTTCAATGTAGGGACCCGCCTCAAGCGCGTATTCCTCGATGCCGTGATGGCCAATGCCGGCACCTGGACCGGCCAGGAGTCGGTGCACGACCTGGTGGGTTCGCACAAGGACACCGACTTCCTGGTGGCGGGCCAGGCGTCGATCACCTCCACGGTCCGTGAGCTGATCCGGCTGTACGGCAGCAGCGGGCGCGCGGAGTCCCTGCTCCCGAAGGAGGTCACGTGAACGAACCCGTGGACGTGTCCGGCCTCGACGCGGATCATGCGCGCCTCCTGTACCGAGGGCTCGTGCGGCTGCGACGGTTCGAGGACCGGGTCTACCAGCTCTTCCTCAAGGGCGAGCTGCCCGGCACCGTGCATCAGTACCAGGGGCAGGAGGCCGTGGCCGTCGGCGTGTGCGATGCCCTCGAGCCGGGCGACTGGATCACGTCCACCCATCGACCCCATGGGCACGCGCTGGCCAAGGGGGTGAGCATGCGCGGCGCCATGGCCGAGTTGTACGGCAAGGCGACTGGTTGCTGCGGGGGCAAGGGCGGGTCGATGCACCTCGGCGACCCAGACGTGGGGATGGTGCCCGCGATCGCCATCGTGGCCGGCGGGGTCAGCATCGTGAGCGGCATGGGTCTGGCCTTCAAGCTGCAGGGGTCGGGGCAGGTCGCGGCCTGCTTCTTCGGCGAGGGCGCCACGAATGAGGGGGCGTTCCACGAGGGCGTCAACTTCGCGGCCGTCCAGCGCCTGCCCATCGTCTACGTGTGCGAGAACAACCTGTACGGCGCGTCCACGGCGTACCACCTCACGACGCTCGTCCCCGACGTGGTCGACCGCGTCGCGGCCTACGGCATCCCTGCCGTCTCCGTCGATGGCATGGACGTCGTCGCCATGCGCGAAGCGACGGCAGAGGCCCGCGAGCGCGCGGCGGGCGGAGGCGGTCCGACGCTGATCGAGGCGAAGACCTATCGGTTCGCCGGTCACAGCCGCGGCGACGCTCGCAAGTATCGCGAGCGGGAGGAGGAGGATGCCTGGCGCGATCTGGATCCCCTGACGAGGCTGCGCGACGCCGTGGTGAGCCGCGACCCGAGCGAGGCCGGTCGCCTCGATGCCGTCGAGGCCGAAGTGGAGGCGGAGCTCGAGGATGCAGTGACGTTCGCTCGCGAGTCGCCGGAGCCGGATGCCGCCGAGGCCTTCACCGGCGTCTACGCCGATGCGTTCCCCGTTCCGTCCATGAGAGGCGGGATCCTGTGACCGGCGATCAGGTAGGCGAGCGTCGGCTGTCCATCGGAGCGGCCATACGCGAGGCCATCATCGAGGAGATGCAGCGTGATGAGCGCGTCTTCCTCATCGGCGAGGACATCGGCATCCCCGGCGGATTCGGCGGCGCCTTCGGCGTCTATCTCGGGCTCCCGGAGATCTTCGGGCGCGATCGCATCATCGACACCCCCATCAGCGAGAAGGCGATTGCCGGAGCGGCCGTGGGTGCCGCGATGATGGGGATGCGGCCCATCCCCGACCTCCAGTACTCCGACTTCGTTTTCGAATGCATGGACGAGATCGTCAACCAGGCCGCGAAGATGCGGTACATGTCCGGAGGGCGCATCCGGGTGCCTCTCGTCCTGCGACTGCCCGTCGGGGCGTCTAACCGAGGAGCCCAGCACGGGCAGTCCCCGGAGAGCTACTTCATCCACGTGCCCGGGCTCAAGGTCGTCTGTCCGTCGGACGCCTACCACGCGAAGGGCATCATGAAGGCGGCGATCCGCGACGATGATCCCGTTCTCGTCTTCGAGCACAAGCTGCTCTACGGGAGCAAGGGGCGCGAGAGCGCGGGCGGCCTCGACCTCACCGCTCACGTGCCCGAGGAGGAGTACGTCGTCCCCCTCGGCCAGGCGGTCGTCAAGCGCGCGGGAACCGACGTCACCATCGTGGCCACCCACCTCGTCCTCTACCGGTGCCTTGCGGCTGCCGAGATCCTCGCGGAGGAGGGGATCGAGTGCGAGGTCATCGATCCGCTCTCCCTGCTGCCCCTCGACGTCGAGACGATCTACGCCTCGGTCGATCGCACCGGGAGGCTCGTCATTGCACACGAGGACACCCTCACCGGAGGCTGGGGCGCCGAACTCGCGGCCCGGGTCGTCGGAGAGCGTTTCGACTCGCTGCGCGCTCCGATCGTCCGGATCGCCGGTCACGACGTGCCCTTGCCTGTCGCCCCCGCCCTGGAGGAGGCTGTCATCCCGAGCATCGACCGCATCGCGGATCAGGTCAGGGCACTGGTCGCCGCGAGACGGTGAAGGGAGACCCGATGGGGCATGCGCATGAGGTCCGGCTTCCCAGCCTCGGCCAGACGTCCGACGAGATGCAGATCGTGCGGTGGTACAAGAAGGTGGGCGAACCCATTGCGGTTGCCGAGCGCCTGCTGTGCGTGGAGACCGACAAGGCCCAGGTCGATGTCGAGGCCGCCGAGTCGGGCCTCGTGCTGCGCATTCTCGCGGAGGAGGGCGAGGTACTGCGCGAAGGTGACGCCGTGGCCTTCATCGGGCAGCCTGGCGACCACATCCCCCCATTGGAGCGCGGGGACATGACGTGGCACTGACACGCGAGCAGGTGGCAATCGCTCGCGACTGGACGGCCCGTCAGTTCGAGGAGGCGGGCATCGCTCTCACGCCTGCGGAGCGCGAACGGATCGAGGTGTCGGACTTCGGGCTTTCGGACCTGGAGCGCATCGGGCTGCAGTTGCTTGTCTATGTGAACACGCAGCGCGTGTGCGCCAAGGAGATCGTTCTCCTGCCGCACCAGACCTGCCCGGAGCACCGACACGTCTCGGTGGGGAGCGAGCAGGGCAAGGAGGAGACCTTCCGCTGCCGCAGGGGGACGGTCTACCTCTACGTCGAGGGGGAGCCAACCACGGAACCCAAGGCCAGTCCGAGTCGACGCGAGCGCGGTGTCTACACCGCCTGGCACGAGGTCATCCTCAATCCGGGCGACCAGCACACGATCTATCCCGACACCCTGCACTGGTTCCAGGCGGGCCCCGAGGGCGCGATCGTGACGGAGTTCTCCACGCGCAGCACCGACGAGTACGACATCTTCACCGACCCGGACATCCGCCGCGCCACCGTCATCGCCGACGCCTGAAGGGTGCCGGCCGGCGCCCGGTGTCGTGGCTAGGGCGAGGTGGCAGGCTCGGTGTCCCGGACGCCGAGGGCCTTCGCCACGGGGACCGCGGTCAGGCCGTAGACCGTCACGGTCACCGCGATGATGATGAACGCCGCCGGGAGGAGTTCCTCGGCTCCCGGCACCTTGGCGGCGACGAGGGAGGCCCCGACGCTGGAGGCCGTCGCGGCGGCGACGATTCCCCGCGGGTCCATCCACGCGATGAACCCGCGCTCCTTCACGGTGAGGTCGGTCCACCCGGTGCAGATCGTCGCGACGAAGGGCCGGACCAGCAGGATGAGGATGAGCGCCATGCCGATGGCAGGCAGGGCGATCGACGCCACCAGCGGGGAGGGCACCAGCGCCGCGATCGACACGAAGAGCACGCCGATTCCGAACGACGCGATGGTGTTGAAGAACGGGAGGATCGGGTCAAGTGACGCATGCATCCTCTTGGACACCGGGTGCGCGGCGATCCCGATGAGGAGTGCGGTGAGCAGCCCACTCCCGTCCGCCAGGTAGTTGGCAAATGCTGCCGAGACGAGAACGGTGCCCAGCAGCGCCGACGTACCGAGGATCAGGTTGCCCTGGGTGAGCTTCGCGCCGAGGGCGCATAGGGCCACGCCGATGGCGCCGACCACGATGGCGACGGCGAAGCTCTGCAGGAGCGCCAGCAGGGCGTCCACGGGGCCGTTGCTGTCGCTCACCTGGACCACCTGGAAGACCACGACCGCGAAGATCCCGCCGATCGGGTCGAGCATCGTGCCCTCCCACAGCAGGATGCCCCGGATCCGGCGCTGGGGGCGGGCGAAGTCGAGGATGGGGGTGACGACCGTCGGGCCCGACACGATGAGGATGGCTCCGAGCAGCAGCGCGAGCGACCAAGACAGGCCCAGGAGGTAGTGGGCCACGACTGAGCCGGCGAGCCACGTGATCGGCGCGCCAATCCAGATGAGCCGGCGTACGACGGATCTGTCCTGACCGTGCAGGCGGATGTTTCCGAGTTCAAGCCCGCCCTGGAAGAGTATGAGCGCCACCATGAGGTCGACGGCGACGGGGAAGGCGGGGCCGAGAATCGCATCCATGCTCATCTGCGGTGCCACGAGGCCGAGCAGGAATCCCGCGGGAAGGAGGAGGATGAGCGACGGGATGCGCAGGTACGGCGCGACCACCTGGCAGAACGTGGCGAGCGCGAGAACGGCGGCGGCGGCCAGCATGATGTCCTGCGGCGTCGGGGTCGTCATCTCGCCCTCGCAGCGGGCGAGAGACGGGGCCTCTCCCGCAGATATGCCATAGTCACGGACTGTCCTCCCGGCGCGTGGTGCCACCGTACTGGAGGTGGTCCGTCCGCCGGCCGTGTTGGCGCCGGATTCGCGAGGAGGTAGGGGCGCGTGACCTGGCTGGCCCTGTGCGCTGCGCCCATCCTCTTCGGGTTCGCCGACTTCTTCGGTGGGGTGCTGTCGCGACGGGTGTCGGCCTGGGCGGTGGTCGGTGTCACGTCGGCCATCTCCGCCGTGTTCGCCCTGGTCTGGGCGGTCCTCACCGGGAGCCTGTCCTGGGAGGGCGACGTCGTCATCAGAGGCGTTCTCGCGGGACTCCTCTACGTCGTCGGCTACGCCCTCTTCTTCCGCGCGCTGTCCATCGGCAAGGCAGGAGTCGTCGGGGCAATCGTCTCGCTGTCCCTGCTGCCCCCGGTGGTCGCCGACGTCATCCGGGGGCAACTGCCCTCGGCGCCCCAGTTGCTCGGCATCGTGGCCATCGGCGTCGGGGTCGTGGTTATCTCACAGCCTCGGTCCATCCGTGGGGGGTCGGGTACCTACGTCCTCATCGCTATTGCCGCGGCCCTGTTACTCGGGACGCAGTACGTCCTATTGGGCCGCGCGAGCCAGGCCAACCCTGACCTCGGCGTCATCTGCCAGTTCGCCGCGGCCGCTCTCGTGGTGCTCGTCATCGGCCTCGTGAAGAGGACGATGGGCGGGGTTGATCGGGCCATGGCACCGCGGCTCCTCGGACTGGGAATGCTCTTCGGTATCGCCGGGCTCTGCTTCTCCACCGCCATGTCCGGGATCAACGTGGCCGTGGTCAGCGCGGTGGTACTCACCGAGCCCGCGGTACTCGCCATCCTGGGCCTGGTGTTCAAGGATGAGCGCCTGACCCCCGCCCAGTGGGGAGCTCTCGTCGTCGTCATCGCCGGTGCGGTCGTCACGAGCGTTGGATGATGACATCATCGCCGCGGCACACACCTGGGCTACGGGTCACCATGGGCGTCCCGTAGCGTGACGCGGTGACCACATCAGGCGGAGACTCCCAGACCACATTCGGCGACCTTGGACTGAAGGACGGTCTCCTTCGCGCTCTTGCGGCACAGGGCTACGAGGAACCGACGCCCATCCAGGCCGCTGCGATCCCGGTCCTGCGCACGGGCGCCGACGTCGTGGGCCAGGCCGCAACCGGCACCGGGAAGACGGCGGCGTTCGCGCTTCCCATTCTCGACGGCCTGTCCGCCCCCGGCAGTGACCGCCGACCGAGCGCGTTGGTCCTGGTGCCGACGCGCGAATTGGCACTGCAGGTGTCCCAGGCCTTCCACGCCTACGGCCGTGACCTGGGGGCGCGGCTGGTGGCCGTCTACGGCGGTGCCCCGGCGCGGCATCAGATCGAGGCGCTGCGCCGCGGCGTCGATGTCGTCGTGGCCACCCCCGGGCGCGCACTCGATCTCATGGACCGCGGCGCGCTCCAGGTCGATGCAGTCCGGACGGTGGTCCTGGACGAGGCGGACGAGATGCTCGAGATGGGCTTCATCGACGACATCGAGTCGATCCTCTCCCGCACGCCGAAGGACCGGCAGACCGTGCTCTTCTCCGCGACGATGCCCAAGCGCATCGCCGCGTTGGCGGAACGCCACCTGCGCGATCCGCAGCGCATCTCGGTCGCCTCGACAGAGTCGGTCGCGGACGAGGTTCCGCGAGTGCGGCAGACGTCGTACGTCGTGACCCGTTCCACGAAGGCGGCAGCGCTGGGCCGCATCCTCGACGCCGAGGATCCGAAGGCTGCCATTGTCTTTTGTCGCACCCGCGGTGGGGTGGACGAGCTCACCGACCAGCTCACGGCCCAGGGGTACCAGGCCGAGGCGCTTCACGGCGGACTGACGCAGGAGCAGCGCGATCGCGTGATGGGGCGACTGCGCACCGGGGCGACCGAGATCCTGGTCGCCACCGATGTCGCTGCGCGCGGCCTGGATATCGACCGGCTGACGCACGTGGTGAACTACGACCTGCCGGTGTCCCCCGAGGCGTACGTCCATCGGATCGGGCGGGTCGGCCGGGCTGGGCGCGAGGGTGTCGCCATCAGCCTCGTCGAGCCGCGGGAGCGCAGGCTGCTGGCTGCGATCGAGAAGCTGCTGCGGGGCCGGATCCCCACCGCGCCGATGCCTACGGCCGCGGATGTGCGCAGCATCCGCCTGCAGCGCACGCGCGAGGCGGTCGAGGACCTGCTGGCGGACGACGACGCGCGTGAGCGGCTCGAGGCGTACCGTGAGGCGCTCGAGGTACTCCTGGAGGACCACGACCTGCTCGATGTGTCGCTCGCGGCGTTCGCACTCGGGCATGAGGCCACCCAGGGGGCACCTGACGGAGATGTCGAGATCGACTTCGCCACCGCGGCTGCGCCGACACGGGACTCGCGGCGCAAGGGTGAGGGGATCCAGGGCGCGGGTCCCGACAAGGCCGGCAGGGCCAAGAAGAAGAAGCGCCTGGATGAGCCGACCGAGTGGCTCTTCGTGTCCGCGGGCCGCGGTGCCGGCATCACTCCGGGAGACCTCGTGGGAGCCCTGACGGGCGAGACGGATCTCAAGGGCAGGGACATAGGGGCGATCACTGTGCACGAGGGGTACTCGCTCGTCGAGGTCCCGGAGAAACTGGCGCGCAAGGCGGTCAAGAGCCTCAACCGATGCAGCATCAAGGGCCATCGGGTGAAGGTGCGCCTCGATCGAGGTCGCTGACACCGCCCGGCCGTCCCAGGGAGGCGCTGAGCACCGCCGTCAGAGCTCTACCTCCAGCGCGGTCTTCACGCCCCGGGGTTTCCCGGCCAGGGCAGCCCGACGAGGTACGGGTTGCTCATCTCGACGGCGATGAACATGAGCAGGCCAACCAGTCCAGCCCCTATGCCCACCAGCAGCATGCTCAGACCCCGGTAGGAGGTGGAGACGAGACACAGGGCGACGAGATTGACGATCCCGAGGGCCATGACGAGGAAGATCAGCCGCGTCGCGTTGTCCTGCGGCACACTGTCGATCCGGTTGGTCCCGGCCAGCATCATGTCGACCGTGCTGCCGTTGAAGTCGTCCCAGATGCTCTCATCCCTGGCCCCGGAGTCGAGGGCAACGGCGATCGCGGCCTGAAGCGCCTGCACGGCCGAAGACTGCGCCTCGTAGGCGGGCCGGGCCTGGGCATGCTGGAGAAGCGGCCACTGCTCCGAGATTACCGAGGAGCGGTACGTGTCCAGGGCAGCCATCAACTCCGGGCCGCCCCGGTCGGCGGGAATCATTGCGGCGTATCCCTGGGATTGCGAAAAGCTCGTCGCCTCGGCCGAAATCGCGTCCGCGGCGAGGCGTGCGTTCGTCCAGAACTGCGACACCGCGATGCCGGTGAGAAAGACGAAGGCGATGATCGTGAAGGGGGTGAATCGACCGATCACGTCGTTCGGGCGAGCGACACCCGGCTTCGTATCGAAGGCCTCCTGGCCCTTGGCGGACACCGCGAGCAGCCGCGTGTACATCAAGCGGACGACGACGAGGCTGATGCCGATCGTCAAGCCTAAGCAGATCAGCAAGCGCACGTGCGGCGGCACCGCGATCATGAAGTCCCAGAAGCTCACGGCGGCACTATGGCACAGTCACCCGTCGTCAGACGCGCGAACCTTCGTCTCGGCCGAGGCGGTCTCGACCCCGTCGGCCAGGCCCTTGACGGTGCCTCCGACGCCGTCGGCAAGGACCTCTGCGACATCCTCGATGCCATGCGCGGTGTGCTCACCCGCATCCTTGAGGTCCTTCTTAGTCTTCTCGTCCATGGGAACCTCTCGAATCGGCCGGTGAGGTCGGCCACCCGACCGTGTGTGCGGCTCAATCTACCCGCGTAGGCAGGCAGCGGTCCTCGCAAGCGCCCGGGTGCTGCGGCGGGAGTGCCAAATCCCCGGTTCCGCGCGCGTCATATCGCGCCGTCGGCCATGATGCCTTCGGAGGTTGGGATGGGGAAGCGCACGTGGGGAACGTTCTCCTTGGCCCTGGCACTGCTGGCCGGCCTGCTGGCGTTCGCGGCCCCGCTGTCGGCGAGCCAGGCTGCTGATCCCTCGTCCCCGGCGCAGCCGCGCATCATCGATGGTCATGACATCTCCATCGCCGAGGCCCCCTGGCAGGTGGCCCTCCTCGTCTCGGGGACCGAACCCACATACTCGCGGCAGTTCTGCGGCGGCAGCATCATCGGCGCGGAGTGGATCCTCACTGCTGCGCACTGCGTTGTCCCCACGGGGCCGCTGAGGAGCGGTGGTGCGGAAAAGCTCACGATCCTCAGCGGAACGGCGCAACTGTCGCAGGTTGGCAGCAGCCAGGGACTGCAGTCCGCGGTCCGCAACATCATCGTGCACCCGGAGTACAACTCGGCCACGCTCGAGAACGACATCGCCCTCGTTCGGCTCCA
>JAPOJD010000148.1 GCA_029978585.1 Actinomycetota bacterium
AAGCGCGGGCGGCGTCACGGAGTCCATTGCCGACGGCGAGACCGGAATCCTGGTGGACGGGGACGCCGACGCGTTCGCCGCCGCGCTGGATGCGCTGCTCGGGATCGGGTCGGTGCCCCATGCCATCGGCTGACTCGGGCGTGCCGTTCCTGATGACGCTGATGCGCCCGGGATCGACCCCCAGGCGAGTGAGCTCCTGGCTCGTCGCGGTCGACACCGCGACGTAGCGGCAGTCGCGGTAGACCCACGGGGCAAGCATCGACTCGACCCACCAGCCGATGCGGGACCGCAGCGGGTCGTAGACGACCGGCCACTGCTCCCGGTGGACGTGATGGACCAGCACGACCACCGGCGTCGGTCCCGTCCAGGGCGACAGGAAGGGGATGCCGTTCTGGACGTCGACGACCACGTCCACCGGCCCCAGTGCGCCACGCCTCAGCAGGCGCCGAGCCTCCGAGTAGACGGTCAGCTTGCTCCCCCTGCGGATGAATCGGATGCCGCGCCTGACGTCCTGCGAGGGGGCGCGGTCGTGGGCGGCGCAGACGACGGTCACCACATGGCCGCGCTCCACGAGCCTTGCCGCGATTTCCTCCACGTACACCTCGGAGCCGCCGCCCTCGGGGTTCGCGGTGTCCCGCCAGTTGAGGAAGGCGATGCGCACGCGTGCACGGTATCCGGCCCCCTGCCTGAGGTACCGTCGCCGGGTGTCGGCGACCGTGGGTGCGGGGAGGCAGCAGGCCTTCCGCGCGACGTTCGCTCGCTCTGCGCGATTGTTCCGGGCCTTCCTTGCCGAGCAGACCGATCCCGACCTCTTCTACGGGCAGCTCGCGGAGGACTCCGCCGCCCAGGTGGACCACTGGCATCCGCTGAGCGGGGCCCTCATGCTCGATGTCGGAGGGGGTCCCGGGTACTTCGCGCGGGCATTCGAGGCCCGGGGGGCGACCTACGTCTCCGTGGATGCCGACGCGGGGGAGATGAGGCTGCACGGCCGCGAGCCGGGGCCGCGCACCGTCCTGGCGAGCGGGGCGGCCCTTCCCTTCGCCGACGGATCCTTCGACGTGGCCTACTCGTCCAACGTCCTCGAGCATGTCGCGGACCCATGGCGGATGGCCGACGAGATGGTGCGGGTCACCCGCCCGGGCGGAACGATCATCTGCTCCTACACGCTGTGGTGGGGTCCCTGGGGCGGGCATGAGACGTCGCCGTGGCACGTTCTCGGCGGCCACCGCGCCGCGCGTCGCTACGAGCGCCATCACGGGCACCCGCCGAAGAACGTGTTCGGCGAGAGCCTCTTCCCCATCACCGCCGAGGCAGGTGTCAGGTGGGCCCGGTCACAGCGCAGCGCCCGGCTTGAGGCGGTGGTGCCCCGCTACCTCCCGAGACCGCTTGCCTGGACGGCCCGGGTGCCGCTGCTGCGCGAGGCGGCGTGCTGGAACGTCGTCCTCGTCCTCCAGCGGAGGAGCGCGGAGTCGTGACCGCGGTCGTGGAGTCGGGGCCCCAGGCGGACGACCGCGGTAGCAGCCCCGCCGCCCCCGCTGCGCCAGCATCCGCGGACCGCATGATCCACCGGCTGCGGCTGGTCGCGGTCTGCGCAGCGCTCACCGCCCTGGCGTTCATCCAGGACCCCGGGCGCATCGCCGCGGACACGAAGCTTGACCTCGCCGTGGACCCCGCAGGCTTCCTCGGCCGCGCCCTGAGTCTGTGGGAGCCGCTCGGGTTCTTCGGCCAACTGCAGAATCAGGCCTACGGCTACCTGTTCCCGATGGGACCCTTCTACGCCTTTGCCGATGCCGTGGCGGTGCCGGCGTGGGTAGCGCAGCGCCTGTGGTGGTCGCTGCTGATGTGCGTTGCCTTCCTTGGCGTCGTGAGACTGTCGCGGTACCTCGGCGTCGACTCGCCCACAGCCCGGATCTTCGCCGGCCTCGCCTACGCCCTCGCTCCGCGGATGATCACCGAGATCGGCGTCCTGTCCGCCGAGGTACTCCCCTTCGCGATGGCGCCGTGGGTGATCGTCCCGCTCGCGGCTTTCGGCGAGGGACGCCTGGGCATCCGCCGCGCTGCTGCACTGTCAGGCCTGGCAGTGCTCGCCTGCGGCGGGGTCAACGCGGTGGCGACGTTCGCCGTGCTCCCGCTGGCAGCCTGGTGGATCCTCACGCGCTTCCGCGGCGGCACCAGATGGCGCCTGCTCGGCACGTGGCTCGTCGCGGTGGCCCTTGCCACCTCGTGGTGGCTGGTGCCACTGCTCGTGCTGGGGCGATACTCGCCGCCGTTCCTCGACTGGATCGAGTCCTCATCGGTCACGACCCTCATCACGTCGCCGGACGTAGTGCTGCGCGGAGCCTCGCAGTGGGTGGCCTACGTCGCCGATGGCGGCGGCCCGGTATGGCCGGCGGGCTGGCAGCTCGTGACGAGTCCGGTGCTCATCCTCGCCACTGCACTCGTCGCTGCCGCCGGATTGTCAGGTCTATGCCTGAGACACACCGCCTTCCGTCCCTTCCTCGTGGGAGGTGCGCTCGCCGGACTGGTCCTGGTCGGGGCGGGTCACGTCGGAGCCGTGCCCGGGCTCGGGGCCGAGGAGGTGCGGGCGCTGCTCGACGGTGCCCTGGCCCCGCTTCGCAACACGCACAAGTTCGACGTGCTCCTGCGCTTGCCTCTGGCGATCGGCACCGGCTGGGCCGCGCAGGCGCTGCTTGCAGCACGCGGGGCCCGGCGCCGACCGCTCGCCGTCGCCGCCGTCGTGGGCCTCGCAGCCGCCGTGGCCCTGGGCGCCTGGCCGGCGCTCACCGGAAGCCTCACCCGCGACCGGTCCTTCGCCGGCATCCCCGGCTACTGGGCGGAGGCGGCGGCATGGCTGGCCGACCAGGAACAGGGCGCCCGGGCACTGGTCCTGCCGGGCGCGTCGTTCGGCGTGTACTCGTGGGGGCGCACGCAGGACGAGCCCTTGCAGCCACTGGCCACTTCGCCCTGGGCCGTTCGAGACGCAGTGCCGCTGTCCAGCGCCGGCAACATTCGCTGGCTTGATGCCATCCAGGAGCGAATCGACTCCGGCCGTGGCTCTCCGGGGCTCGCCGACTCGCTAGCGCGAGCCGGCGTTCGCTATCTCGTGGTGCGCAATGACATCGATCGTCGACGCGCTGACACCCCGCGCAGCGCGCTCATCCGACAGGCACTCGTGCGCTCGGGAGGATTCACCCCCGTTGCTGGCTTCGGCCCCGTCCTTCCGCCCTACCGCACGGAGACCACGGTCGTGGATGCCGGCCTGCAGGACGCCTCCGTCGCAGTCGAAGTCTGGCGAGTCGACAGCCCCTATGCCGCGCCGGATCCTCGCGTGGCGATCCGCGATGTCGACGCCTCGACCTTGGTCGCAAGCGGCGCGGCCGAGGGCCTGGCCGATCTGGCCGACGCGGGAGTGCTCGGGGCGCGCGCCGTGGTGACGGTTGGCGACGATGACCCCGTGGCGGGGCTGGACCTGCCTCAGGCGGTCACTGACTCCTTCCGGCGCACGGAGGTCAACGTGGGGAGGTCGCGCAACAACCGATCCCAGACCCTGACCGCCGAGGACCCCTTCGTCCAGGACCGCCGAGTGGCGGACTACCTGCCCGTGGACCCATCGGGACGTCAGGCCGAAGCAGTGTTCACCGGCGGCCTTGTGCGGGCGTCATCGAGTGGGAGCGATGCCGATTCACTTCGGGCCCGCTCGTCCGCCGCGCAGCCATGGGCTGCTCTCGACGGTGACCCGCGGACGGCCTGGGTGTCCGGTGACCTCGAGCCCGGCGTCGGCCAGTGGTGGGAGGTCGACCTCGAGGAGCCCTTCGAGGCGCCAGCTGTCGAGGTGCGCTTCCTTGTCGGTGACGCCGCGGGCACTTCGCCCGCCCTGGTGACCGTCACCACCGACGCCGGCGAAACAACGGTCGGCGTCCGCGCCACGGACGAACCGCAAGCCATCCCGCTGCCGCCGGGACCGACGCGGACCCTGCGCATCACGCTCGCCGCGGTGGCAGCCGAAGGAAACTCCACCGAGGACAGCATGACGGAGACGACGCCCGATGCGAGCAACCCGGGGGAGGGATTCGGCATCCGCGAGGTGACCCTGCCCCCGGGAGTCGCGGTACAGCGTCAGGTTAAGGCTCCGGGCGCCGCCGGTGGCGGCCCGATAGTCCTCACCGAGCGCAAGGGAGCCCGATCCGGCTGCGCAGTGGTCGATGCCCAGGTCGTCTGCGATGCCAGCCTTGCCGAGCAGAGCGAGGAGCAGACCGGGGTGCGTCGCATTGTCACGGTCGACCGCGCGGGCTCTTACCGCGTGCGCATCGATGTGCGTCCCCGCCCCGGATCCAGGCTCGACGAGCTGCTCCGGCCCTTGCCCGACGACGCAATCGTCGCTGAGGCGACAAGCGTCCAGGTGTCGGATCCGGCAGTGCGCGCTCAGGCGGCAGTGGACGGCTCCCTGGAGACCTCGTGGGTCGCTTCGCCCCTCGAGCGCCGGCCCGAACTCACGCTGAGTTGGCAGGACCCCAGGAGAGTCTCCGGAGTCCAACTCATCACCCGCCCCAGCCTGCCAACTTCCCGGCCACTCCGGGTAACGGCGACCGTCAACGGAGTAGAGACGACCGGAGTGGTCACCGCCCAGGGCATCCTGAGGCTTCCCGCGCGGGAGGCCCGAGAGATCACCTTGAGATTCGACAACCTGTCAACTGTGCGGAAGCTCGACCCGCTCACCGGCGCCTACGCGCCGATGCCCGTGGGGATCACCGAGGTCCGCGTACTGGGTGACCGCGAACCTACAGTCGGCCCGCGTCCCACTGACGACGCCATCGTCCCCTGCGGGTTCGGGCCGTCGCTCGTCGTGGATGGAACCGTGGCGAGCAAGACGGAGGTCTCGGCCACGGTGGGCGACGTACTCACTGATGCTCTCGTGCGTGCCACGCCATGCGAGGGGCGCGTGATCCGGCTGGAG
>JAPOJD010000172.1 GCA_029978585.1 Actinomycetota bacterium
CGGCCCCCGGAAGGTCGGGGAGTTCGGGGACCCCATCGACCTCATCGGCCGAGACGCCATCGTGCTGCAGGAGGGTCGGCAAATCACCGAATTCCGCGAGGGACTCTTGCCCTGGGCGCTGCAGCGACCGGTGGCGCTGCTCTTCGATGAATACGACGCCGGGCGTCCCGACGTCATGTTCGTGATCCAGCGTGTACTCGAGCGCGATGGGCGGCTCACCCTGCTCGACCAGAGCAGGGTCCTCAGCCCGCATCCGGCCTTCCGGCTCTTCGCGACCGCCAACACCGTCGGGCTGGGCAACCTGTCAGGGATGTACCACGGGACTCAGCGGCTCAACCACGCCCAGATCGATCGGTGGGACATCGTCGCCTCGCTCAACTACCTGCCGGAGGAGGACGAGCGCGCCATCGTCATCGGCAAGGTGCCCGCGCTGGACACCGAGTCGGGCCGGCGCACGGTCGCGGCCATGGTCGCCCTCGCCGGCCTGACCCGGGAGGGATTCCGGGCGGGCGACCTGTCCACACTCATGTCGCCGCGGACCGTCATCTCCTGGGCAGAGAACCTCGAGATCTTCGGCGATGTCGCCCAGGCCCTGCGCCTGTCGTTCCTCAACAAGTGCGACGAGTCGGAGTGGCCGATCGTCGCCGAGTACTTCCAGCGGTGCTTCGATGCCCCGCTCCTCCCCGAGGCCTGACCTGTGCCCGCGCTCGATGTCACCGTCCCGGAGGGCCTGGAAGAGGCGGAGCACGCCACGGCGGCGGCCGCGAGGGCCATCAGCGGCGAGCCAGACCTGCGCTTTCGCGGGCACCTCATGCATGTCGGGGCGGACGTGGCGCCGGCGCGCGCGCCGTACCTCCATCCGGAAGTGGAAGGCCGCAGCCTGGACGACCTTCGGGGCATTGCGGACGGCGTGGCCCTGCGTCTTCGGCTGTCCGACGACATGGTGTACGCGCGGCACTGTCCCGAGGGCGACGCCGAGCAATTCGTCTACGATGTGCTCGAGCAACTGCGGGTCGAGTCCCTGGCGCCCGAGTCCATGCCTGGGCTGCAGGCCAACCTGCGCCACTGCTTCGAGGCATGGTCATCGTCCTTCATCGAGGAGGGCATGCTCGAGGACGATCTGGGGATTCTGCTCTTCTCCGTGGTCCACGTATGCCGATCGCGGATCCTGGCCGAGCCCATAGAGGAGCGCGTCAGCGATCACACCGAGGCGACGCGATTCGGCATTTACGACGTCCTCGGCACTCACCTGAGACAACTGCGTCCGGCACGCGGCGACCAGGAGGAGTTCGCGCTCCGTGCGGCCGCGATGGCTGCCGCCATCGGCGGACTCGCCGCGGAGCGGAGGGGAGCGAGGTCGGCGTCCGCCCGGCGCACCTCGGTCCTGTCCATGCTCGACGTGCGCGGGATCGGGCGCGACGAACAGGCGGATACCGACGGCGCCGAGGCTGGCGGTGCTGGCCTGTCCGGGGGTTACGGCGCCTACACCACCGAGTACGACCGCGTGGGTGCTGTGGGCACGTGGGTGCGCCCGCACGCGCTGGCCGCGGCCCGCGCGGAGCTCGACGCACTCGAGGCCGAGCACCGTGCCGTCGCCGGCTACCTCATGCGCAGTGCGCGCGCCGTCTTCCCGGAGCCGTTCGACGATGCCTGGCTCACCGAGCAGGAGGAGGGCTACGTCGATCCGCGACTGCTCACGTCGCTGATTGCGGGCGGCCGCGACGGCCGCGTCTTCCGGCTGCCAGCACCTGTTGACCGCCCGCGGGGCGCCGTGAGCGTGCTGGTGGACTGCTCGGGCTCCATGAAGGGCCCCATCCGTGATGTCGCGGTGCTGGTCGACGCTCTCGTGCGCGCCCTGGACGGGGTAGACGTGATAACTGAGGTGCTCGGCTACACGACGGGAGCGTGGAGCGGCGGACGCCCGCACCGCGAGTGGCTGGCCGCGGGGCGCCCCCCTCACCCCGGGCGCCTCAACGAGACCTGCCACATCGTGTTCAAGGATGCCGCGACGTCGTGGCGCCAGGCACGACAGGGGATCGGCGGCCTGCTGTGGACGTCGATGTTCCGCGAGGGGATCGACGGGGAGGCAGTCGAATGGGCATACGGGCGACTGGCGGCGATCGAGGCTCCGCGCCGCCACCTCATCCTGATCTCTGATGGCAGCCCCATGGACGGAGCAACCACGCTCGCCAACGCCGAGGGCTACCTGGACCGGCACCTGCAGGAGGTGGTGGAGGCCATCGAGTCCGCTCGGAGCCCGGGGGTCTCCACCCGAGGGGACGAGGGCAAGGTGCGCATCGCGGGACTGGGCATCGGACACGACATGAGTGCCTATGTCCGAGAGTCGCGCTTCGTCGAGCCGGACCGGATTCTGGAATTGCCCACCGCCCGCGCTCTCATGTCATTCCTTGCCCGGCCGTGAACGACCGATGGTGGTTGGCGGGCGCGTGCGCGGGCCCTACAGTAGTGCCGTTGTCGACCCGTGAAATTGAGCTGCCATGACCATCACCGCCAATCCCGACGAGGGCAAGCGCGTCTACGACCTCGACCGCGAGTACGTATTCCACTCCTGGAGTGCACAGGGCAAGCTCAACCCGCTGTGCGTCCAGGGCGCCGAGGGTTCCTATGTCTGGGACTACGACGGTCACCGCATGCTCGACTTCTCATGCCAGCTCGTCTACACCAACCTCGGCCACCAGCACCCCAAGCTTGTCGCCCGCATCCAGGAGCAGGTGGCCAAGCTCGCGACCATCGCTCCGCAGCATGCGGTGGACGTGCGCGGCGAGGCGGCCAAGAAGATCGTCGAGGTCGCGCCGGACAACATGCGCCAGGTCTTCTTTACCAATGGCGGTGCCGATGGCATCGAGAACGCGATCCGCATGGCGCGTCTCCACACCGGTCGCACCAAGGTCCTGACAACCTATCGCTCCTACCACGGCAACACGACGACCGCGATCTCCGCGACCGGCGACCAGCGGCGCTGGCCCAATGAGTACGGCATGCACCATGTGCACTTCTTCGGCCCGTACCTCTACCGTTCGGTGTTCGGCTCGACGACGCCGGAGGAGGAGTGCGCGCGCGCCCTTGCCCACCTCGAGGAGGTGGTCACCTTCGAAGGGCCCCAGACCATCGCCGCGATCGTCTTGGAGTCGGTCCCCGGGACCGCCGGCATCTTCCCGCCCCCGCCCGGATACCTCGAGGGCGTGCGGGCGCTGTGCGACAAGCACGGGATCATGTACATCGCCGACGAGGTCATGGCCGGCTTCGGCCGCACCGGCAAGTGGTTCGCCTTCCAGAACTACGACGTGCAGCCCGACCTCATCGTCTTCGCCAAGGGCGTGAACTCCGGCTACGTGCCTGTCGGCGGTGTCGTGATCTCCGAGCCCATCGTGGCAACGTTCCAGGACCGGGTCTTCCCCGGCGGCCTGACCTACTCCGGGCATCCCCTCGCCATGGCCTCCATCTGCGCGGCTATCGACACGATGCACGAGGAGGGCACGATGGAGCACGCTACGGCGATCGGTCGTGACGTCCTCGGACCCGGACTGAGCGAACTGATGGACCGTCATCCCATCGTCGGGGACGTGCGCGGCATCGGCGTCTTCTGGGCCGTGGAGCTCGTGCTCAATCGCGAGACCAAGGAGCCCGTGGTGCCCTACGGGGCCCCCGTGGGCGGTGCGCTGGCCGAGGTCAACGCCGAGTGCAAGAAGCGCGGACTGCTGCCCTTCGTCACCGGCAACCGCGTGCACATGGTCCCGCCCTGCAACGTGAGCGAGACCGAGGCCAAGGAGGGCATCGCGATCCTCGACGAAGCCCTCTCGACGATCGACAAGTACGCCGCGGTCTGAGGGTCATGCCCGAGGCCGGGCATGACCGAACAGGGACCTTCGACCCTGGCCGTGTGCCCTCCGGGCGGCCTAGGGTCGAAGCGTGGGTAC
>JAPOJD010000100.1 GCA_029978585.1 Actinomycetota bacterium
CCGCGTGTCGCGGACGGTCACCGGAACGCGGGCGGCCTCCAGGGCACCCACGAAGGCGCGCTCGTCGTCGACATCCGAGGCCGTCCACGCCGAGCCCGGGGTGGGGTTGAGCGGGATGAGGTTCACGTGCGCGCGATGGCCTTTCAGCAGACGCCCCAGGAGCTCTGCTCGCCACCGCTGGTCGTTCACGTCCTTGATGAGCGCGTACTCGATGCTCACCCGGCGCCCCGTGCGGTCGGCGTACTCCCAGGCCGCATCGAGCACCTCCCCGACCGGGTAGCGGGTGTTGAGGGGCACGAGGGTGTCCCTCAACTCGTCGTCGGGGGCGTGCAGGGACACCGCGAGCCGCAGCGGAAGGCCCTCCTTCGAAAGATCGAGGATCCGGGGCACCAGCCCGACGGTCGAGACCGTGATCCCCCGCGCTGACATGCCCAGCCCGGCGGGGACCGGGTCGACGAGGCGATGGATGGCACCCATGACGGAGCGGTAGTTCGCGAGCGGCTCGCCCATGCCCATGAAGACCACGTTGGTGACCCGCTCGCGGCTCCCTGGGAAGGCGCCGTCGCGTACGAGGCGGGTCCCCGCCACGACCTGGCCGACGATCTCGGCGGTCGACAGGTTGCGCGTCAGTCCCGCCTGCCCCGTCGCGCAGAACGGGCAATTCATGCCGCATCCAGCCTGCGACGAGACGCACATGGTCACTCGGTCGCGGTAGCCCATGAGCACCGACTCGACGAGCGAGCCATCATGCAGGCGCCAGACGGTCTTCACGGTCGCGCCGTCGTCGCACGTGAGTTCGCGCACCGGGGTGAGCAGATTGGGCAGCAGGGCCTCGCCGATCGCGGCACGGTCGGCCGCGCTCAGGTCTGTCCAGGCTTCCGGGTCCAACTCCAGGCGCCCGAACCAGTGGCGGGACGCCTGATCGGCCCGGAACTCCGGCAGCCCGAGTGCCGCGACCGCAGCCCTGCGCTGGGTGGAGTCGAGATCGGCGAGATGAGTGGGGGGCCGGCCACGTCGCGGCGCCTCCAGCACGAGCTCACCGGGGGAAGGCACGGCACCAGTGTCGCATCAGCCCGGGCCCAGGAAGAGCGTGAACAGCGCCCATGCGGCGAAGGCGTTGATGACCAGGGAGTCCAGCCGGTCCATGATCCCGCCGTGGCCGGGAAGGAAGGTCCCCATGTCCTTGACGCCAAGATCCCGCTTGATCGCGCTTTCCGCGAAGTCGCCGGCCGTGGCGGTCACCGTCAGGACGACGCCCATGACGAGACCCTGCCACCAGGGCGCTTGGAAGATCCACACGAAGGCGGCAACTCCGATGAGGCACTGCACCACCAGGGAGCCGGCGAATCCCTCCCACGACTTCTTCGGGCTGATCTGCGGGGCGATGGGGTGCTTGCCGAAGAGCACCCCCGTGGCATAACCACCGATGTCGTTGCCGATGGTGAGCAGGATGAACACCACGATGCGCCAGGCCCCGTTGTCCGCGGCCAGCATGAGCATGGCGAAGCCCGCCATGAGGGCGACGTAGCCGAGCAGGAAGATGCTCGCGCTCACGTCGCGGAGGTAGCCGTCGGTCCCGCGACGGATGCGCCACAGGATGACGGCGACGACCCCGGCGCCGATGCATACCAGCAGCGCCTCGGTGCCCCACACGTAGGCCGCGGCCATGCCGACGAGGGTCGTCGCGTAGACCGGGGTGCGCGCCACGCGGATGCCCCGGGTGGCGAAGGCGGTGGTGAGCTCGTGCAGCGCGATGACCAGTGCGACCGCCGTCAGAACGGCGAACAGCCACTTCACCCAGACCAGGCTGACGATGACGAGCACGCCGAGGACGACGCCGGACGCGATGGCGGCCGGGAGGTTGCGCCCGGCGCGGCCCGGACTGGGCGGGGGGGCGGGCTCGGCGGGGTCGCCCGCGACGGGTGAGGTCATGTCAGACCTCGAGGAGCTCGGCTTCCTTGTGCTTGAGGATGTCGTCCACGTGCTCGACCGTCTTGTGGGTGACGTCCTCCAGATGCTTCTCCGCCCGCTTGACCTCGTCCTCGCCCACCTCGTGGTCCTTGAGCAACTTGTCGAGGCTGTCCTTGGCGTGCCTGCGGATGTTGCGGATGGCGATGCGGGCGTCCTCGGCCTTGGTGCGAGCCACCTTGATGTACTCCTTGCGGCGCTCCTCGGTGAGCGTGGGGAGGACGACGCGGATGATCGTGCCGTCATTGGTGGGGTTGACCCCGAGGTCGGAGTCGCGGATGGCCTTCTCGATCGCCGCGAGCGACCCCTTGTCGTAGGGGGTGACGATCATCATCCGGGCCTCTGGCGACTGGAACGAGGCGAGTTGGTTGACCGGCGTCATCGTGCCGTAATAGTCCACCATCACCTTGGCGAACATGGACGGGTTGGCGCGCCCGGTGCGGATGGTCGCGAAATCCTCGCGTGCCACCTCAATGGCCTTCTCCATCTTGTCCTCCGCCTCGAGGAGGATCTCGTCGACCTGATCGCTCACATGCGCTCCCGTGCGTCGAAGGAGGTGCCGCCCGCCTTGGTAACCAGCGTTCCGATCCTCTCACCTCGAACCGCGCGCGCGATGTTGCCCTCGACGAGGAGGTCGAAGACCAGGATCGGGAGGTCATTGTCGCGGCATAGGCTGATCGCCGTGCCGTCCGCGACCTTGAGGTCCCGGCTCAGCACGTCGTCGTGCGACAGGCGATCGAACCGGCGGGCGTCCGGATGGGTGCGGGGATCGGCGTCGTACACACCGTCGACGGCCTTCGCCATGAGGACGATCTCCGCACCAGTCTCGAGCGCGCGCTGCGCGGCCGTGGTGTCGGTGGAGAAGTACGGTGCCCCGAGCCCGGCGCCGAAGATCACGACCCGGCCCTTCTCCAGGTGACGGATGGCCCGACGCGGGACGTACGGCTCGGCGACCTGTCCCATGGTGATGGCGGTCTGCACGCGCGTCTCGACCCCCTGCTTCTCCAGGAAGTCCTGCAGTGCCAGGCAGTTCATGACCGTGCCGAGCATGCCCATGTAGTCCGCGCGCCCGCGGTCCATACCGCCCTGCGACAGTTGAGCGCCTCGGAAGTAGTTGCCGCCGCCGATGACGACCGCGACCTGCGTTCCCCCGCGCACGACACCGGCGATCTGGCGGGCGATCGAGGAGACCACGTCGGGGTCCACCCCGAGTTCGCCATCCCCGGCGAAGGCCTCGCCGGAGAGTTTGAGCAGGACTCGCCCCCACCCGGAGTCGGGGGCCTCCGGCCAGGTGTCGATGGTCCCCTCGAGGGAGGGTTGCACCACCGTGGGCGTCTCCATCAGGCCTCCCTCGCCGCTCCGTCCGGCTTCTCGGTCAGCCTTGGCCGACCTCGAATCGCGCGAACGCGCTCACCGTGGTGCCCGAGTCTGCCAGCACTTGCTCGACCGTGCGCTTGCTGTCGAGGACGGAGGGCTGCTCCAGCAGGACGGAGTCCTTGAAGAACCCCTGCAGGCGCCCCTCGACGATCTTGGGTAGGGCAGCCTCGGGCTTGCCCTCCTCCTTGGCCGTGGCCTCGGCGATGCGGCGCTCGTTCTCGACGACGTCGGCGGGCACGTCGGCCCTGGTCACGTATGCCGGGCGCATGGCCGCTACCTGCATGGCGGCGTTGCGCGCGGCATCCTCGCTCCCGGAGTAGGACACCATCACCCCGACCTGCGCGGGCAGGTCGGAGGCGCGCCGATGGAGGTACGTCGCGACCGGGGCCTTCAGAAGCGCCAGGCGCCCGAGCTCGAGCTTCTCCCCGATGATGCCGGCGAGCGAGTCGATAGCTTGGGCAACCGTCTGGCCGTCGGTCATGGTGGTGCCGAGGAGCGCGGCGGCATCGGCAATCTGCATGTCTGCGGCCGTGGCGACGATCGTTCCCGCGAGTGCCTGGAAGTCGGCATTCTTCGCGACGAAATCGGTCTCGCACAGCAACTCGACCATGGCGTTCTCCTGGGCGACGACCAGCCCATTGCTCGCGGTGCGCTCCGCCCCCCGCTTGGCCGCCTTGGCCGCGCCGGAGATGCGCAGCGCCTCGATCGCCTGGTCGATGTCGCCGTCGGACTCTTCGAGAGCCTTCTTGCACTCCATCATCCCCGCGCCCGTGAGGTCGCGAAGCTTCTTGACGTCGGCGGCGGTGATATTCGCCATGCCCTGCCCTTCGTTGTGGGGCGCGCGGGCCCCGCTGCGGTGACGGAAGCGTGAAACTGAGGAGGGAGTGCTATTCGGGCGCGGGCCCGTCGGCCGGGATCTCCGCGACCTCGACGACTTCCACGACCTCGACGGCCCCCGCCCCCGATCCCCCGCCGGCGAGAAGTTCCTGCTCCCACTCGGCCAGGGGCTCGTCGGCGGCCACCTCGACAGTGTCCTCACCCTCGCCGCGGGCGCGGCCGGCGCGGGCCATAAGGCCGTCGGCGACAGCATCGGCGATCACGCGGGTGAGCAGGGTCACCGACCGGATGGCGTCGTCATTGCCGGGGATGGGGAAGTCGATCTCGTCCGGATCGCAGTTCGTATCGAGGATCGAGATCACCGGGATGCCCAACTTGCGGGCCTCGCCCACGGCGATGTGCTCCTTGTTGCTGTCGATGACCCACACGGCACTGGGCAGCCGGGTCATGTCACGAATGCCCCCGAGGGTGCGGTCGAGCTTGATCCTCTCGCGGTCGAGAGACAGCAGTTCCTTCTTCGTCATCCCCGCGCCGAGGCCACTGGTCTCGAGCTCCTCGAGCTCCTTGAGTCGCTGGAGCCTCTTGTGCACGGTCGAGAAGTTGGTGAGCATGCCGCCGAGCCAACGCTGGTTGACGTAGGGCATGCCCACACGCGTGGCCTGCTGGGCGATCGCCTCCTGCGCCTGCTTCTTGGTGCCTACGAACATGACCGAGCCGCCGTGGGCGACCGTCTCCTTGACGAACTCGTAGGCGCGGTCGATGTAGGACAGCGACTGCTGGAGATCGATGATGTAGATGCCGTTGCGCTCGGTGAAGATGAAGCGCTTCATCTTCGGGTTCCACCGGCGGGTCTGGTGTCCGAAGTGGACACCGCTCTCCAGCAACTGGCGCATGGTGACGACGGCCATGGCACTCCTTCGGGCGGCGGGGCGCTCCCCGCCGCTGTCGGTTCCTTGCCGCCACCGGCCGGTGGCGGCTCCTGGCGCCCCGATGGCCTCCCCGGCGGACCGGGACCGACGGCACTCCCCCTTGGCGGGGGCAGGACGCGCGAGATACCCGGGAGACCCGGGCTCGGGCCGCAGTCTACGGGGTCACCGAGCCCCGGTTATCCCCAGCCCCGTGGGCGGCCCTGGGCCGCTTGTTGGGGGGCGGCAAATCTCCTGCCATGGACCTTCTCACTGCCGCCGCCGCCCTCGTGCTCGCCTCGGGGGCCGGGTCCCCCTCGTGGGTGCCTCCCGTATCCCCCCTCGCCGTCGAGCGGCCCTTCAGCGCCCCGGTCCGGCCCTGGGCGGCGGGCCACCGGGGCGTCGACCTGGCCGCCAGCCTCGGGCAACCTGTTGCGAGCGCGGGCCCCGGACGCGTGGTCCTCGCGCGCTGGATCGCCGGGCGATGGGTGGTCGCGGTGGAGCACCCCTCGGGCCTGGCTCCGCTCCCGGCAGGAACCTGGCGCACCACCTACGAGGGCGTCCGGCCAACCGTGTCCGAAGGCATCAGCGTGGAGGCCGGCGACGTCCTCGGGGTCCTCGCGGGCGGGGGCCACTGCACCTGCGTGCACTGGGGGTTGAAGTCCGGACCTCGCTACGCCGACCCGCTCCTACTCCTGCTTCCGGCAACGATCCTCAAGCCGGTGTCGCTAGGCCCGAGGATGGGCCTGCTCGAACGTGGACCGCAACCGCTCCACGGAGACATGGGTGTACACCTGCGTCGTCGCGAGGCTCGCGTGCCCGAGCAGTTCCTGGACCGCCCGAAGGTCCGCACCGCCTTCGAGGACGTGCGTCGCGGCCGAGTGCCGCAGTCCGTGCGGCCCAAGGTCGGGCATCCCGTCGACACCTGCGAGGACGCGATGGACGAGACGTCGCACGGTGCGCGGGTCGATTCGCTTCCCGCGCTCCCCCAGGAAAACGGCCGGACCGCTTCCGTCGCGTGCGAACCCGGGCCGGCCGCGCTGAAGCCACTCCTCGAGGGCCTGTGCCGCAGGGACGCCGTACGGCACGACTCGCTGCCGGTCACCCTTGCCGTGAACGCGGAGCGTGCGCCGTCCCTCGTCGACATCGTCGATGTCGAGACGGCAAAGTTCCGAGACGCGGATGCCGGTGGCATAGAGGAGCTCCACCACGGCGCGATCGCGTAGGCCCATCGCCGACGGATCATCGAGGGACCCCATGACCGTCTCGGCCTGGTCCTGCGTGAGCACCGTGGGCAGACGGCGCCCTCGCCGCGGGCTGGCCAGGCGCTCGCCCACATCTGCCTCGAGGATGCCGCGGTGGCTCGCCCACTCCGTGAACACGCGAGCGCTTGCCGCCCGCCGCGCCATCGTGGAGCGCGACAGTCCGCGCCGTTCCATGCCGGCGAGCCAGCCGCGAAGCGCCGTCAGCGTCAGGGCGTCCAGACCGTCGTGACTCCGGGTTGCACAGTGGTCGCGCAAGTCGGTGATGTCCCCGACGTAGGCCCGCACGGTGTGGGCGCTGCGTCCGCGCTCGGCGGCGAGGTAGTCGGCGAAACGCAGGAGCGCAGCGTCCCAGTCACGTGCGCCGGCGTCACCCACCCCGCCATGGTCCAACGACGGGGGGTCGCAGGGTGCCGCCGCCACGCCGGTGGCCTAGGCCGCGCGCACCCACCCCTCGGGGAGGCGACGCACTCGGCCGGAGGCCTCGAGGATGCCCAGGGCGACGAGAACATCGGTCGGGGCGATTCCTGCGACGCGGGCCAGCGATGCCAGCGGTGCGGCCCGGCGGACCGGGACCGCGTCGAGCACCCGCGCCTCGCGCGCACTCAGGGAAGGGGAATCCGTCACCTGGGCCGGCATTTCCGCACCGATATCGCCGACGAGCTCGAGCACCTCGTCGGCCGTGGTCACCAGTGCCGCGCCTCCCTCGCGCACGAGCGCGTGGCATCCGGCGGACATGGGCGAGGTCACCGGCCCGGGCACGGCCATCACATGGCGGTTCAGATCGGCCGCCTCGCGCGCCGTGGTGCGGCTACCGGATCGAAGCGCCGCCTCCACGACGACGGTCCCGCGAGTCAACGCGGCGATGATGCGGTTGCGCGTGAGGAAGCGCTGTCGCATGGCAGTGGCACCGAATGGCGCCTCGCTGAGCAGCAGGCCGGACTGCCGGATTGCCTCGAGCAAGGAGACATGGGAGCGCGGGTAGGCGACGTCAACGCCACATGCCAGCACGCACGCCGTAGCACCGTCGACGCCCAAGACGCCCCGGTGTGCGGCGGCGTCGATGCCGAACGCTCCGCCGGAGACGACGCACCATCCACGGGCCGCACACTCGGCGGCGACAGTGCGCGCGATCCCCTCACCGTACGACGTCGCCGCGCGCGCTCCGACCACCGCGATCGACCGCACGGCGAGGAGTCGAAGATGACCTCCACCGGACAGCCACAGGCCCAGCGGAGTTCGCACACCGAGGTCCTCCAACTGGGTGGGCCATTCCGCATCCCCCGGGACCACGAACCGAGCGCCGAGTCGCTGCGACCGCGCGATGTCGTCACCCACCAATTCCTCCAGCGGTCCGCAGAAGGCCCGGTCGGGGAAGCCGCGCGGCAGGCGCGTGGCGAGGTCGGCCGCGTGCGGCAGTGCGCTCGCGCCCCTCAGGATCTCCATGGCGGCCGCCGGCGCCCCCGCCCTGGCCACGTGCGCGCCCAGCCTCGGGTCACCGCCCTCGGACAGGTGC
>JAPOJD010000110.1 GCA_029978585.1 Actinomycetota bacterium
CGGCCCGAGGGCAGTTCCAGGTGCGGGCCAGCGAGATCCGGCCGGTAGGGCGCGGCGCCCTCCTCGAGGAGCTCGAGCGGGTCCGTGCCCTCCTGCACGCCGAGGGGCTCTTCGCCGCCGAGCGCAAGCGCCCCCTGCCCTTCCTCCCGCGCCGCGTCGGGCTGGTGAGCGGCCGCGCGAGCGCTGCCCTGCGCGACGTCGTGGTCAATGCGCGCGCGCGCTGGCCCGCCGTGGCCTTCGAGATCCGCGAGGTGGCCGTGCAGGGCCAGCAGGCGGTGGCCCAGGTCGTTGACGCCATCGCCGAGTTGAACGCGGTCGCGGAGGTCGACGTCATCGTGATCGCGCGAGGCGGCGGGAGCGTGGAGGACCTGCTCCCCTTCAGCAATGAGCGACTCGTCCGCGCGATCGCCGCATCGCGCGCACCCATCGTCAGCGCCATCGGCCACGAGCAGGACGTGCCCCTGGCCGACCTGGTCGCCGACCTGCGCGCCTCGACGCCCACCGACGCCGCGAAGCGAATCGTCCCCGACGCCGACGAGGAGCTCGCCTTCGTGCTGGCCGCCCGCACCCGGCTCCACCGCGGCATCAGCCGCCGCACCGACGCCGAGCAGGAGCACCTGGACCGCGCCCGCACCTCGTCGCACCGGGCCGTGCGGCATCGCCTCGAGCGCGCGGGGGCCGACAACGTGCACTTGCTCGCGCGCCTGCGGGCACTGTCGCCGCAGGCCACCCTGGAGCGCGGGTACGCGGTCGTCCGTCGGGCGGATGACGGCGCGATCGTGCGCGATCCCGACGACGCCGAGCCGGGAGCCGATCTCGAGATCCGCGTCGCCCACGGCTCACTCCGGGCACGGCGCACGTGAGCGCCTACCCTGGCGGCATGGCCGCGCCGACGTCGTACGAGGAGGCTCGCGCCGAACTCGCGCAGATCGTCCAGCGACTCGAGGCGGGCACGGGCTCACTAGAGGAGGCACTCGGCCTGTGGGAGCGCGGGGAGGAACTGGCGGCCTACTGCGCGGGCTGGCTGGAGGGCGCCCTCGAGCGCATCTCTACGACGGACTCGCAGACTCCTGACGCGGAAGAGCCGTTGGACTGAGCCGTTCGGCGAGGCCCTGGAGGACCGTCCAGTCCGCCGTCCCCGCCACGACCAGGGTCACTCCATCGACGATGCGGACCAGCGAGCGCGTCGACTGTGCGTTCTCGTAGCGCTGCCACTCCCCCCAGGTGCCCGCCGGGCGACCCCGCGAGGTCTGTTCGACGACGTACCCCTCGGACTCGGCCTTGGACTGAGACACCTGCGCGAACTGCTCCTGCGGCGTGACGAAGCCGACGAACCACGCCTTCTCGGGGAGAGACTCCTCCGTCGGCTCCCACCGAGCACTCGTGGGACGCCATGACGCATCGAGGCCCTCGGGGTACAGCACCGGGTAGCCGGCCTCCGCGCGAGCCGATAGCAGCGCGGGAGTGGGGTCGATGACACGCACGGGGTCCGGCTGTGGGCGCCACGCGATGAGCATGATCACGGCAATGACGCCGATGACCACCGCGAGGGACAGCACCATGTCCCGCACGGTCTGCCCGAGCCGGGCGTTGGGGCGCCCCGTCGGGCGCAACTCGTCCGGTGCCTGTGCGGTCATGACCCCATGTTCGCCGATCAACGGGGATCTCGCCATGAGAGAGTCAGCCATGAGCGCGTCGCGACCTGAGGCCCCCGACCGCAACCTGGCGCTGGAACTCGTCCGGGTCACCGAGGCTGCCGCGATGGCGGCGGCTCGCTGGGTGGGCCGCGGGGACAAGAATGGTGCCGACGGCGCCGCAGTCAACGCTATGCGTCTGCTCATCGGCAGCGTGTCCATGGCCGGCACCGTGGTCATCGGCGAGGGGGAGAAGGACAACGCGCCGATGCTCTTCAACGGGGAGCAGGTGGGCGACGGCACCGGCCCCGCAGTGGACGTGGCGGTCGACCCCATCGACGGCACGACGCTGTGCGCCAAGGGAATGGCCAACGCCATCTCAGTGCTCGCCGTCGCTGAGCGCGGATCGATGTACGACCCCAGCGCGGTGTTCTACATGCGCAAGATCGCCACGGGCCCGGAGGCCGCCGACGCCGTCGACATCACCGCGCCGGTCTCGGAGAACCTCCGCGGCATCGCGCGCGCGAAGGGGAGGCGGGTCGCCGACCTCACCGTGTGCCTGCTCGATCGCCCGAGGCACGACGACCTGGTGGCCGAGGTCCGTCAGGAGGGTGCGCGCATCATGTTCATCACCGACGGCGACGTGGCGGGCGCGATCATGGCGGCACGCGAGGGCACCGGCGTCGACGTCCTCATGGGGATCGGCGGCACGCCCGAGGGGATCATCGCTGCCTGCGCGCTGAAGTGCCTCGGCGGCACGATCCAGGGCATGCTCTGGCCCCGGGACGAGCAGGAGCGACGCAAGGCACTCGACGCGGGCCTCGACCTCGACCGCGTGCTCGGCACCGACGACCTCGTGACCGGGGACAACGTGTTCTTCTGCGCCACGGGCATCACCGACGGCGAGCTCCTCCACGGCGTTCGGTACCAGCGCCAGGGCGCGACCACGCACTCCATCGTGATGCGCAGCAAGAGCGGAACGATTCGCGAGGTTGCAAGCGAGCACCGACTCGACAAGCTCGGGGCCTACGCGACCGTGGACTTCACCTCACCGGCGACGGAGTAGCCCCGACCTCGGACAGCAGCGCATCGACCTCGTCCCCCGTCGGAGGGTTCGCCCCCGCGCGCGAGCACGTGATCGCGGCCGCGGCAGCGGCTCGGCGCAGGATCGTCACCAGTAGTTCGTCGCTGATGGCGGCAACGGCACCGTTCGGCGTGAGCGCTCCCGCCTCCGCCAATCCGGTGAGCAGGGCAGCCGTCACGGTGTCGCCTGCCCCCACGGTGTCGTCCACCTCGACCGCCACCCCGGGGACGCTCACGGGTGCGCGACCGGTGCGCCACGCGGACAAGCCTGCGGGGCCCCGGGTCAGGACCACCAACTCCGGGCCCGCCGTCGCCCACCTCGCGCAGACGTCCTCGAGCCGTTCGCCGGGAAAGAGGAACTCCAGGTCCGCATCGCTGGCCTTCACCACGTGAGCTGCAGCGACGAACCGCTCGACCGTTGCCCGCATCTCCTCGCGCGACAAGGTTCCGGGACGCGCGTTCGGGTCGTAGCTCAGCAGCAGGTCACCCGCCGCACGCTCGCGCTCCCATGCCGTGACGACGGCATCCACCCCGGGCCCCAGCCAACTCACCAGGGAACCGGTGTGCCAGGCCACGGCCCCCGCGGCGCGCGCCGCTCCGAGGGCCTCGTCGAGATCCGGCTCCGTCCACGAGAGGTCCGGGCAGCCCTGGTGATAGAAGGCGTACTCGACCGAGCCGTCCGGCTGCCGCGTGCACACCGCGAGGAGGCTCGGGCCGGGACGGCGCAGCAGGGCCGCCGTCGAGAGGCCGTTGTCGAGGATCGCCCGGTCGAGCAGCCTGGCCATGCCGTCGTCCCCGGCTCGGCCGAGCAGGACCGGAGTGCCCCCGAGCCGGGCCACCCCGAGGGCAACATTGGCCGGCGAGCCGCCGGCGACGGCGCGGTAGAGATCGTCGGGCGTCGACGCCGGCTCGTCCACCGGGACGAAGTCGACAATGCGCTCGCCCAGGACCGCGACGGTGGCTGCCCGGGTGGTCACGGGCCGACCGTAGCGGACTCGCCCGTCATGCGCGCCTACCCTGGTGTGCATGACCGGATTCGAGTACGCCGATCCGCTGCCTCTGGGACCTGACAGCACGCCCTACCGCCTGGTCACCTCGCAAGGCGTGCACGCGGTGTCCGGACTGGGCCGGGAGTTCCTCGAGGTCGAGCCCGAGGCGCTGCGGCTCCTTGCATTCGAGGCGATCCGCGACATCCAACACCTGCTGAGGCCGGGCCACCTCCAGCAGCTCCGCAACATCATCGACGACCCCGAGTCCAGTCCCAATGACCGATTCGTGGCCCTGGACCTACTCAAGAACGCCAACGTCGCGGCAGGCGGTGTCCTGCCCATGTGCCAGGACACGGGGACCGCGATCGTCATGGGCAAGCGCGGCCAGCACGTCCTCACGCCCGGTCCGGACGAGGAGGCAATCTCCCGCGGGATCTTCGACGCCTACGCGCAGCTCAACCTGCGCTACTCCCAACTGGCGCCCCTGTCGATGTGGGAGGAGCGCAACACCAACTCGAACCTGCCGGCGCAGATCGAGATCTACGCCGACACCAAGCCCGGCCACGAGACTCAGTACGACTTCCTGTTCATGGCCAAGGGCGGGGGCTCGGCCAACAAGAGCTTCCTGTTCCAGGAGACCAAGGCGCTGCTTAACCCGACGCGCTTCAGGGAGTTCCTCGACACCACCCTGCGATCCCTCGGCACGGCGGCGTGCCCCCCGTACCACCTGGCCATCGTGGTCGGCGGGACCAGCGCGGAGTACGCCCTCAAGGTCGCCAAGTACGCCAGCGCGCGCTACCTCGACACCCTGCCGGTCTCGGGCAGCATGTCGGCGCACGCCTTCCGGGATCTGGAGATGGAGGCCGAGGTCCTCGAGCTGACCCGGGGCTTCGGCATCGGGGCGCAGTTCGGCGGGAAGTACTTCTGCCACGACGTGCGCGTCGTCCGCCTCCCCCGCCACGGTGCGTCCCTGCCGGTGGCCATCGCGGTCTCCTGCTCTGCGGACCGCCAGGCACTCGCCCGCATCACCCGGGAAGGGGTCTTCCTCGAGGACCTCGAGCGCGACCCCGCGCAGTTCCTCCCGGACATCGAGGAGGACCACGACAGCGAGGTCGTGCGCATCGACCTATCGCAGCCGATGGACGACATCCGCCGCCAACTGTCGACACTGCCGGTCAAGACTCGCGTATCGCTGACCGGGCCCCTCGTCGTCGCCCGAGACATCGCACACGCCCGAATCAAGGAGATGCTGGACCGCGGAGAGCCGATGCCGGCCTACCTGCGTGACCACGCGGTCTACTACGCCGGCCCGGCGAAGACCCCCGAGGGCTACGCATCAGGTTCCTTCGGCCCCACCACGGCCGGTCGGATGGACTCCTACGTCGATCAGTTCCAGAAGGCCGGCGGCTCCTACGTCATGCTGGCGAAGGGCAACCGCAGCCCGGCCGTGACCGCGGCCTGCCGCGAGAACGGGGGCTTCTACCTCGGGTCCATCGGCGGCCCGGCGGCGATCCTCGCCCGGGACAACATCCGGTCCGTGGAGGTTCTCGACTTCCCCGAGCTCGGCATGGAAGCCGTGTGGCTGATCGACGTCGTCGACTTCCCCGCCTTCGTCGTCGTCGACGACAAGGGCAACGACTTCTTCGAAGACACCCTGCGACCGATCCAGCTCACGGTCCCCCGGCTGTAGCGCCGGGGCTAGTACCAGCCGTTCGCCTGCCAGAAGTCCCACGCCTTGGCCGGCGTGCCGTAGCGCTCCTTGATGTACTTGCAGCCCACGATGATCTGCTTGCGCGGGGACTGCATGTACTCCTTGATCGTGTAGCCCTGGTCCTCGATGTACGGCCCGTTCACCTGGCCGAGGCCGTACCACGGACCGTTGGGGTGATTGTTGACGACGTCGTAGCGCCAGTTGCTCTCACGCCACCACATCTCCTTCAGCGCGAGGAAGTGCTCGCGCCCCCACCCGTAGGTGTTCTTGATGTAGAGACGAGCCATGCGCATCGTCACCTCGGGACGGCAGCACTTCGCCGCGGTCGCATCAGGCACGTCCGAGATCGCACGCGCGGCGGCACGCTGAGCCCGCGGCCCCTCCAGCGGCGAGTAGTTGGGGTGGTCCTTGCTCGGCCATCCGCTCTCGGCGTTCGGGCGGTGATCGCAGTCCCAGCTGGCCCCCCACTGCGACGACCAGTGCTGCCATCCGGCGCCGTGGTCGAAGATCGTCCAGAAGCCCATGTCCTGCCAGAACCGAGGCCACGTGGAGATGGAGCGCCCCTCGAGGCGGGCCAGCGCTGCGAGGCCGCGATCGCCGTACTCGGCCCGCACCTCGGCCCTCATGGCGCCCAGGGCCTGAGCGGCCAGGGAGGACGACATCTGGTACGCGCCGCGGTACTCGCCGGACTCGGCGTCGTAGTGGCCCCCACTCTCGCGCTGCACGACGCAGAGCCGGTATTGCTCGCGGGACCGCTCGTAGTACCGGCCGGTGTAGGTGCTGAGCCGGTAGCCCACCATGTCCTTGCCCGCCCTGGTGAGCCAGGGAGCCCCGCCGCCACCGCTGGGCTCGCGCTCATTGGGCGGCGGGTTGTCCTCGGCCGCCGCGGTCGGCGCGGCGTTCGCGACGGACAGCGGGACCACGGGGAGCAGGAGGGCAGCCGCCGTGGCGGCAGCGGTGAGAACGAGCAGACGGCGCACTCGCGATCCCATCGTCAGGCCGCGGGTTCCGGTCCCCTCGGCGGGCCAATCCCCCGGCTCGCCGTCGGGGCCGCGCATCCGGGGAAGCGACCCGTTCTGGCGCCGGTCGCCCACAGGTGGCGGCGATCCGGACGGGGAACGTGCGGCTCTACGGTGCCGAACTTCCGCGGAAATGTCACATTCAGATCACGGCAAGGCTGGGGATAACTCCGTCGCATTCCAGGCAAAACGGGCAGATTCACGGGGAGGTACCCGCCCAAAAGTGATCTGGGTCACATTTTGGCGCGAGCAGGTCTAGACCGGCAGGTCCTCGAGCATCTCGGTCACCAGTGCGGCGATCGGCGAGCGCTCCGAGCGCGTCAAGGTGACGTGAGCGAAGAGGGGATGGCCCTTCAGCTTCTCCACCACCGCGACGACCCCGTCGTGGCGGCCCACGCGGAGGTTGTCGCGCTGAGCCACGTCGTGGGTCAGCACGACCCGGGAGTCCTTGCCGATGCGCGAGAGGACCGTGAGCAGGACGTTGCGCTCCAGGGACTGGGCCTCGTCGACGATCACGAAGGCATCGTGCAGGGAGCGACCTCGGATGTGGGTCAGCGGCAGGACCTCGAGCATCCCCCGGTCTAGGACCTCCTCCACGACCTCGGCTGTCGTCACCGATCCCAGGGTGTCGAAGACGGCCTGACCCCAGGGCGACATCTTCTCGTGCTCGCTGCCCGGCAGGTAGCCCAGCTCCTGGCCACCGACGGCGTACAGGGGCCGGAACACGATGACCTTGCGGTGCTGGCGCCGCTCCATCACCGCCTCCAGGCCTGCGCACAGCGCCAGCGCGCTCTTGCCCGTGCCCGCCCGGCCACCCAGGCTGATGATGCCCACGTCGGGGTCCAGCAGCAGGTCGAGCGCGATGCGCTGCTCGGCC
>JAPOJD010000208.1 GCA_029978585.1 Actinomycetota bacterium
CTTCGACTTCATAATCATCGGGGGCGCGCTCATCCCGGGGCTGCGCGACAACGCCCAGATCCTGCGGCTGCTGCGGCTGGGCCGCATCGTGCGGCTCATCCGATTCCTGCCCGATGCCCGCGTCCTCATCTACAGCGTCGTCCGTTCCATCCCGCCCCTGGGGAGCATCGTCGTCCTGACCTTCCTGCTCGTCTTCGTCTACGGCATGCTCGGGTGGAGCCTCTTCGGCGAGGCGCTCCCGCAGTCCTGGGGCACCGTCACGCGCTCGATGCTCACCCTCTTCGTGCTCCTCACCCTCGAGAACTTCCCGACCTACCTGGAGGAGGCATCGGCGGTCTCCCCGTGGGCCACCGTTTTCTTCGTCAGCTACGTGCTCATCGCGGCCTTCGTGATCTTCAACCTCCTCATCGGCATCATCATCAGTTCGATGGAGGAGGCCCGCGAACGCGAGGCGCGCATCGAGTTGGAGGGCCGGGCCGGAGACACCGCCGTGGCGCTGCGCCACATCCAGGCGCTGAGAGACTCGCTGGACGCCCTCGAGGCCGACATCAAGGCGGCCGACGACCGCAAGTCATGAGCGGGATCGCCACCCCTGCGGGGACCCGCGCCGTCCGGTAGCGTCCGGCCATGCCGCTCGTCGCCGGAGTCGACTCCTCCACGCAGTCGGTCAAGGTCGTGGTGCGCGACGCCGAGACCGGTGCGTTCGTGCGTGAAGCGCGCGCGGGGCACCCCGACGGCACGGAGGTCCACCCCGACGCCTGGTGGGCCGCCCTGGAAGAGGTACTGGAGCCAGCCCTTGACGGCGTCGACGCGCTCGCCGTGGCGGCACAGCAGCACGGGATGGTCGTCCTGGACGAGACGGACGCGATCATCCGTCCCGCGCTGCTGTGGAATGACACCCGCTCGGCGCAGGACGCCGAGGACCTCGTCGTCGAGGGCGGTGGGCCGGTGTGGTGGGCGGACACGGTTGGCAGCGTTCCGGTGGCGTCGTTCACCGTCACGAAACTGAGGTGGCTGGCCCGGTCCGAGCCCGAACGCGCCGCCCGCGTTCGCCGGGTCATGCTGCCGCATGACTGGCTGACCTGGCGGCTCGCGGGGGCGCCCGCCGTGGCGACCACGGACCGGGGAGATGCCTCGGGAACCGGCTACTGGTCGCCGGCGCGGGGCGAGTACGTCCCCGAACTCCTCAGGCTTGCCTTAGGCCACGTACCTGAGGTGCCGCGCGTGGCGGCCCCCCACGAGGTCGTGGGCCAGACCCGCAACGGCCGATCTCTTGCGCCGGGGACCGGCGACAACATGGGAGCTGCGCTCGGCGTCGGCGCGCGACCGGGGGACGTCGTCGTGTCGTTGGGCACGTCGGGCACGGCATTCGCGGTGTCGGACCTGCCCACGGCGGACCCGACCGGGCAGGTGGCCGGCTTCGCCGATGCCACGGGCCGCTTCCTTCCCCTCGTCTGCACCCTCAATGCCGCGCGCGTCCTCTCCGCGACGGCGCACATGCTCGGCGTGGACCTCGACCGGCTGTCGGATCTCGCGATGCAGGCCGCACCGGGCAGCGGCGGCCTGACACTGCTTCCGTACCTCGATGGCGAGCGCACTCCCAACCTGCCGCATGCGACGGGCAGCCTCGTCGGCCTCACGCGCGACGGCATGACACCGGCGAACATCGCGCGTGCGAGCATCGAGGGAATGCTCTGCGGAATGGCGGATGCGGTGGATGCCCTGCGCGCCCAGGGCGTGCAGCCCCGCCGCATCCTCATCGTGGGCGGAGCGGCGGCAAGCCCCGCGGTGCAGCAGATCGCGACCACGGTCTTCGACGTGCCCGTGGCCATCCCTCCCCCCGGGGAGTACGTCGCCGACGGGGCAGCCCGGCAGGCGGCCTGGGCGCTCTCGGGCTCGGCCGAGCCGCCGGAGTGGAACCCGGGTGGGCTCGACGTGCTCGAGCCGCAGCCGGTGCCCGGCGTGCGAGAGGCCTATGCCCGGGCATTCGCCACGGTGCACGGCACCTGAGCCTGCGTGACCCTTTCGTTACCGTTTCGCAGCGCGAGGGTGACGCGCAGGGGTTGCGGGCCCACCGCCCCCGCCATATGTTCGGGCGAACAACAATCTCGGCTCGGGCCTTCCGATGCCGACGGCCTTCAGGGGGACAGATGGCGGACTACACCCCCACGCCCGAGGATCACTTCGCCTTCGGGCTGTGGACCATCGGGCACCCGGGGCGCGATCCCTTCGGCGAGGCGACCCGCCGGCCGCTGCCGCCGGGCGACTTCGTTCGGGGCCTGGCCGATATCGGCGCGTGGGGGGTGAGTTTCCACGACGACGACCTGATGACATTCGGTGCCGACGAGTCCGAGCGCCGCCGCCAGCTTGACGACTTCAAGAAGGCCCTTGCTGCGTCGGGGATCGTGTGCTCGATGGCCACGACGAACCTCTTCTGGCACCCGATGTTCAAGGACGGCGCCTTCACCTCCAATGACCGCAATGTGCGCCGCTTTGCCATTGCCAAGTCGATGCGCAACCTCGATGTCGCGGCTGAATTGGGCGCTCCTATCTATGTCTTCTGGGGAGGGCGCGAGGGAGTCGAGTCGGCCGCCTCGAAGAACCCGGCGGACGCCCTCGACCGCTACCGCGAAGCCCTCGACTTCCTTGCCTCCTATGTCGTCGAGCAGGGCTACGACATTCGCTTCGCCATCGAGCCGAAGCCGAACGAGCCGCGCGGGGATACCTTCCTGCCCACTGTGGGCCATGCTCTCGCCTTCATCGAGACCCTCGAGCACGGCGACATGGTGGGGCTCAACCCCGAGGTAGCCCACGAGACCATGGCCGGCCTGAGCTTCTACCAAGGCGTGGCCCAGACACTGTGGCAGGGCAAGCTCTTCCACATCGATCTCAACGATCAGAAGATCGGGCGATACGACCAGGATCTGCGCTTCGGCTCCGAGGGCATCAAGGACGACTTCTTCGTCGTACGGCTGCTGGAGAACAGCGGCTACTCGGGCGCCAAGCACTTCGACGCCCGCACCTACCGC
>JAPOJD010000008.1 GCA_029978585.1 Actinomycetota bacterium
TGCTGTCCCCAGTAGCGCAGGGTCGCGGCGGTGAAGCCATAGGCCCCGAGGTTCTCCAGTGCCCCGCGCTGCCAGCGCTGCCGCTGTCGCCACAGGCTGCGCCACGTCGGCATGATCTCGGTCACGACGTAGCACTCGACGGGGGACATCATGGTGGCACCGAGGGACTTCAGGGCGAGGGTGAGTTCGTTGTCCTCCGTGAGCGCGGCGGTGTCGTACACCTGGCCGGGCTCTCCCGGGATGAAGACGCCTCGCGCGGCGGCGACGTCGAGCAGCGCCTCTGCCCGGAACATGGTGGCGGTTCCCGTGAGGACGAAGACGCGGCCGCGTCGCTGGCGGATCTGCAGGCTGTAGCGCGTGTACTCGTTGCGCTGGAATTGGCCGAGGATGCCGCTGCCGCCCTCGCCCTAGAAGACGCCGCCCACGGCGGCGAGCTCGGGATCGTCCTCGAGTTCGCCGGCGGCCACCTCGATGAAGCGCGGCCCCAGGCTGGTGTCGGCATCCATGACGAGGACGACATCGTCCGGGCCGGCCAGGGGAAGGATCCGGGCGAGGACCTGGTTGAGCGCGCCGCCCTTCTTGTGCTCGTTGTCGACCGTCTCGAACGCCTCGTGACCCATCTCCCGGGCGATCTCGGCCGTGCGGTCGGCGCAGTTGTCGGCGACGACGATGACGCGGTCGGGCATGCGCGTCTGCTGCGCGAGGGCGCCGAGTGTCGTGGGAAGTGCCTCCTGCTCGTTGTGTGCGGGGATAAGGACCGTGACGCGCACGCGGGACCCCGGCTCCGGCCTGGACATTCCGGCGCTGCGCAGCGTCTCCAGGTAGCGCCGGCGCGGACTGATGGTCATGAGTGCGGCGATGATCTCGAAGGACAGGGCCGTGAAGGCGATCAGCGCGATCCCGAGGAGCGCGAGAAGAACGAGGTTCAGCGGCGGCCGCTCGCCCGAGACAAGCACCTCCCAGGAGCCGATGAACATCTCCCGCGGGGTCACGGCAGTGCGATTGAGCGCGAAGAAACGGCCTATGGCCCAGGCCACGATGGCCACGGAGACGACCGCGGCGACGACGAGGAGGACCACGACCCTGCCGTAGAACGCCTCCGACCGAACGGGGGAGGGCTGCGGCAGGGGAGTGCTCACGAATCGCCGGTCGGCGCTGCGATCCCCCTCTCGTGGCACCCTCGTATGTTGACACCGGACCTGGCCTGACGCACTCAACTGGCACGATCGGCACGTGACCAGCGTGGCGCGCGTTGCCGTCGACGTGCCCCTGCCGCACCTCGACAGGGTGTTCGACTACGAGATTCCGCAGGCGATGGCCGCGGCGGCCCGGCCGGGGCACCGCGTCAGGGTGCGGTTCTCCGGAAGGCTGGTCGATGGATTCATCGTGGACGTCGCTGACTCGAGCGGCCACCGCCTGCAGCCCCTCCAGCGGGTCGTCACCGACTATCCCGTGCTCACCCCCGAGGTCCTGCGCCTGTGTCGGGCCGTCGCGGACAGGTACGCGGGCTCCCTGGCCGACGTCCTCCGGGCCGCCATCCCGCCGCGGCACGCCCGTGCCGAGAAGTCGGCGGCGACGGCTCCCTCCACCGAGGGCCTCCCCGAGCCGGTCGTGGCCGCGGCATGGACGTCGTACGTCGGCGGACCGGCGCTGCTCGGCCGGCTCGCATCCGGTGCCGGCGAGGTGCACGCCGTCCTGACCTGCGCACCGGGCGGGGGAGTGGACCCGGCGGGAGACTGGCCGGCGCTGCTCGCCAACATCGCAGTAGTGGCAGCGCCGCATCGCGGCGTCGTCATCGTCGTGCCGGATGCGCGGGACCTGCGCCGCGTTGATGCTGCGCTCACATCTGCCCTCGGTTCAGGGCGTCACGCGCTCCTGACTGCGGACCTCGGACCGCAGCGCCGCTACTCGCAGTTCCTCTCGGTGCTGAGTGGACGGGTGCGCATCGTGCTAGGCACTCGAGCAGCGGTCTTCGCTCCCATCGTCGACCCCGGAGTCTTCGTGATCTGGGACGACGGTGACGAGTCCTTGAGCGAGCCTCACGCTCCGGGGTGGCATGCGCGCGAGGTGCTGGCGCTGCGCGCCCACCTGTGCGGTGGCGCACTCGTCGCGGCCGGGTTCACGCGCACCGCCGAGACGCAACTGTGGCTCGAGACCCGGTGGGCGGCGCCGGTCACTCCCCGCCGGGACGTGCTGCGCCGGATCGCGCCCCGGGTGGTGGCTGACGACTCCTCGCAGGACGCCGGTCCCGCGCGGCTACCGCACCGGGCCTGGGAGGCAGCGAAGGCCGCCCTGGGCAGCGGCCCGGTGCTCGTGCAGGTTGCGCGGCGCGGCTACGTCCCGGCGCTTGCCTGCCAGGACTGCCGGGCCGCGGCGAGATGCGCCGCGTGCGGAGGGCCGCTCGCCCTCGGGAGCGGGGGCGGATCGGCTCCCGTCTGCCGCTGGTGCGGCACGACCGAGGTCGGCCGGCGGGGCGGCGCGGCCGGACCTCAGGCGACCGCCCTCTCGTGGAGTTGCCCCTCCTGCGGATCGGGGCGGCTGCGCGCTGTCACCGTGGGCAGCCAGCGCACCGCGGAGGAACTCGGCCGCGCGTTCCCCGGGGTGCCGGTGGTGGCGTCCGGGGGAGACCACGTCGTCGACGAAGTCGGCCAGGAGCCCGCCCTTGTCGTGGCAACGCCGGGGGCCGAGCCGGAGGCAGAGGGCGGATATGCCGCCGTCCTCATCCTCGATGCGCACGCGCACCTCAGGCGCACGTCCCTGCGTGCCGGCGAGGAGACCGCCCGCCGGTGGTTCGCGGCCGCTGCCCTCGCCCGTCCCGGGGCCACCGCGATCGTCACGGCCGATGCCGCTTCACCCGCGGTGCAGGCCCTGGTGCGGTGGGACCCCGGCTGGCTCGCGCAGCGGGAACTCGCCGAGCGCACCGAACTCGGCCTCCCGCCTGCCGTTCGCTCCGCGATGGTGACGGGTTCTCCCACCGCGGTCGATGATGCGGCCCGCGAATTGCGGTCCGTTGCTCGCGTGGTGGGGCCGCTCCCTGCCGGAGGTCGATCAGCGGGACGGCTTGGCCGGTCCGACGCCGACCAACTCCGCATTCTCGTCACCGCACCCCGCTCCTCCGGCGAGGCGCTCGCCGGCACCCTGCATGCGATCGCGGCGACGCGCAGCGCGCGGAAGGACCCCGAGCCGCTCCTGATCGCCGTCGACCCGCTGGACTGGGGCGGGGAGTGACGACGCCTACACTGGCGTGACTCGACGAAGGAGAAGTCCGTGTCCGTGCAGCCGATCCGCCTCTTCGGCGACCCCGTCCTGCGCACGCCGGCCGCTCCCGTGGAGACGTTCGACAAGGAATTGCGCAAGTTGGTCAAGGACCTCACTGACACGATGCGCGATGCCCCCGGCAGCGGACTCGCCGCTCCGCAGATCGGGGTGTCGCTGCGCGTGTTCACCTGGTGGGTCGATGAGGAGCTGGGTCATCTGTGCAACCCCGTCCTCCAGCTGTCCGAGGAGGTGCAGGAGGGCGAGGAGGGATGCCTGTCCATCCCAGAGCTCGCCTTCGACACCAGACGGGCGCGCCGGGTCGTGGCCCGCGGGTTCGACGAGCACGGGGAGCCGGTGACCGTCGAGGGCAGCGACCTGCTCGCCCGTGCCCTTCAGCACGAGACGGACCATCTCGATGGGATCCTCTTCATCGACCGCCTGGATCCGCAGTTGCGCAAGGAAGCGATGAAGGCGATCCGGGAGGCCGAGTGGTTCGGCGAGCAGCCCCCCGAGGTGCGCATCAGTCCGCACACGGTGTCCTCCCGGTGGCTGTAGGGCGATGCGCCTTGTCTTCGCCGGCACCCCGGCCACCGCGGTGCCGTCCCTCGAGGCGCTCGTCGCGTCGAGACATGACGTCTGCGGGGTCCTGAGCCGCCCGGACGCGAGTGCAGGCCGGGGGAGACGAACTCTCCGCAGCGCCGTCGCCGAGCGAGCCGATGCACTCGGGATCCCGGTCTGGACCCCGAAGTCGCCCGGCGACCCCGACTTCCTGGCCGCGCTGCGGGAAGCGGCACCGGACTGCTGCCCGGTCGTGGCGTACGGCGCGCTGCTGCCGCTCGAGGCGCTGACGATTCCCCGGTATGGCTGGGTGAACCTGCACTTCTCGCGACTGCCCGCGTGGCGCGGTGCGGCGCCCGTGCAGCATGCCGTCCTGCACGGGGATGCCGAGACGGGCGCCACGACCTTCCGGATCGACGCCGGCCTGGACACCGGTCCCATCCTCGCCGGCCTCAGGGAGCCGATCCATTCCGACGACACGGCGGGAAGCGTGCTCGATCGGCTGTCATCGCTGGGCGCCGACCTGCTGGTCTCGACGATGGACGGGATCGAGGACGGATCCCTCATCGGCACGGCGCAGCCCGACTCCGGCGCGACGTACGCGCCCAAGCTGGACCCGGACGATGCCCGCATCGACTGGTCAGCTCCGGCAGTGGCGATCGACCGACTCGTCCGCGCGTGCACGCCCGCGCCCGGCGCCTGGACCACCTTCCGCGGCGAGCGGCTCGGACTAGGTCCGGTGAGGATTGCCGACGCCGCCATGGGGGCCCCGGGTGAACTGCGTGCGGGCAAGGCCGAGGTCATCGTCGGCACGGGGTCAATGGCCGTCGTACTGGGAGAGGTGCGTCCCCAGGGGCGCCGCGCGATGCCGGCGGCCGACTGGGCACGCGGGGCGCGCCCGGATCCGGGCGAGGCCTTCGCGTGACGAGGGGCCAGCAGAGGAACCAGGGCAGGAGCCGGCGCCGGACCGCCCGGGGGGCCGCGTACGACCTCCTGCACGCCGTCCACGTCGACGACGCCTACGCCAACATTGCGATGGCCGAGATCCTCGCGCAGGCGAACCTCGATGCCCGCGACGCCGCGATGGCGACCGAGCTCGCCTACGGCACGCTGCGCTGGCAAGGGCTCTACGACGCCGTCCTTGCGCAATGTGTCGACAGGCCGCTGGACGCCCTCGACGGCCGGCTCCTCGACGTCCTGCGCATGGGCGCGCACCAACTCCTCGCGATGCGCGTGCCTGCGCACGCTGCCGTGGGTGAGACGGTTGCCCTCGCGCGCGACGTCGCGGGGGAGGGCCCCGCCCGACTCGCCAACGCGGTGCTGCGCCGAGTGGCCGACGGCGGAGGTGCCGAGGAGTGGCGGGGGCGTGTGGCGGCCGGCGACAGCGTGGACGCCATGGCGGTCGCCACGTCGCACCCGGCCTGGATCGTGCGCGCGCTGGGACAGGCCCTTGCCGCGCACCCGCCGGGCGAGGCGCCGGGGACTCTCTCGCTGCGGGCGCTGCTCGACGCCGACAATGTCCCCGCGCGCCCGGTCCTGGTGGCCCGGCCCGGGCGCATGTCCGTGGCGGACCTGCTCGCCCTCCCCGGTGTCTCGCCCGGGACATGGTCGCCCTACGCCGGAGTCCTCGAGGACGGTCGGCCCGACGACCTGGCACCGGTGCGCGACGGCCGCGCGGGGGTGCAGGACGAGGGCAGCCAGTTGGTCGCCCTGGCCCTGGCCGACGCCGCGATCGACGGGCCCGACGAGTCCTGGGTGGACCTGTGCGCCGGCCCCGGAGGCAAGGCAGCGCTGCTGGCCGGCCTCGCCGGGCAGCGCGGTGCCCAACTCACCGCGATCGAGCCCCATCCGCATCGCGCGGAACTCGTCCGCCGGACCGTCGGCGAGGGCGCTCGCGTCATCGTGGGGGATGGGCGCACGGCTATCGCTCCCGGCTCAGCGGACCGGGTCCTGGTCGATGCCCCGTGCACGGGACTCGGCGCCCTGCGTCGGCGCCCCGAGGCGCGTTGGCGCCGAGCCCCCGCGGACCTCGCCACGCTGGGACCCCTTCAGCGCGAACTGCTCTCCGCCGGGATCGACGCTGCACGCCGGGGCGGTGTCATTGGCTACGTCACCTGCTCGCCGCACGTCGCCGAGACAGACCTAGTCGTCGATGACGTCCTGCGTGCCCGGGGGGACGTGGAGCGCTTCGATGCCCGACCGCTGCTGGCGGGCGTTCCCGACCTCGGTGAAGGGCACGCCGTCCGGCTGTGGCCGCATGTCCACGGGACTGACGGCATGTTCCTTGCACTGCTCCGCAAGGCCTAGGCTCACGCCGTGGCGTCCTCCTCATCCTCGGCGGCAAGCCCGCGCGCCTCGCGCTTCCTCATGATCGCGACGTATGTCGTCTCGGTGGCCGGTCTCGTGCTCGCGTTCATCACCCTGTCGCAGGATCCGCCCAGCCTCGCCTGGGCGACGCTGCTCACCGTCGTGGGGGGAGGCGCCCTGTCCTTTGTCCGCCATGCTGTCACGCACCGCTCCGACGCGGTGCGCCTCGGATGGGACTACGGCACCACCAATGCGTTCCAGATCGAGGCCGGGGTCGCCAATGGCGCATGGGCGCTCGTGGGGCTGGTGGCCGTTGTGCTGGGTTGGGGCCTCGTCGCGGAGGGGACGGTATTCCTCGTCTTCGGGGTGTACATGATCGGTGCGGCGATCGTCCAACTGATCCTCAAGCGCGGGGTTGCGATGTCGATCGCGTCCGCGACATTCGGCATCGTGCTGTGCATCGTCGGCTGGCTCGGCGTCGCCGCGGCCTGATGGGGCGGACCGCTACCCTGTCGCCGTGGCCATGCAGATCTCTCCGAGCATCCTCTCGGCGGACTTTGCCCGGCTGGGCGAGGAGATGGCGCGGGTGCCCGACGCCGACTGGATCCACGTCGACGTCATGGACTATGCCTTCGTGCCGAACCTCACGATGGGCCTGCCGGTCGTCGAGAGCCTGCTCGCGGCTACGTCCACGCCCCTCGACTGCCATCTCATGATCGACGACCCCGACCGGTGGGCCCCGGGCTATGCCGAGGCGGGTGCCGGGAGCGTGACCTTCCACGCCGAGGCGGTCAAGGCTCCGGTCCGTCTCGCGCGGACGCTTCGAGGGCTGGGCTCGCGCGCCGGCCTCGCGGTCAACCCTGCCACGCCCATCACGCCCTACGCCGACCTCCTGCCCGACCTCGACATGGTGCTCCTCATGACCGTGGAACCAGGGTTCGGCGGCCAGCCCTTCCTCGACATGGTCCTGCCCAAGATCGCCGAAGCGCGCGAACTCGTGCGTCGCAGCGGCTGCGACGTCTGGGTCCAAGTCGACGGTGGCGTGAGCGAAGCGACCATCGGGCGGTGCGCCGAGGCCGGCGCTGACGTTTTCGTCGCCGGGTCGGCGGTGTTCGGTGCCGAGGATCCCGACCGCATGGTGCGCACGTTGCGCGGCATGGCCGAGGCGGCTTCCTCGCTACCCGCGGACGCCTAGTGGCATCGCCGGCCGAGGTTGCGGCCATGCACCGGGCACTGGCCCTGGCGGCCGCCCCGGGGGTTCCCCCCGGTCCCAATCCCCGCGTGGGATGCGTTCTCCTCGATTCGACCGGCACGACGCGCTCCGAAGGGTGGCACCGCGGAGCCGGGACCCCGCACGCCGAGGTGGATGCGCTTGCGCGAGCCGGCGAGGCCGCTCGGGGAGCGACCGCGGTGGTCACCCTCGAGCCGTGCAATCACGTCGGGCGCACCGGGCCCTGCAGCGAGGCGCTGGTGGCGGCCGGGGTGGCGCGCGTGGTCTACGCCCAGTCGGACCCGCATGCGATTGCGGCCGGGGGAGCGGAGCGGCTGCGGGCGGCCGGCATTGACGTCGAGGGCGCGGTCCTCGCCGAGGAGGCTTCCGCCATCAATGAGGCCTGGACGTTCGCGGTGACCCAGGGCCGGCCCCTGGTGACCTGGAAGGTCGCGGCGACCCTGGACGGCCGCGTCGCAGCGGCCGATGGAACGAGCCGATGGATCACCGGCGAGCCATCGCGCGCGCAGGTTCACGACCTGAGGTCGGACGTCGACGCGATCGCGGTGGGGACAGGCACGGTGCTCGCCGACGACCCGCACCTGACCGCGCGCGATGGGGCGGGCGGGCTGCAGGCGTGGCAGCCGCTGCGCGTCGTCATCGGGATGAGCGATGTCCCGCCCCGGTCCCGGGTCCTGGACGACGCGGCCCCCACTATCCACCTGCGGACGCATGATCCCGCGGCGGCGCTCGAGGAGTTGCAGGCGCGCGAGGTCCGCCACCTCCTTCTCGAGGGCGGTCCCACCCTCGCGGCGGCCTTCCTGCGCGCCGGAGTGGTGGATCGCGTCACCTGGTACGTCGCGCCGGCCATCCTGGGCGCGGGTCACGCCGCGGTCGCCGATCTCGGGATCGCAACCCTGGCCCGTGCCATCCGGCTGACGGAGGTGCGCGTCGACCAGGTGGGCGCTGATGCCAGGATCAGGGGGCGAGTCGAAGGGGCGTAGGCGTCAAGTGCGCGCCGCTGCGGACGAGGGAGGGAGAACCGTGTTCACGGGCATCGTGGAGGAGCTCGGCGAGGTCGTGGAGGTGACACCGCTACCCGACGACGCCCTGCGGCTGGTGGTGTCCGGCCCGCTTGTCACCTCCGATGCCCGCGATGGCGATTCGATCGCCGTCAATGGGGTCTGCCTCACCGTGACCGGCCTCCGCGAGGGCACTTTCGGTGCCGACGTCATGCGCGAGACCCTGGATCGCTCGTCACTTCGGGGTGTCCAGGCCGGAACCCGGGTCAACCTCGAGCGGCCCGTGACCCTGGGCACCCGGCTGGGCGGGCACCTGGTGCAGGGGCACGTCGACGGCGTGGGCACAGTCCTCGGTCGGGAGCCCAGCGAGCACTGGGAGGTCGTGCGCATCTCACTCCCCTCTGCCCTGTCGCGCTACGTGGTGGAGAAGGGATCCATCGCCGTCGACGGTGTCTCGCTCACTGTGGCGGCGATTGGGGTCAGCGAGGGGGACGGCCCGGCCGGCGCGCCGACCTGGTTCGCCGTGTCGCTCATCCCCACGACCCTGCAGCGCACCACGCTCGGGCACCGACAGGTGGGTGACCCCGTCAACCTTGAAGTGGACGTCCTCGCGAAGTACGTGGAGAGCCTCATGGTCCGGGGAGGGACGTCATGACGGGGGTCGGTTCCCTGGATCCCGTCGAGGACGCGATCGCGGCCGTCGGTGCGGGGCGCGCAGTGGTTCTCGTCGACGATGCCGACGCCGAAGGCGGCGGCGACCTGGTCGTGGCGGCCGACGCAGCCACGCCGGAACTGATCGGATTCCTGGTGCGGCACACCTCCGGATACGTGTGCGCTGCCCTCGACGGAGAGGATCTGGATCGCCTCGGCCTCCCCGGCGTCGTGGCGCGACCCTCGGATGCCGGCCGGGGGGCGGCCGCAGTCTCGGTGGACGCCCGCGGGATCGAGACCTCCGGCTCGTCGGCGACGGACCGGTCCCTCACGCTGCGCACCCTGGCGAATCCGGATGCCGTGCCCGAGGACCTGGTGCGCCCAGGCCATGTGATGGCGCTGCGAGCCGTGACCGGCGGTGTCCTGCGCCGCGCCGGCCACGCCGAGGCCGCCGTCGACCTCTCCCGTCTCTCCGGAAGGGGGACCGTGGCGGCGCTGAGCGAACTCGTGCACGACGACGGTTCCACCATGAGGGGGAGCGACTGCCGTGCCTTCGCCCGCGAGCATGGTCTGCCCATCGTCTCCGTTCGTGACCTCATCGCCTTCCGCCGTTCTCGCGAGAAGTACGTCGAGCGCACGGTGACGCGCACTCTTCCGACGGAGTTCGGCGACTTCACGGCCGTGGGATACCGCAACGCTCTCGACGACATCGACCATGTGGCACTCGTCGCCGGGGACATCGGCGACGGCGAGCGCATCCTCGTGCGGGTTCACTCGGAGTGCCTGACCGGAGACATCCTCGGATCCCTGCGGTGCGACTGCGGGGCGCAGCTTCAGGATGCCCTGCGTGCCGTGTCCCAGGAGGGCCGGGGCGTGGTGCTGTACCTGCGCGGGCACGAGGGTCGCGGCATCGGACTCCTGCACAAGCTCCAGGCCTACCAGCTGCAGGACACCGGCCGCGACACCGTCGACGCCAACCTCGACCTGGGCCTTCCCGCGGACGCCCGCGACTACGGCATCGGGGCGCAGATCCTCGCCGACCTCGGCGTGCGCTCGATGCGCCTGCTGAGTAACAACCCCGCCAAGCGGGCCGGTCTGGAGGGCTACGGACTGTCCATCGTGGATCGAGTCCCGCTGCGCGTGGAGCCCAATGCCCACAATGAGCGCTATCTGGCCACGAAGGAGGCGCGGATGGGTCACGACCTGGGCGTGTCCGACGATGCGGAGGCGTCAGCGTGAGCGGCGAGGGCGCGGCGTCCGCCACGCCTGTCGATGCCGACGGGCTCCGGGTAGCCATCGTCGCCGCCTCATGGCACGAGTCGATCATGAACGCGCTCATCGCCGGCGCCCTGGCACTGTGCGAGGAATCGTCTGCGGACGCCGTGGTCCTACGGGTGCCGGGTACGTTCGAGCTCCCGCTCGCGGCCGCTGTCTGCGCCGATGCCGGTTTCGACGCAGTCGTGGCGCTCGGAGTGGTCATCCGCGGCGGCACGCCCCATTTCGAATACGTCTGCGAGGCCGCAACGACCGGCCTGACCCGGGTCGCCCTGGATACCCGAACCCCCGTGGGCTTCGGGGTGCTCACGTGCGACACGGTCGAGCAGGCGCTCGACCGGGCCGGGCTGCCGGGCTCCCGGGAGGACAAGGGGCGCGAGGCGGCACACGCGGCGCTCGCAACCGCGCTGGTGCTCCGCCAGGTCCCCGGCGGCCCTAGGCTGCGCCCGTGAAGACGTTCGATGAGCTGTACGCGGAGTTGCAGGCGAAGACCTCCTATCCGGACGAGTCGTCGGGGACCGCGAAGTTCCTGGCCCGTGGCGTGCACGAGGTCGGCAAGAAGGTGGTCGAGGAGGCAGCCGAGGCGTGGATGGCTGCCGAGCACGAGGGTCCCGAGCGCGCAGCCGAGGAGATCGCCCAGCTTCTCTACTTCACCCAGGTCCTCATGATGGCGAGCGGCGTCACGCTCAAAGACGTCTACGACCGCCTCTAGTCGGGGGGAGGGACCATGCTGCGCGTCGCCCTGCCCAACAAGGGCCAGCTCGCTGATCCGGCTCGCGCCATGCTGCGCGAGGCTGGCTACCTTCGCTCGTCCGCCGCTCGCGACCTCGTCGTGAACGACCCGGAGAACGACGTCGAATTCTTCTTCCTGCGGCCCAAGGACATTGCGACGTACGTCGGATCGGGGACCCTGGACGTGGGCATAACCGGCCGCGACATGCTCCTCGACTCGGGAGCCGACGCCGAGGAGGTCGTCGCCCTTGGATTCGGGGAATCGACGTTCCGACTCGCGGCACCCGCGGGCACAGCCCGTGAACTCGGGGATCTCGCCGGCCGGCGTATCGCGACCTCCTACCCGGGCCTCCTCGCGGAGTACCTGGCCGCACACGAGGTCCAGGCGCGCGTGGTGCGCCTGGACGGTGCCGTGGAGAACGCCGTCGCCCTGGGGGTCGCGGACGCTGTGGCCGACGTGGTCGCCACGGGCACGACCCTTCGCCAGGCCGGCCTGGAGCCCGTGGGAGAGCCGCTCCTGCGCTCCGAGGCGCTCGTGGTGCGACGCCGAGGAGCACCGGAGGATGCCGCCGTGGCGACCTTCGTGCGCCGTCTGCACGGCGTCATGGTGGCCCGAGCATATGTGCTCGTCGACTACGACATCCGCGCAGAGGCCCTCGAGGAGGCCTGCTCGATCACCCCGGGAATCGAGTCCCCGACCGTCTCGCCGCTCCACGACACCGCATGGGTGGCCGTGCGCGCGATGGTGCCGCGGCGGGAGGTCCACGCGGTCATGGACGAGCTCTTCGATCTCGGCGCCCGCGGGATCCTCGTCACCGACATCCATGCCTGCCGGCTCTAGCACCCCGAACCGGAGGGATGACCGCATGGTCGAGGGGCTCGGTCGTCGGATCGAGGCTCCCGCCGATTTCGCCGGCGATGACGGGCGAATAGACGCCGCCCTCGACGCCGCGATCTCGGCTGACGACGCCGATGCCGTACTCCTGGCGCTGTGCTTCGGTGCCCGACTCCTGGTGCCGGTCGTGGCTGTCGCCGATGAGACCGATGCGGACAGCGGCGCGGGCGAGTCCGGCCAGGTCGCGAAGCGGGACGGCCAGGCCGGCTCGTCTGCGACCCACATGGCGTCGGTGAGCCTGGTGCAGCAGGACGGCCGCCGTGGCCTCCTCGCGTTCACGTGCCTGGACTCGCTGCGCCGATGGGATCCCTCGGCCCGGCCGGTGCCCGTCCTCGCGACCGCGGCGGCGCGCGCCGCCCTCGACGAGGGGGCGCACGGCCTCCTCGTCGACGTCGCGGGGCCGGTTCGCTTCGCGGTGGACGGCCCCGCACTTCGCCGCGTCGCCGGGTTCGCCCCCTAGGGGCCGGGCCTGCTACCGTGGGCCCTGATCTCGCCGCCCCTGGGCGGCGTGCGCGAAGTGGAACTCGATTCCCACCCTCCGCCTGCGGGCGTCGGGTCCAGCGCCGGGGATTCCTGCCCGTCGCGCCGAATCGGGTCGCCGTCGGGTCGGCCCTGCCGCCCCGCCCGGCGATCCGGATCACGGGAAGCCTGCTGTCGCGTCGAGGGGCTCGCCCCTCGGATCCCTGCGCCGGCGAAGGCCGTCGGCCGTGTGGCGCGCGAGGAGGCAACATCAGCGTCGAGCCCAGGATCAACGACAGGATCCGCGTCCCCGAGGTGCGCCTCGTCGGCCCCCAGGGCGAGCAGGTAGGGATAGTCCGCATCGAGGACGCCCTGCGACTGGCCCAGGAGTCCGACCTCGATCTCGTCGAGGTGGCACCGATGGCGAAGCCGCCCGTCTGCAAGCTCATGGACTACGACAAGTTCAAGTACGAGGCCGCCGTGAAATTGCGCGAGGCGCGCAAGAACCAGGCGCACACCGTCATCAAGGAGATGAAGCTCCGCCCCAAGATCGACCCGCACGACTACGACACCAAGAAGGGTCACGTCGTGAGGTTCCTCAAGGCGGGGGACAAGGTGAAGATCACGATCATGTTCCGCGGAAGAGAGCAGTCCAGGCCCGAGCTCGGGCTACGGCTGCTGGCACGGCTCGCGGAGGATGTGGAGGATCTCGGATTCGTCGAGGCGGCCCCGAAGCAGGATGGCCGCAACATGATCATGGTGCTCGCACCCCACCGCACCAAGGCATCGCAGGCGAAGGCGTCGGCGTTGTCCGAAACCGAGGCCGCCCTGGCCGCGGAAGCCTGAACAGCCCGACGCACCGGGCGCACGGAACCGACGACGAGAGAGGGAGAACATGCCGAAGCAAAAGACGCACAGCGGCGCCAAGAAGCGCTTCAAGGTGACCGGCTCGGGCAAGATCACGCACGAGCAGGCGAACCGCCGCCACCTGCTCGAGGGCAAGTCCTCTCGCCGCACCCGCCGCCTCGACAAGGACGTCGTCGTCAGCCCTGCCGACACCAAGAAGGTCAAGCGCCTCCTCGGCAAGTGCCCCCCCCCGCCGCGACCGTTTGCGGCACACCCGCCACGCCCGGGCCCATGAGGCCCCCGAACCAAGGAGATCCGTCATGGCACGCGTGAAGAGGGCGGTCAATGCCCACAAGAAGCGCCGTGAGGTCCTCGACCAGGCGAGCGGCTACCGGGGCCAGCGCTCACGGCTGTACCGCAAGGCCAAGGAGCAGGTCACCCATTCGCTCGTCTACGCGTTCAACGACCGCAAGGACCGCAAGGGGGACTTCCGCCGCCTGTGGATCCAGCGCATCAACGCCGCGGTCCGTGCCCGCGGGATGACCTACAACCGTTTCATCCAGGGGCTCAAGGCCGCGGGAATCCAGGTCGACCGCCGCATGCTCGCGGAGATCGCCGTGAGCGATCCGCAGGCCTTCGACTCCCTGGTGGAGACGGCGCGAAAGGCCCTCCCGGCCCCGGCCGCCTGAACCGCTCCATGTCTGAGCCGGAGATCACCTCGCCGAGGTCGGCGAGGGTGACCGAAGTCCGGCAGTTGCACGACCGAAGGCACCGCGCCCGGCGCGGTGCCTTCGTCGTGGAGGGGCCCCAGGCCCTCGACGGAGCGGTCGCGGAGCCGAGCGCGAACGGCCTGGGGCGAGTGAGCCAGGTGTACGTCGACACCGAGGCGCTCGGGAGGCATCGCGCGCTCATTGCGCGGGCCCGACGCTCGGGGGCAACGGTGACGCTGGTGTCGCCGGATGTCCTGCGGGCGATGGCCGAGACGCGACAGCCGCAGGGGATCGTGGCCGTGTGCCCGCTGGTGACCGTCGAGGCGGCGTCGGCGTTCGCCGCGGCGGGAGATCTCGCGGTCATCCTCGACGGAGTCGCCGATCCCGGCAACGCTGGAACGATCATCCGCACAGCCGACGCTCTCGGGGCCGGTGCCGTCGTCCTCACCGAGGGATCGGTCGACCCCCACAACGGCAAGTGTGTGCGCTCGACCGCAGGGTCGATCTTCCACGTCGCGGTCGCGCAGGGCGTCCCCGTGCGCTCGGCGATCCAGCAGGCGCGCTCCTGCGGCTTTGACATCCTGGCGGCCGATGCGCGGGCGGACGTGGTCCTCGGGACTGCTGAGGCCGATGAACTCCTGGCACGACCGGTGGCATGGGTCTTCGGCAGCGAGGCCCACGGGGTCAGTCCCGATGCGCGCGCGGAGGCTGTCCGCACGGTGGCCGTGCCCATGGCCGGACGAGCCGAGAGCCTCAACCTTGCGGCCGCCGCCGCGATCTGCCTCTACGCCACGGCCCTGGCGCAGCACCGCGGAGCATAGGGCTGATCGGCGGGACCTTGGTCCCGCCGACACGGGTCCTTCGGTGCCGCCTGCCTGACGCTCCCCGCCGCGACACTGGTGTCATGGCGCACTATCGGATGTCAGTCCTCGAGGAGAAGGGCTACGTCGTCCTGTCGCGGGATGGCACGGTCATCGACCCTCGCGAGTGGCAGGATCTCGAGTACGTCGACTGGAAGTCCTCAGGCGATACTCGCTTCGCTCCCCTCGCCTCGGCGTACGGCGGTATCGACTGCAATGCCTTCTGGCACTTCGACCCGCCCAAGCCCGACCGGGATGGCGTGTGGATCCCGTCCCAGGTGGCCGTCGCTCCGACGATCGCGGGGCTTGCCCAGGAGTCGGGGGCCAATGTGGGCAGGGTGCGCATCATCGAGTTGCAGCCGAACACCTACGCCGATGCGCTCTACAACTCCCATCTGGACGACAACAACCGACTTACGCGTGACGGCGATGGCTGGGTGGTCAGGGGATTCCGCAATCTCACCGACGATGCCGGTTCGTTCCTGGTCCTGCGAGAGGACGTCCGGGATCCAGCCACGGAGACGCGAATTCCCCTTCCCGCCGGCGCCCGGGTCATCGTCGATTCCGAGCGGATGTGGCACTCGGTGTGGCATCCGGGTCCGCTGCCGAGGTACTGCCTGATCACGTCGTACGAGTCCGGTCCCGAGCTCGAGAAGTGGATCTTCGAGAACGATCCCACCACCTATGTGGATGTCGCGGTCCTCGACGAGGGATTCGCGAGCGCGATGGAGGCTGAGGCGCAGGATCGCCGCGCGAAGCGCACGGCGTTCTACGGCTACGACCCGACCAACGTCATGTCGGAGGCTTAGCCCGGGGGTGGATATCCGGGGAACCTCCCGGGGACGTGACGCACGACACACGCGATCGCTGGCACGCGGCTGGCCCTTCCATGGGGGAGAATAGGGGGGCTCCGAGGCGGCCGCCCCGGAGCGTTCCAGGGAAGGACCCGCCGGATGTCCTACGTGAAGTTGCCGGAGTTCGAGGAGTCGGGCTACGTCGTCGTGGATTCCTACGACCAGTCCCAGGATCCGCAGGAATGGCGGGACATCGAGTTCGTGGACTGGAAGTCCTCAGGCGAGACCCGGTTCGCTCCGCTCGCGTCGGCGTACGGCGACATGGAGTGCAACGGCTTCTGGCATCACGATCCCCCGAAGACCGACAAGGACGGAGTCTGGGTTCCCGCCAACGCGGCCAGGGCACCGCGGCTCAAGGCGCGCGCCGAGGAGCCGGGCGCGAACATCGGTCGTTGCCGCGTCATCGAGCTCCAGCCCAATGACTACGCGGACTGCATCTGGAACCTCCACCAGGACGACAACAACCGTCTCAACCCGGAGGGAACCGGCTGGATCGTGCGCGGGTTCTTCAACCTGACGGACAATCCCGACTCCTACATGATCCTGCGCGAGGACAAGAACGATCCCGCCACGGAGACGCGCATTCCGCTGCCGGCCGGGACACAGGTCATCATCGACACGCAGCGCCTGTGGCACGCGGTGTGGCATCCCGGCCCGGAGCCGCGTTACTGCCTCATCACCTCCTGGGAGTCCGGTCCCGAGCTCGGCGGATGGATCCGGGAGCGCCATCCGCGTACCCGAGTGGAGAATGCCCCTCTCGACCCGGCATTCCTGGAGGCCGCCCAGGCCGAGGTGGCCCGACGTCAGGCCGCGAAGGAGGCGGCGTCGGGGGCTATGGTCGACGTGATGAGCGAGGCCTGACCCTCCCGGGTCTCGACCCGCCGCCGCGCGGCCGACCTGTGTCGTGGCGCTGCGGTTGCCCAGGTAGCGTGTAGGAAAGCCCGCCCCCACGGGCAACGAACCACGGAAAGAGGCTCACCGTGACCACGGCCGCTCCCGCGACCGTCTCCGATGACGACGTCCTCGATGCCCTAGAGGCCGAGGCACTGCACGTCTATCGAGAGGTGGCCGGCGCCTTCCGGCGTCCCGTCCTGCTGTACTCCATCGGCAAGGACTCCAGCGTGCTCCTGCACCTGGCGCGCAAGGCCTTCCACCCAGCGCCGATCCCCTTCAAGGTCATGCACATCGACACGACCTGGAAGTTCCGCGAGATGATCGAGTTCCGCGAGCGCATGGCGCGCGAGCTGAACCTCGACCTGAAGGTCCAGACGAATCTCGCGGCTGTCGCCGAGGGCGTGACCCCGTTCACCCACGGAACCCACGAGTACACCCGGATCATGAAGACCGTGGCCCTGCGCGAGGGCCTGGACGAACTCCAGGCCGACTGCGCGATCGGCGGAGCCCGTCGCGACGAGGAGAAGTCGCGGGCCAAGGAGCGGATCTTCTCGCTTCGCGAGCCCGGTCATCGCTGGGACCCGCGCAAGCAGCGGCCGGAGTTCTGGCGGACCGCAAATACCGCGCTTGCCGAGGGGCAGACGATGCGCGCGTTCCCGATCAGCAACTGGACCGAGTTCGACATCTGGCGCTACATCCGGCGGGAGAACATCCCCATCGTCGATCTGTACTACGCGCGACCGCGCCCGGTCGTGTGGCGCGAGAACACCTGGATCATGGTGGACGATGACCGCCTCCCGCTGAGGGAGGGCGAGGTTCCCGAGATGCGCAGCGTCCGCTTCCGCACCCTGGGGTGCTACCCGCTCTCGGGCGCAGTGGAGTCCACGGCGGCCGACCTGGACACCCTCATCGCCGAGATGCTCGAGAGCAACGTCTCCGAGCGGGCCGGGCGACTCATCGACGGCGAGGGTGGGGGCTCGATGGAGGCCAAGAAGGCGGAGGGCTACTTCTGATGACGACGCTGCTGGAGCGCTCAGCCGGGATCGATGTCACCCCGGTCGTCCGCCTCGTGACATGCGGGTCGGTGGACGACGGGAAGTCCACCCTCATCGGACGACTGCTCGCCGAGACGGGGTCGATTCCCGAGGACCAGCTGGACTACGCCCGGCGGACCCGGCGCGGCGGGTCGACTATCCCGGTGGGCGAGATCGACTTTTCGCTCCTCACCGACGGCCTCGAGGCCGAGCGAGAGCAGGGCATCACCATCGACGTCGCCTCCCGGCACATGTCCCTCCCCAGCGGGCGTCGCGTGATCATCGCGGACGCCCCGGGCCACGAGCAGTACACCCGCAATATGGCGGTGGCCGCATCGAATGCTGAGGTCGCGGTTCTCCTGGTGGATGCAGCCCGCGGCGTGCGACCGCAGACATTCCGCCACCTGACCGTGTGCGCCCTCATGGGCGTCAAGAGCATCATGATCGCCATCAACAAGATGGACCTCGTCGGATACGAGCACGCGACGTACGAGGAACTGTCCGGCCAGGTCAAGGCGGCTGCGGCCCGCCTCGGCCTTGATGAGGTCATCACCATCCCGGTGAGCGCGGTCGCCGGCGACAATGTCACGGCCCCCACCGCGCACATGCCGTGGTGGCACGGACCCTCGCTCCTGCAGGCGCTCCAGGAGTGGACGCCGCCGCCGGTAGCGACGCGGACCCCGTTCCGCCTGCCGGTGCAGTTCGTCGTGCGCGCCGAGGGCAACTTCCGGGGCTACGCCGGCACGGTGGCCGCGGGCACGGTGCGCCCCGGCGACGAGATCGTCGTCGCCGACTCCGGGCGGAGTGCGCTGGTCGAGCGCATCGTCGGCTTCGCCGGCGACCTCTCCGAAGCGGCCGCGGGCGATGCCGTCACGATCACCCTCGACCGCGAGGTCGATGTCACGCGCGGGGACCTCCTCGCCGCTGCCGGAACCAGCCCCGAGGGTGGCTCCGCCTGGCCTCAGCCGGCCGACCGCTTCTCCGCCGACGTGGTCTGGGTGGGGGAGGAGCCCCTCATGCACGGGCGCTCCTACCTTCTCGCGGTCGGTCCCCGCACGATTCCCGCCACCGTCACCGTCGTTCGGCATCGTCGCGACGTCGTCACCGGCCAGCAGCTCGCGGCACGGGTGCTCGACATGAATGACATCGGTCGGGTGGAGATCGCCACGGATACCCCCGTTCCCCTGGATATCTACGCCGCCTGCCGGGACACCGGAGGCTTCCTCCTCATCGACCGGGTCTCCGCCGACACGGTGGCGGCGGGCATGGTCACCCACGCCCTGCGCCGCTCCCTCAACGTCGTCCCGCACGACTACGAGGTTGATCGCGAGGCGCGTGCCCGCCTCAAGCACCAGCAACCGAGGGTGGTGTGGCTCACCGGACTGTCCGGCTCCGGCAAGTCCACGATCGCCGACGCGCTCGAGCGCCGGATGCACGCCCTGGGGATGCACACGTTCGTCCTCGACGGCGACAACGTCCGCACGGGGCTCAACAAGGACCTTGGATTCACGCCCGAGGACCGCGCCGAGAACGTCCGCCGCGTGGCGGAGGCCGCCCGTCTCATGGTGGAGGCGGGGCTGATCGTGGTCGTCGCGCTGATCTCGCCTTTCCGCGCCGATCGTCGCGCGGCGCGGGAGATATTCGACGGCGATGACTTCCTCGAGGTGTACGTCGACACGCCTGTCGAAATGTGCGCCGTGCGCGACCCCAAGGGGCTCTACGCGAAGGCGCAGTCGGGCACCCTGCCCAACATGACCGGGATCGGCCAGGAGTACGAGCCCCCGGAGCATCCCGACGTGCGCCTCGACGGCACCGCGTCGGTCGACGAGAACGTCGAGGTGCTGCTTCGGATCATCGCGGGGGAGTAGCGATGTCTGCTCCGAACCGCCCCTACGACCCCGTAGGCGTCGCGTCGCTGGAGCCCGAGGCCACTGACGCGATGGTCGCGGAGGCTCTCGTCGCCATTGCCGCCGCGAACGACCTCGATTCGCTCAAGGCTGCGCGCCTCGCGCACGCGGGCGACCGATCGCCGCTGGCGCTGGCCAACCGCGAGATCGCCGCGCTCCCGCCGGCTGCGAAGGCGGACGCCGGCAAGCGGCTCGGTGCAGCCCGCGCCGAGGTGCGCGCTGCGCTGGAGGCCCGTCAGGCCGAGCTGGAGTCTGAGCGCGATGCCCGGGTCCTCGTCGACGAGGCCATCGACGTCACGCTGCCGACCCGGCGTGCCCCGGTTGGCGCGCGCCATCCCCTGACGACGCTCATGGAGCGCATGGGCGAGGTCTTCATCGCCATGGGCTACGAGATCGCCGAGGGCCCCGAGGCCGAGGCGGAGTGGTTCAACTTCGATGCGCTCAACGTGCCTCCCGACCACCCGGCTCGCACCATGCAGGACACCTTCTTTGTGGGCAACGAGGACAGCGGGGTGGTGCTGCGCACGCAGACCTCCCCGATCCAGTTGCGGGCCATGCTGGAGCGCGAGCTTCCCATCTACGTGGTGGCACCGGGCCGCGTGTTCCGAACCGACGAGCTCGACGCGACCCACACCCCGGTGTTCCACCAGATCGAGGGGCTCGCCGTGGACGAGGGCATCACCATGGCCGATCTCAAGGGAACGCTCGAGCACCTGGCGGCCGCGATGTTCGGCAGCGGCGTCCGCGTGCGCCTGCGGCCGTCGTACTTCCCCTTCACCGAGCCCAGCGCAGAGCTCGACCTCGAGTGCTTCGTCTGTCGCGGTGAATCCGTCGGCAACCCGGAGGCGCCCTGCCGCACCTGCGGGAGCGAGGGTTGGATCGAGTGGGGAGGCTGCGGCATGGTCAATCCCCGGGTGCTCCGCGCCGCCGGCATCGACACCGACCGCTACTCAGGCTTCGCATTCGGCATGGGAGTCGAGCGGACCCTCATGTTCCGCCACGGCGTCACCGACATGCGGGACATGGTCGAGGGAGACATTCGGTTCTCCGAGGCATTCGGGATCGAGGCCTGATGCGTGTCCCGCTGTCGTGGATCCGCGACCACGTGGCTCTGCCCGAGGATGTCGACGGTCGCGACGTCGCTGACCGCCTCATCAGGGCCGGCCTCGAGGTGGAGTCCGTCGAGGCGCTCGGCGCCGGAGTTCTCGGCGAGCTCGTCGTCGGGCGTGTGCTCTCCATCGAGGAGCTCGCGGAGTTCAAGAAGCCGATCCGCTGGTGCCAGGTTGACGTCGGGCCCGCGCACGGGGGAGTGCGAGGCATCATCTGCGGTGCTCGCAACTTCGTCAGCGGCGACTTCGTCGTAGTGGCGCTCCCGGGCACGGTACTTCCGGGGGACTTCCGCATCGCGTCTCGGCAGACATACGGCCACGTGTCCGACGGAATGATCTGCTCTGAGCGCGAGCTTGGGCTGGGGGAGGACCACTCCGGCATCATCGTCCTCAGCGAGGGAACCGTGGGCGAGGATGCCGCGCCGCTCCTCGGCATCGGGGACGAGGTGCTCGACATCGCCGTAACGCCCGACCGCGGCTATGCCCTCTCGGTGCGCGGTGTCGCGCGCGAGGTCGCAACCGCGTACGGCCTGCCTTTCGTCGACCCCGGTGAGCAACTCGTGGCATTGCCGGCGCCCTCGGGAGGGGAGCCGAGAGCCTGTGACGTGGACGATCCCTCCATGTGCGAGATGTTCACGCTGCGCAGGATCGTGGGGTTCGACCCCCAGGCCCCGACGCCTGAGTGGATGCGTCAACGACTCGTGGCATGCGGCATGCGGCCGGTCTCCCTCGCGGTGGACGTCACCAACTACGTGATGCTCGAACTGGGACAGCCGCTGCACGCCTTCGACGGAGCGAAGGTGTCCGGCACGCTCCGCGCCGGCCGGGCCGGGACGGACCGGCGGCTCGAAACCCTCGACCACGTGGAACGCACGCTTGAGCCCGACGATGTCGTGATCCGCGACGACTCCGGGGTCATCGGGCTCGCGGGCACCATGGGCGGGCTCACGACCGAGATCGACGAGCATTCCTCCGACATCCTGCTGGAGGCCGCGCGCTTCGTGCCGGGGCCGGTGGCACGCACCGTGCGACGGCACAAGCTCTCAAGCGAGGCGTCACGGCGCTTCGAGAGGGGCGTCGACCGAACCTTGGCTCCCTACGCCTCCGCGCGCGCCGCTGCCCTCCTGCTGGAGTACGGCGGCGGCACCTACGCCGGACTCACCGCGTGGGAGGCGCCGTACGAGCCCACCGTCGTCGAGATGGCGGTCGACCTGCCGGAGCGCACGGCCGGCATGCCCATCCCGGCCCGGGAGGTGCGCCGCCTCCTGGAGGAGGTGGGCTGCGAGGTGGACGGGGACATCACGTTCACGGTGACCGTTCCGCCGTGGCGCCCTGATCTCACCGACCCTGCCGACCTCGTCGAGGAGGTCGTGCGCCTGGTGGGATACGAGTCGCTACCGTCCCGACTGCCGATGGCTCCGGCCGGCTATGGGCTGACGCGCGATCAGCGCCTGCGGGCCCGCGCGGCCCGCGCCATCGCGGCGGCAGGGGTGGTCGACGTGCTCACGTACCCGTTCGTGGGGCCGGCCGAACTCGATGCACTGCTCCTCGACCCGGATGACCCGCGACGCCGAGCTCCTCGCCTGGCGAATCCGCTTAGCGAGGAGCAGCCCATGCTGCGCACCACCCTCCTGCCCGGCCTGCTCGCGGCCGCGCGACGCAACCTCTCGAGAGGCGCCGACTCCGTGGCGCTCGGGGAGATCGGCAGGGTATTCATCCTGCGCGACGGCCAGGACCCCGCAGGTATCACCGACCCGCCGAGACCGGGTGTCGAGGCGCGGCCCTCGGCTGCGGAAATCTCGGCTCTCGAGTCCCTGCTCCCAGCCCAGCCGTACCATCTCGCGGCGGTCCTCCTCGGGGATCGGGAGCCCGCGGGCTGGTGGGGTCCTGCCCGTCCCGTGACCTGGGCGGACGCGGTGGATCTCGCACGCGTCGCCGCGGAATCGGTCGGGGCCGATCTTGTCGTCGCCCAGGGTGCCGACGCGCCGTTCCACCCCGGACGCACGGCGACACTCCTCGTGGGCGATCAGGTCGTCGGTCATGCTGGCGAGCTGCATCCACGCGTCATCAGCGCCTACGAGGTGCCCGCGCGCACATGCGCCGTGGAGATCGACCTCGACATGCTGCAGGCGGCGGCGCGGGACGTCGCCCCCGCGCCGCGGTTCAGCACGCACCCCGTAGCCAAGGAGGACATCGCGCTGGTCGTCGATGTCGGCACTCCCGTCGCGGACGTGGAGTCAGCGCTGCGCGAGGGCGCGGGGGACATCTGCGAGGACGTGCGGCTCTTCGACGTCTACACCGGTCCGCAGGTGCCCGAGGGCAGTCGCTCGCTGGCCTTCGCGCTTCGCTTCCGAGCCCCCGACCGCACCCTGTCGGCTGAGGACATCGCCGCGGCGCGCTCGGGCGCCGTGGCCGAGGCAGCCCGCCGGCACGGGGCGGTGCTCCGGGGGACCTGAGATAAATATGCGCGTATGCGTATAATTCCCCCGTGAGCACGGTTGCCGAGCGGAACTCCCCGGATGGCCCGACGGCGAGCCTGACCGCCGCCGTCGCCGGCGCCTCCGGGTATGCCGGGGGCGAACTGCTCCGGCTGCTCCTGGGGCATCCGACGCTGGAGATCGGACCTGTCGCGGCCAGTTCAGCGGGGCGGACCCTCGGAGATGTCCACCCGAACCTCCCGGAATTGGCGATGCGTCCGCTCATCGCGGCCGACGCCGATGCCCTCGCCGAGGCGGACGTCGTGTTCCTCGCCCTGCCGCACGGCGAGTCAGCGGCCATCGCCCGCAGCCTCCCGCCCGACCGGATCGTGGTGGATCTCGGCGCCGACTTCCGCCTGCGCGAGGAGTCGGACTGGACCGCCTTCTACGGAGGCGCGCACGCGGGTCACTGGGTCTACGGGATGCCGGAGCTCCCGGGCGCGCGCGTGCAGATTGCCGAGGCGACTCGCGTGGCGAATCCCGGCTGCTATCCGACAGCCGTGACCCTGGCGATGGCCCCGCTGCTTGCCGAGGGGCTCGTCGACGCGCTGCTCACCGTTGTCGCTGCCTCGGGCACCTCCGGTGCAGGACGCACGCCAACCGAAACACTCCTCGCCTCGCAGGTGATGGGATCGATGTCGCCGTACAAGGTGGGCGGGGTTCACCAGCACACGCCCGAGATGGAGCAGGCCCTCGGCCATGCGGCCGGACGCTCCGTGCGGGTGTCATTCACCCCGCTCCTCGCTCCGATGCCGCGCGGCATCCTCGCTACCTGCACCGCCGACCTGGCCGAAGGGGTGACGACCGAAGACCTCCACGAGTGCCTGCACGCGGCCTATGCTGGCGAGGCCTTCGTTCACGTGCTTCGACCAGGTTCGTGGCCCCAGACCGCCGCAACGCTGGGGGGCAATGCCGTTCACCTGCAGGCCGCGGCCGACCGTCGTACCGGACGAGCGGTGGTCGTGAGCGCGCTGGATAACCTCGTGAAGGGCGCCGCCGGCCAGGCGGTGCAGAACGCCAATCTCATGCTCGGTCTTCCCGAGGGCTCCGGGCTCACCGCGTCGGGGGTCGCGCCGTGAGCGTCACATCAGCGCGAGGATTCCGAGCGTCCGGCGTCACGGCCGGCCTCAAAGCCTCGGGGCGCCCCGATGTCGCGGTAGTCGTCAACGACGGTCCCCTCCAGGCCGCCGCCGGAGTTTTCACGTCGAACCGCTTCGCGGCAGCGCCTGTCCTGTGGTCCCGCCAGGTGCTCCTGGACGGAGAGATCCACGCCGTCGTACTGAACTCCGGGGGAGCCAACGCGTGCACGGGCCCCGAGGGCTTCGCCGACACGCATCGCACGGCAGAGCATGCGGCCGGGGCGCTCGCGAAACAGGGACGCGACGTCGGGGCGGGCGAGATCGCGGTCTGCTCTACCGGGCTCATCGGCGAGCGACTTCCGATGGACCTACTGCTGGCGGGAGTCGACTCGGCCGTGGACTGCCTCGCCGCGACCGGCGGAGGAGATGCCGCCATCGCCATCATGACGACCGACACCGTCCCCAAGACAGCGGCCGTGTCCACCGGGGGGTTCACGGTTGGCGGCATGGCGAAGGGAGCGGGCATGCTCGCGCCCGGCCTGGCGACCATGCTCGTCGTGCTCACGACCGACGCTGTCGCGGATCCGGCCGCCCTGGGGAGCGCCCTGCGAGAATCCGCGAGACTCACCTTCGACCGCATCGACTCCGACGGGTGCATGTCCACGAACGACACGGTGCTGCTGCTCGCCAGCGGCGCGTCGGGGATTTCTCCCAACCACCGTGAACTCACTGATGCCGTCATGTCTGTCTGCGATGACCTCGCCCGGCAACTCATTCACGACGCCGAGGGTGCCAGCAAGGACATCAGGATCGACGTCGTCAACGCGGCCACCGAGGAGGACGCCGTCGATGCCGCCCGGGCCGTGTCGCGGTCAAACCTGCTCAAGTGCGCCATCCACGGGGAGGACCCGAATTGGGGCCGGGTCCTTGCCGCGCTCGGGACGACCGCCGCGGACTTTGAGCCGGACTCCGTCGATGTTGCCATGAACGGCGTGTGGGTGTGCCGTTCCGGCGGCGTCGGCGACGACCGCTCCCTCGTCGACATGTCTGCGCGCGAAGTCTTCCTCACCATCGACCTCCATGCCGGGGAGGCATCGGCAACCGTGTGGACCAACGACCTGACTGCCGCGTACGTCCACGAGAATTCGGCGTACTCCACATGAGCGCCCGATCCGCACGAGACAAGGCCGCGGTCCTCGCGGAGGCGCTGCCCTGGCTGGAGCGCCTCGCGGGTGCAACGGTCGTCATCAAGTACGGCGGCAACGCCATGACGGACGCGGGCTTGCAGGAGGCATTCGCCGAGGATGTCGTCTTCCTCAGGCTGGCGGGCCTGCGCCCCGTCGTCGTCCACGGGGGCGGCCCCCAGATCACCGCCATGCTCGAAAGGCTCGGCGTCGCCAGCGAATTCCGCGGCGGCCTACGGGTCACGACCCCGGAGGCCATGGACGTCGTGCGCATGGTCCTGACGGGCCAGGTGCAGCGGGAGATCGTCGCGCTCATCAACGCGCACGGCCCCTTCGCTGTCGGCCTCTCGGGCGAGGATGCCGGACTGTTCGTCGCGGAGCGCCGGGGCACGGTGGTGGACGGCGCGGACGTCGATCTGGGACTCGTCGGCGATGTCGTCGCCGTGGAGCCGGACTTCGTGGAGGACCTGCTGGACGACGGCAGGATCCCCGTGGTGTCCACCGTCGCGCCGGATGCTGATGGAGTGGCGCTCAACGTCAATGCGGACACCGCCGCGGCTGCACTCGCGGTCGCCCTCGGCGCGGAGAAGCTCGTCGTGCTCACCGATGTCGAAGGGCTCTACGACGACTGGCCCCGCAGTACCGCGGTGATCCCTGAGATCCCCGCCGAGCGGCTGCGGGCCCTGCTGCCCGAACTCGAGTCCGGCATGATCCCCAAGATGGAGGCGTGCCTGCGCGCAGTGGACGGCGGCGTCCCTCGCGCTCATGTCATCGACGGCCGGGTACCGCACGGCCTCCTCGTCGAGGTGTTCACCGACGAGGGATTCGGGACGATGGTGGTGCCCGAATGACGATCCAGGAGGAGGCTCTGCTCACATTGGCCTGGCAGGAGCGCTGGTGCGGCTCCCTCATGGACAACTACGGCACTCCCGTGATGACCGTGGTGCGGGGGAAGGGCGCCCGCGTCTGGGATGCGGACGGTCGGGAGTACGTCGACCTTCTCGCGGGGATCGCGGTGAACGCCCTGGGTCACGCGGACCCGGATGTCGTCGAGGCCGTGTCCGCGCAGCTCAGGACGGTGGGTCACACCAGCAACCTCGCGATCACGCCGCCGGCCGTCGAGTTGGCGGAGCGCCTGATCGCGCTGCTCGACCCCGCGGGCGACCGCGGCGGACGCGTGTTCTTCTGCAACTCGGGTGCGGAGGCGAATGAGGCGGCCTTCAAGCTGTCCCGCCGCACGGGACGCCCCCGGGTCGTGGTCGCGGAGCGATCCTTCCACGGCCGCACGATGGGTGCCCTCGCGCTCACAGCACAGCCGCCGAAGCAGGACCCGTTCCGTCCCCTGCCCGGCGACGTCGCGGTGGTGCCCTACGGCGATGCCGGCGCGCTGGCGGCGACGGTCGACTCGCACACCGCCGCGGTCTTCCTCGAGCCGATCCAGGGGGAGGGTGGGGTGGTCCCGCCATCACCGGGCTACCTGGCTCGAGCCCGCGAGGCCTGCGATCGCGTGGGCGCGCTGCTCGTGCTCGACGAGGTCCAGACCGGGATCGGGCGCACGGGACAGTGGTTCGCGCACCAGGAGGACGACGTGCGCCCCGATGTCGTCACGCTGGCGAAGGGGCTCGGGGGTGGCCTGCCCATCGGCGCGTGCATCGCCTTCGGCGACGCCGCCACGTTGCTCGGTCCCGGAAGCCACGGGTCGACCTTCGGCGGGAACCCGGTGAGCTGTGCTGCAGCACTGGCCGTTCTGAGGGTCATCGAGCGGGACGGGCTCGTGTCCCGCGCGCGCATCGTCGGCGAGCGCTTGCGCGCGGTCACCTCCGCGGATCCCCGGGTGATCGAGGTCCGCGGGCGGGGGCTGCTCCTCGGCGTGGTTCTCGATGCTCCCATCGCCGGCGCGGTCGAGACCGCGGCTCGCGAGCACGGGATCATCGTCAACGCGGTCGCCCCCGACGTCGTGCGGCTGGCGCCACCCCTCGTGCTGGCCGACGCGGACCTGGAGTGGGTGGCCGAGCGATGGCCTCGAGTGATGGGGGCGGTGTGACGTCCCCGCGCACGCAGGCTGCCCGCCGGACCCGCATCGCGGAGTTGCTCGGCGCGCGAAGCATCCACTCCCAGGAGGAGCTCCGCGCGATCCTCGCCGACGAGGGCTACCTGGTCACCCAGGCAACCGTGTCGCGGGACCTGCTGGACCTCCGCGCGGCGAAGGTCCCCGACGCCTCGGGCCTGTCGGTCTACGTCCTCCCTGAGGGTGATGACGCCGCGCCGGCCGAGGCTGGTCACGCCCGTTCGGAGATGGCGCGGCTCGCACGCACCGTGCATGACATGGTGGTCTCCGTGGACCATTCCGGGAACATCGTCGTGGCGCGTACCCCGCCCGGCGGAGCCTCGTACGTCGCGTCCGCGATAGATCGTGCCCGCTGGGACGCCGTGCTCGGCACTGTGGCCGGAGACGACACCGTCCTCATCGTCTCGCGCGACGCGCTGGGCGGGCAGGCCCTGGCCGCGGAGCTCATGGCCATGGCCTCTGGACGCGCACCGGCGGCCGCGGGTGTGCCGCGCGGGGTCGCGCGATGAGCGAGGAGGGGACGACGCGCCTGTGGGGTGGGCGCTTCAGCGACGGGCCTGCCCCCGCGATGACGGCGCTGAGCGCGTCGGCGCACTTCGACTGGCGGCTGGCCCCCTACGACATCCGACAGACTGCGGCCCACGCCCGCGTCCTCCTGCGCGCTGGGCTACTCGACGAGGCTGAACTCTCCCGCGTCCTGGATGCCCTGGACGCCCTCGCCGCTGACATCGCCGAGGGCCGGTTCGCACCGCTGCCCGACGACGAGGACGTCCACACGGCGGTCGAACGCGGGCTGCTCGAGCGCCTCGGGCCACTCGGCGGCAAACTGCGGGCGGGGCGCAGCCGCAATGACCAGGTGGCCACCGACTTCCGGCTGTATCTCCGGGACCAGGTGCGCGCGATCGTCCATCAGATCACGCTGCTCCAGCGAGCTCTACTCGACCAGGCCGCGGCGCATGTGACGACGTACGCCCCCGGCTTCACCCACCTGCAGCACGCACAGCCGGTGTCCTTCGGGCACGAACTGGCCAAGCACGTCCACGCCCTGGCGCGAGACGTCGATCGGCTGCGCGACTGGGACAGCCGAACTGCCCTGTCGCCGCTGGGGGCCGGTGCCCTCGCGGGTTCGTCTCTCGGCCTCGACCCCGAGGCGGTGGCCGCGGAACTCGGCTTCCGTGGTGCGCTGGCGAACTCCATCGACGCTGTAAGCGACCGGGACTGGGTCGCGGAGTTTCTCTTTGCGGCGGCGATGATCGGCGTTCACCTGTCCCGGCTGGGCGAGGAGGTCGTCCTGTGGACGTCACGGGAGTTCGGATGGGCGTTCCTCGACGACGCCTGGTCGACCGGGTCGTCGATCATGCCGCAGAAGAAGAACCCTGATGTCGCCGAGCTCATCCGGGGGAAGTCCGGTCGCCTCATCGGCAACCTCACCGGGCTGCTTGCGACGCTCAAGGGCATGCCCTTCGCCTACAACCGCGACCTGCAGGAGGACAAGGAGCCGGCCTTCGACGCGGTCGAGCAGCTGCTTCTCGTACTCCCCGCCGTCACGGGGATGGTGGCCACGTTGCGCTTCGACTCCGTTCGCATGGGCCAGTCCGCCCCCGAGGGCTTCGCTCTGGCGACGGACATCGCGGAGTGGCTCGTGCGGCAAGGCGTGCCCTTCCGCGAGGCGCACGACATCGCGGGTGCCTGCGTGCGCCTTGCGGAGGAACGCGGGGTTGAACTGTGGGACCTCGATGACGATGACCTCGTGGCTGTGTCGCCCTCGCTGACCGGCGACGTGCGCGACGTACTGTCGGTGGAGGGGTCGGTGGGATCCCGATCCGCCTTCGGTGGTACCGCACCCGATCGTGTGCGTGAGCAGCTCGCTGCAGCCCGACTCATGGTGGACGCGGACGCCGCGTGGGCGAGTGAACGGTCCTGACGACTCAACCTTGCAGGGCGCGGCCGGCGCGGTCACGCCGCGCCCGGCATGGCGGATCGCGGCATTCGTCGCGGCCGCGGCGATCGGAGTGGTCTCGCTGCTGCCTCCGCGGGGCACCCCGGGCGTCGAGATAGCCGACCTCGGCGAGTTCCGGGCCTTCGTCGGCCATGCGTTGGCGTATGCGGTCCTCGCCGCCTGTGCGGTCCTTGCGCAGCGGCTGCCGAGACCGGCGGTGACCTTCGCGGCGGTCGTGGCCTACGGCGCCGCCCTGGAGGTGGTTCAGGGGGCCATGGGCCTGCGATCGATGCAGTGGGGAGACGTCCTCGCCAATGCGCTCGGCGCTGCACTGGGGATCGGCACTGCGATCCTCCTACTGCGCCTCGCCCCGGCAGGATGGATCTCGGGACGGGATTCGTGACGCGCAGCGCCGCTCCGGCTGGCGCACCTCTGTGGATGCGGGCGGGGGCGTCGGATGCCGCTCCGCGAATACTGGGCTCGATCCTCGTCTCGGACCTGGCGGGCGCCTGCGTCGCCGTGCGCATCACGGAGGTCGAGGCGTACGGCGGGGAGGGCCAGGACCCCGGTTCGCACGCCTATCGGGGCCGCACACCGCGGAATGCCGTCATGTTCGGCCCGCCCGGAGACCTCTACGTGTACTTCACCTACGGCATGCACTGGTGCTCCAACATCGTCGTCGGGTCCGAGGGTGAGGCGTCCGCGGTGCTCCTGCGCGCAGGGGAGATCGTCGAGGGCGTCGAGGCCGCACGCGCGCGGCGACCGTCATCGCGATGCGACCGCGACCTGGCCCGCGGGCCGGCCCGGCTCGCTGCCGCCCTCGGCCTCGGTGCCGACGCCAACGGCATTCGGCTCTTCGACCCCCGGTCGCCGGTACGCCTCGAAGTGGCACGCCGTCCCCTGGCAGTGCACGCGATCACCCCGCGCACCGGCGTCTCAGGTGAGGGGGCGCTGACGCCCTGGCGATTCGCCGCCGACCATCCGACCGTGAGCCCCTATCGGCCTGCCCAGCCCCGGCGCAGGCGCGGCGGTCCGGACCCGGGGCGCGTTTGCGAGGATGACTCCTCGTGAACCCCCTGCTCGAGGACCTCGCCTGGCGTGGCCTCATCGCCCAGAGCACCGACATCGAGGCGTTGTCGCACGAGTTGGACGAAGGCCCGACCACCTTCTACGTCGGCTTCGATCCGACGGCACCCAGCCTGCACCTGGGCAATCTCCTGCAGATCCAGACGATGCGGCGCTTCCAGGCCCACGGTCACCGCCCGCTGGCGCTCGTCGGAGGGGCCACGGGGCTCATCGGCGACCCCAAGATGACGGGGGAGCGGACCCTCAATCCCGCGGACGTCGTCGAGGAATGGGCCTCGAGGCTGCGCCGGGAACTCCAGGGATTCTTCAGCTTCGACGGCCCTGCCGCCGCCCGGATGGTCAACAACTACGACTGGACCCAGGGCGTCGACGTCATCGAGTTCCTCCGCGACATCGGCAAGCACTTCAGCGTCAACAGGATGCTGGACCGCGAGGCGGTCGCGGCACGCCTCGCCGGAGAGGGCATCTCGTTCACTGAGTTCAGCTACCAGGTCCTGCAGTCCTTCGACTACCTGCAGCTCTTCCGAGCGCACGGCTGCCACCTGCAGATGGGCGGCTCGGACCAGTGGGGCAACATCACGGCAGGAGTCGACCTCATCCGCCGCGTCGAAGGCGCTCACGTCCATGCCCTGACGACGCCCCTGGTCACGAAGTCGGACGGGACGAAGTTCGGAAAGACGGAGTCCGGCACCGTGTGGCTCGATCCGCAGATGACGAGTCCCTACGCCTTCTTCCAGTTCTGGCTGAACGCCGATGACCGGGACATTCCCACCTACCTCCGGCTCTACAGCATGCGCGGTCGTGAGGAGATCGAGAGCCTCGAGGCGGCGACCGCGGCACAGCCTCACCTGCGTGCGGGGCAGCGGGCGCTCGCGGAGGAGCTCACCACGCTCGTGCACGGTCCCCGGGCGACCGAGGCGGTAGCCGATGCCGCCCGCGCCCTCTTCGGCCAGGGGGAACTGTCCGACGTCCCGGGAGAGGTTCTCGATCCGGCGCTGCGCGAGGTGCCCCACGCCATCCTCGGCGAGGCGGATATCACCGAGGACCGCCTGCCCGACGTGGTCGATCTACTCGTGCGCACGGGCCTGTGCCCGAGCCGGGGTGCCGCCCGCCGCGCCGTGGGGGAAGGTGGGGCCTATGTGAACAACGTGAGAGTCGAGGACGAGGGCCATCGGCCATCCCGCGGGGACCTGCTCGCCGGGCGCTACCTTGTCCTTCGTCGGGGGAAGAAGACCCTCGGCGGGGTCATCGTCGGGCCGTGATCTCAGGGTGACCCAGATCACTCGCGGAACGCTGATCTGGAGTTGACCTTCGCCGGGGACCGGCGTATAGTTCTATTTCCTTGCTAGGAAGCAACGGACATCGGGTCTCCCGATCAGGCCGGTTCAGCAAGGCTCGACAAAGCCCCTAGGGACGAGTTGTCGGATCCACCTCGGTGGATTTGACCGGTCACCTCCTGCGCGGGTAGCGTTGGGGAGTTGCCCCGGGAACGGTCTGCACTGCGGACACGCCCGATGCGCAACCGCTCCTTGAGAACTCAACAGCGTGCCACATATCGATGCCAAATAACCCCGTTCACGGGGTGGTCGGCTTGCCGACCGATGCCGTGACGGTTCCTTTGGTTGACAGAAGCATCACAGCTCTGTCCGCCATGATCACTCACGTTTGGGTGATAGCGCCGAGGCCACTTCGCGTGGCGACAGGCGCAATCAACATTCCTTAACGGAGAGTTTGATCCTGGCTCAGGACGAACGCTGGCGGCGTGCTTAACA
>JAPOJD010000125.1 GCA_029978585.1 Actinomycetota bacterium
CAAGCAGCACCAGCGCGCCTGGGCGCTCGCGCAGGGGATCCCGGTCGTGTCCTGGACCTTCGACCCGCTCGTGCGTCGCAATGCCTACCTCAACGTGATTCGCCTCGGCGTCGAGGTACGTGACTACCACCCCGACTTCTACGGCGAGATGCCCGACGCGATCAACGCGGGCGACCGCACCGACCGGCTGGTGGCCTGGTGGGTGGTGAACTCGGACCGTGCGGAGCGGGCGGCACGGACGGAGATCGCCGCCCCCGACGACGCCGAGATGCGCGCGCAGGTTCGGGATCTCATCCGTTTCGATGCGGCGGGCAATCCCGAGGCAGCACAGCCTCCGGAGGCGGACGAGACCGTGCTCGTGAGCCTGCCCGACGACATCGTGACCCTCCGGCGGGGCGATCCCGACCTGGGACTGCACTGGCGCCTGGCCGTACGCGAGGCGCTCACCGCGTCGTTCGAGCGCGGGCTGCGCGTCGCCACGGTCACGAGCGCCGGCTCCTACGTTCTCGAGCCCTGGGAAGGGGACACCGCATGAGCCGTATCGAATTGCTGAGGCTCCACCGCATCGACATGCCCCTCGTCCGGCCCTTTCGCACCTCCTTCGGCGAGCAGCGGGCGCGTGATGTGCTCCTGGTCGAGGTCGTCACGGACTCAGGGGTCAGCGGGTGGGCCGAGTGCGTCGCCATGGAATGGCCCGGCTACTCCTACGAGTACGTCGACGGCGCGGTCGACGTACTCGCCGAGCATCTGATCCCCGCGGTGCTCCAGGACCGCGAGTGCGATCCCGTCGCCGCGCATGATCGGATGTCGCGGCTCATGGGCCATCCCATGGCCAAGGCGTCGCTAGAGACGGCGGTACTCGATGCATGGCTGCGTGAGCTGGGCCGTTCCATGGGCGACTATCTGGGCGCGGTCAAGGACGCGGTCGACTGCGGGGTCTCCGTGGGCATCCCGTCGAGCATCGACGCGCTCCTGGCGGAGGTGGCGTCGTACGTCGATGCCGGCTACCGGCGGATCAAGCTCAAGATCGAGCCCGGGTGGGACGTCGAGCCGGTGCGCGCGGTCCGGGAGGCGTGGCCGGACATCCCGCTGCAGACCGACGCCAACCAGGCGTACACGCGCGACGATGCCGAGGTGCTCGCCGCGATGGACCCCTACGACCTGCTCCTCGTCGAGCAGCCGCTGCCCGAGGACGACCTGCTGGGCCACGCGCAGTTGGCGCAGCGCCTCGAGACGCCGGTGTGCCTCGACGAGTCGATCCTGTCCGTGGCCACCGCGGACTCCGCCATCGCCTTCGGTGCCACGAGCGTCATCAACATCAAGCCCGGCCGCGTGGGCGGCTACCTCGAGGCAAGGGCGATCCACGACCTGTGCGTCGAGCGCGGGGTCCCGGTCTGGTGCGGGGGGATGCTCGAGACGGGGATCGGCCGCGCGGCCAATGTCGCCCTCGCCGCACTGCCCGGCTTCACCCTCCCCGGCGACACGAGCGCGTCGAGCCGCTACTACGCGGTGGACGTGACGCCGCCGTTCGTGCTCGAGGACGGACGGCTGCGGGTGCCAACGGGGCCCGGCATCGGAGTGGAGCCGATCCCTGAGCTGCTCGCGGAGTTCACCACCTGGTCGGCGGTGATCCCCGCGCGCTGAGGCGTTGCTCAGGCAGGGTCGGCGAGGCGGGCGGCGGCGAGCATGGCCACCGGCATCGTGCGGACCTCCCCCGACTCGCGGTCGATCGCGGTGAGGGTTCCCGCGGCCATGCGCAGGGGCTCGACGAGGACGTGGTCGTCGCCGTAGGCGATCCATGCGGGCACCGACTCGGCGATGGCGCGGCGCAGCACGACGACGGTGTCCGCGGCCGGCATGGGATCCAGGCTCACGCTCACCGGTGCGCCGTCGCGGCGCGTACGTGCTGCCGGCCCACTGTCGCGGCGAAGGCCGGAGATCGTGGCGCGGATCAGCGCCGGCGTCGCGTCCCGTCGCAGCACAGGTGACGTCTCGGCAGGAAGCGGCGCGCGGGCCGGCACCGTGACGACGGGCTCGCCGTCGACTCCCTCCGCCACGGGATGCAGCCCTAGGTCCCGCAGGACGCGGATGGCGTCCTCGGGGCGCCCCGACACCGTGACAACCGTGCTGGACGTTCGTGTGCAGCCGAGTTCGACGGCCTGCGGGTGCGCCATGAGTGCGTCGAGGACGGTCTCGTCGTCGCATCGCACGTACGCCGTCGCCAGGCCGACGCGGACGACGCCGTGCTGTCGCGCAGCGTCCTCGACGAGGTAGGTCAACGGCTGCGGGACCGGAGTACTCGAGACTCGCTCGAGGAATTCGCGCACCCCGACGGGATCGCGTCCGGCATCGAGAGCCCGGCGCAGGGATGCCGCACTGAAGCGATACACCACCGCCCCGCCCGTGCTCTCCACGTCCGCCATCAAACGCAGCTCGCGGTCGAGGTCGGAGCGCAGCGGACCTGGTGCGATGGCCGTGAGATCGGCTTGGAGAAGCACATGGTCGAGCGGTTCAGGCATGGCGGCGGCGGCGAGTGCCGCGGCCTCTACGCCGCCCCCCGCGAGGGCACGGCCCATCGGCGCGAGAACGCCGGCGCCGGTGATCCCGAGGAACTCGGCTTCGCGGAGGATCGCCCGGGCCATCGCGGCGCGCTGCCCGCTCGCCTGCCGAGGTGCGGCGACGTCGAGTACTCGGATCACCTCGTCGGCGTCCACCGGCGACTCGCCGGGCGGGAGCGACGCGAGAACGTCGAGAACCTGCTGGCGCAGCAGGGGCAGGCCGGGACGCGCGACGTCATCGGACAGGGCGCGCGCCGCCTCGCCGACCAGCGCCGGAGCGCGCGACATGCGCAGCCACGCGGTAGCCAGGTCGGCCCAGCGCTGGGGTAGTTCCCGATCGTGCCAAGCGTCGTACTCCGAGGTGGGTCGCCAGCGTTCGTCGACCTCTCCGTCGCGGGCGAGGTAGTTGGCAGCGTGAGCGGCCTCGAGCACCAGCGCCGCCGTCGCGTCGTCCGCGTCGACAAGTCGCGCCGTCGCGGTGAGGTCACGGGCGGCTAGGCCGCCCTTGCGCAGGACCGCGGGCGCCAGCGGACCCGACCAGGCATCGGCGATCGTCGTCACGGCCTGGATGGCGGCGAGCGCGTGCTGGCCCGCCGTGCGCTCCGCGCGCACGGCGTCGCGGGCGGCTGTGCGCACAGGTTCGGGAGGCCAGTCGAACTCCGGCAGGCCGACGAGGCTGTCGCGGGCCGTGCGGACGAGGCGGAGACAGTCGTCCTCTCCCCACGCGAGTGCAAGTGCGCGCAGCCGTTCGAGCCCCGCAGCGGCGTCATCGCGGAGGGCTGGCGCGAACATCTCAAGGACCTCCTCCGTCGAGCAGGACTCCCCCCGCGCGGCCATCACCTGGGCGACGCGCAGAGTGAGGGCGTCAAGGCGATCCAGCGCCCGCGCGGTCGATGTCGCGGTGCCCGCGCGCGCAGCCAGCGCGGTCATGTCCGGCGGCGGGGGATGGAGGAGGTCGGGCCGCGTGCGCAGGAGCACAGCCAGATCGTCGTCGCTTCGGGAGCGGAGGTCGTCGGCGAGGCTGCGCAGGGGCACCGGATGACGTTACCCCTAGGCTGCAGTGGTGGGCGTCGTTGGCTTCGACCTGGACATGACGCTGGTCGACTCCGCGGACGGGATCGTGCTGTCCGTCCAGCACGTGATGACCCAGTACGGCGTGGACGCCGACGGTGACGAGATCCGCTCTACCATCGGCCTGCCCCTCGATCACGTGTTCCCGCGCTGGCTGCCCGAGGAGCCGTACGAGGTCCTCCTCGCGGAATACCGCGCGCACTACCGCGTCCACGGCATCCCGCTCACCACGGCCATGCCGGGAGCAGCCGAGGCCATCGCGGCCGTGCGCGCTCATGGTGATCGCGTGCTCGTCGTGACCGCCAAGCATGGTGCGGTTGCCGGACTGGCTCTCGAGGCGGCGGGGCTCGATGCCGATGACGTTGTCGGCGACCTCTTCGCCGAGGCCAAGGGTGATGCGCTCCGCGAGCATGCCGCCTGGGCGTACGTGGGTGACCACCCGGGCGATATCCGCGCGGCCCGCGCGGCCGGCGTGCACGCCGTCACCGTCGCCTCGGGGCCCACCTCGCACCACGAACTCACGGCCGCCGGCGCGGATGTCGTCCTCTCCACCCTCCACGGTCTGCCCGATTGGCTCGCCCGCCAACGGCAGGACAAGCGTTCGACAAAGGAGTGACGGGGGCCGGGAGCCGTCCCTAGACTTCCCGCATGACGCGCATCGCCCGCTCCCGCATCGTCCTCGTCGCCGGCGTCGCCCTCGCCCTGGCCGTCCCCCTCGGGCTGGCCGGCCGGGCCGCCGACGCCGCCCCCGTCGCTTCGGCCGGGGAGTGGTCGCCCTCCGCAGCGGATCCGGACGTGACGTTCACGGTGGGGCTGCCCTATGACCGCGGTCGCCTTCAGCGCGCCGTGAAGAGGGTGTCGACGCCCGGATCGGCGGAGTACCGACGCTTCCTCTCCCTCTCCGAGGCCGCCGCGCGCTACGGCGCCACTCCGGCGCAGCGGGCCGCCCTCATCGCGTGGGCGGCGCGCCGCGGCATGTCGGTGCGCTTCGATGCGACGGGCCTCACCGCCCGGGTCACCGGTCCCGCATCCGCGTGGGAGCGGGTGTACGGCAAGGAACTCCTCGCGGGGGAAGGCGTCCCGACGCCTCGCGTGGTGTCCGTCTACGTTCCTGGGGACGTGCCGGGCTCGTTCGACCCGCGGCTGCCTGAGGGCATGAGCGGGGTCGTGCGCTCGATCATCCCGGTGTCCAACGAACTGAGGCCGGCGACCCGGGCCACCGTCACGCCGCCGGACAACGAAGGCTCGCCCTTCGGCCCCGGCGAGGACTGCTTCAATCCCGCTGCCCTCGCCGAGTACACCTACAGCCCGTCACAGCTGCACACCCCCTACGGCACCACGGCCCTGCACGCCTCGGGGAACCGCGGAAAGGGCGCCAACCTCGCGATCGTCGCCCTGGGCCAGTCCTTCGGCCCCGGACTGGCCGAGAAGGCGGGGGAGTGCTTTGACTATCGCGTGCCCCGGGTAAGCGTCACGGGCGCCTTCGGGATGCCCGACGTGCCCGTGCAGAACAGTGGTCAGGCTGGAGCGCAGGACGCCGAGAGCAACCTCGACGTCCAGACCTCGGCGGCGGTGCTCCCCGATGCCAGCCGATTGCACTTCGTCGAGGCGGCCGACGGCGGATCATTCGTCCTGGCGCTCGTGGATGGCTTCACCGCGGCACTCGAGAGACTGAACCCCGATGTGATCACGCTGTCCTACGGAGTGTGCGATCCGCTCCTCAAGGAATCAGGGGATTGGCCGGTACGGAGCATGAGCGACGATGTGTTCGCCATGGCGGCGCTCGTGGGCACGTCGGTCCTCGTTGCCTCGGGTGACAGTGGCTCCAGCGCCTGCTGGCATCAGGGATTGCAGAAGAAGGGCCTGCAGGCGGCCTACCCCTCGTCCTCCCCCTGGGTCACGGCGGTAGGCGGGACCCGGATCACGCTGGGCAAGGACAACGCCCGAGTCGACGAGGTCGCCTGGAACGACAACCAGTGGAATCCCGGCTCGATCAACGCCGGCACCGGCGGTCCCACCGCCTACCCCGCGCCGTGGTACCAGGCGTCGCTGACCGCGAAGAATCGTCGCATCGTCCCCGACCTGGCCGCGCACGCGAGCGAGTTCCCGGGTTGGCCTGTCGCGCTCACCCCCGTGCAGTTTGAGGCCGTGCTCGACATTGCGCCGCCGCCGGGCGCGACGTGGGCAATGGCCCCGGTGGGCGGGACGAGCGCATCGACACCGTTCACCGCCGCCAATATCGCGCTCATCGCAGCGCGCCACGGTCGGCTCGGGCTGCTCAACCCGTGGCTCTACTCCATCGGCGGGAGCGCGGCGTACCGCGAGGCTTTCTACGACGTCGTCCGAGGCAACAACCAGGTGTCGCCGCCAGCAGCCTGCTGCCGAGCCGAGCGCGGGTTCGACGCCGCCACTGGGCTTGGCGCGCCGATGTTCGACGTACTCGCCCGCCTGGTGGTGCCGCCCGGATCCTGACCTGTCGCGACCGGGGGCTAGCGCGGCCGGCGCCTGTTGCGGGCGGAGACGAGCAGGCCGAGGAGGACCAGCGCGAGCCCTACGCCGGTGAGCATCGCGAGGAACCACAGGGCGGAGGGCAGGGTGAGCCCCGGCACCACCAGGGGCAGCATGGCCAGCACGGCGAAGATCAAGCCGATGACCGTCACGACGGCCCCCACGCGCATGATGCGGTCCCCCGGAGAGTCGGGGGAGCCCTGTCCGGTCACCGGGCCACCCTAGAGCCGTCCGCGAGCCCCGCGCCGACTAGCCTGTGGGGGCTGGGCACATCGAGGAAGGGACTGCCATGCCGACCGGCAAGGTCAGGTGGTACGACGTGGACAAGGGCTTCGGCTTCCTGTCGACGGATGACGGCGAGG
>JAPOJD010000043.1 GCA_029978585.1 Actinomycetota bacterium
CACGGCGTCGCCCCAGCGCATCCACTGCGAGCCGATCTCGGGGGCAAACATCGTGCCGTCGAGCAGGTCTCCCCAGTAGATGTACTGGAACGGCCCCAGCGAGATGGTGACGCCCATGGCGACCGCGCGCTCGAACTGATCCCCGCGGCAGCCGCCGCAGTGCTCCACGCGCCAGCGGTGATCGGTGCCCATGAGGTTGTTGTTGACCAGCGCCTCTTCGTAGGCGTCGAGCACGATGTCCAGGCCCACGTCGCCGTTGACGTGGAAGGACATCTGCCAGCCCATGGGGGCGTACTTCGCCAGGAGCGCATCGAGCTCGACCCGCGTGTAGTTCATCATCGCGGTGCCACCCGGGCCGAGCGGAATCTCGGCCTTCTGCACGGCAGGGGTGTCGAGATAGGGGAAGGAGGACGCGATCGAACCCACCCAGGGTGATCCATCGGCCCAGAGCTTGACCCCCTGCTTGCGCAGCATCGCGGGATCGGGTGAGTCCACCTGCACGCCGGCGTCGGAGTCGATGGCCATGTGATAGAGCGACATGCGCACGGGCGAGTCCGGGCGCGTCGTGAGTGCCTCGTAGCCCTTCAGCATGCTCGTCGAGTAGGTCATCTCCGATGTTGCGGTGATGCCGTAGCCCGCCATCATCTTCAGCCACTTCGCCGCGGACTCCAGCGGATGGGGCACGGCGTCCTTCACCGTGGGCAGGGCCGCCTCGAGCAGCGCGGCCGTCTCGTAGGCGATGCCGTTGGACGTGCCATCGGGATTGCGGCCGAAGTGCGCGCCGGGCGGATTCGGCGGAGGCTTGCCATCAGCCCACTTGTTGAAGGCGATGACCGCCGAGTTGAAGTAGGCCATGTGCCCGGAGTTGTCGAGGACGACGGCGCGACGCGTGGGGAAGAACGCGTCGAGGTCCTTGTTGGTCGGCATCGACGCCTGCTGGAGCAGGCGGTCGAGGCCTTGGAAGACCACCGGCTGATCCGGGGGGAGCTCGGCATTGACCTTGGTCCATAGGGCCTGCACGTCGCTGATGTGGGGGTAGCCCATGTAGGGCGCGATCCAGTAAGACGGGGCCATCGTGATCATGCCGCCGAGCATCGGGTGGCTGTGGGCCTCGATGAACCCGGGCATGAGCACCGTGGTGCCGAGGTCGGTCACGGCAGTACCAGGCGATGCCGCCTGGCACGCGGCCACGGTACCGACCGCGAGGATCTTGCCGGTCGCATCGTCGAAGGCGATCGCCTCCGCGCGGGGGTTCGCTTCGTCCATCGTGATGATGGATGTCGCCTTGAGGATCACTGCTGTCATGGGGGACTCCTCCGTGAGGGCGAATCGTTCGGGCGGCGCTGGACTCAGACGGTGATGGGCGTGGGCCCGCCCGAGTGCGAGAAGGCGACCGAGCGAGACGTCGTGAAGTCCGTCGCAGCCAGGTCGATGACGAACCACTGCGGGTCGTCGTAGGTGTTGTAGAGGTAGCGATTGCCCGTGAGGTTCGCCACGATCGACCACATGGTGAGCTCCTGGGTCAACCCTCCGCCCATCGCCGGCTCCATGATGCTCCCGGTCGCGATGTCAAAGCCGTGGAGCACCCGGATGGACTGGAGTTCGGCATCCTGCTGGTCAGCGGGCGTCGGCGAGAAACGCACGTCGGTGAGAACCCGAATGAAGCGCGAGGGCGAGGTGCCATCGCCGGGAATCCCCCGGAAGCCTTGGCCCTGCGCGAAGGGTGCGAACTTCACGCCGCCGATCGTGATGGCGGCTGGATTGTCCGGGCTCAGGCTGAGGTAGTTGCACACGTTCGTGAGGTGCCACTCGATGTAGGGCGAGTTCGTCGCCACCTGCACGGGATTGTCCGTCGCCCTTGGGCCGTCGGGATGGAACTCCACCACGGCGCACGAGTCCTTGTCGTGGATGACCAGGTGCAGGGGCAGCGGGACTGGGATCTCCTTGGGGTTCACGTTGACGACGTTGACCGACAGCGCGGCCGCCTTCGCCTCCGCCACCGTCGAGCACGTGCCGAGCACGAAGGCAATGAGGTCGAGGATCCCGATGTCCGATCCGTCACCCTTCGGCGCGTAGTACGTCGCGTGATCGGGCATGTAGAGCAGGTGGGCCGACAGGCCCGCGTTGTTCATTCCGTCGGCGTACCACTGCGGGTTGTTGAAGGCGGACATGCCGACGACGCCGTACTTGGCCTGCCAGGTCTTGCCATGGGGGACGAGCGTGCACGCACCCTGGAGATCACTGGCGGCGACGCCGATCTGCCATGGGATCTCGTTGGGGAACTCCATCGTCCGGCCAATGCACGAGGTGCCGTCTGCGGCCGTGGGGTACTTGAAATTGGTGCACATGGGGCAACTCCAGGTTATGAGGACTCGCAGGCGAGGCTAGGGGTGACTGTCGCCCTGGAACGCCGAACCTGCGGAAAACCCGACGTCGGCCGGGTGAGCGGGATACGGGCCTCTACGGTCGGGCCACCCGCATGAGGAGAGGTCCCCCATGTCTGCCACGACACCCGCCGCGAGCCCGAAGCCGTCGTCCCCCGCTCAGACTCCGGTTGCGCGGCCCGGTCTGGCCCTCGCGTTCCTCGGCGTGCTGGGCGCGCTCCAGGGAACCGACCCCAACATCGCCTCGACTGCGCTCGTCGGTGCCTCACGGGGACTCGACATGACGAGCACCTCGCTCGCCGCGAGCATCTCCACCCTCGCGCTCGCCGCCACCGCCATCTCCACCGGCCTGCTCGCCGACTCCCTCGGCCGCCGCAAGGTGCTGCAGGCGGCGCTCGTCGTGACGATCGTCGGCGACCTCATCGTCTTCCTCGCGCCCGACACCGCCGTCTACCTGCTCGGCCGCGCGATCGCCGGGGTCGGCCTGGGCGCCGTCTACGGTGCCGCTTTCGCCTACATCAGGGCCGCGGCGAAGCCCGGCAAGCTCGCCGCGGCCATGGGCTTCTTCACGGCCGTGCTCATGGTCACCACGATGATCCTGACGTTCGTGGGCGGGGCGCTGTCGTCCCTGGAATGGCGCACCGCCTTCCTCGTGATCCCCGTGGGGTGCGCCATCTCCTTCTTCATCGTGCCGATCCTCCTGCCGAAGGAACCGCGCCTGAAGCTGCCGAGCAAGGACATCGTGGGCCAGTTGCTGCTCGCGCTGGGCATCATCGGGCTCCTCGTGGGCATCGGGGAACTCGGCAAGAGCCTCACCAGTCCCATTGCGCTCGGCTCGATCGGCGTCGGACTCCTCCTGCTTGTCGCCTGGTTTATCTACGAAGGCCGCAACGAGAACAGGTTCTTCCCCGTCAGCCTGTTCAAGAACCCGGTGTTCATCGCCGCGATCCTGGCCGGCTTCGTCTACAACTTCGGAAACTCAGTGGTCTTCCTCCAGGTGACGAACCTGTGGCAGTACGTCAATGGCCTGAAGACCCTCGAAGTGGCGATGTGGCAGCTGCCGCTCCTCCTCGCCGGCATCGTCGCCGGACTCGTCACCGGCCGCCTGATGTCCGCAGGCAAGCTGAAGGCCCGCATGGTGCTCCTCCTCGGGGGCCTGGTGACGGCCATCGGCCTCGTGGTCCTGGGGCTCACCCACGGTGCGACCTCGTTCTGGGGGTTCCTCCCAGGGGAGTTCCTCGTGGGTGCCGGCGTCGTCATCGCCGCTGTCCCCTACGGCTCCCTCATCCTCAAGGAGGCGCCCGCGAAGTACTTCGGCCCCGTGTCCAGCTCGCGCCTGACGTTCGGGCAGTTCTTCTACGCCATCGGATTCGCGGCGTCCACGATCGTCATCGACAAGATGACGATCGGTGGCACGACGGCCAAGCTCGAGGCCGCGGGCGTCCCCGCTACGCAGGTCGGCACTGGACTCGATGCAGTGACTACTTACGCTGCGCAGAGCACGGCACCGACGACGTCGCTGGGCAAGGAGGCGCTCGCCGACGCGACCGCCTCCTACGGGATTGCCTTCGCCACGATGATGTACATCACCGCCGTCCTGGTCCTCCTCGGCGGGCTCGCGGGCTTCTTCCTGCTCAAGCGCGCGGCCGACCGGGCGGACGACGAGGCGCTGGAGTCGGTCAAGCACCCGGCCGAGAGCACGTCCGTCGGCTAGCAATCGCGAATCGAGGGAACGCCCCCATCCTCGCGGGACCGCGGGTACTGTCCCCTCATGACCCGACGCGTCCTCGCCGCCCTTGCCTGTCTCGCCGTCGCCCTCCCCGTGGGCCTTGCCTCGGCCGCACCCGCCTCGTCGGCACCCGATGCCACCGTGGCCGGTCATCAGGCCAATTGGCGCGCGGTGCAACTGAGCACGCCCTACCCCGGCTACGACAACCAGACCCTGGACGTCGACTGCATCGGGCGTACCTGCTGGATCCTCGGCCTCGTCGGGACCCAGGACGACGGACGCGCCTACATCACGGTGCTCGACGGGCACACTCCCGCGAGCACGCCCCTGACCGACGTCAACGGGACCTCCGGCAGCGCCCTGTCGTGCCCGGAGCCCGACTGGTGCATGATCGTCGGCGCGGTGCACACCCCGGCGCCATCGGATCGCACGTGGGCTGCGGTCTACGCCGATGGCGTTATCACCTATCCGGCGACGCCGACGCCCACGAACGGCATGCAGGGCCAGGGGTACCTCGACGACGTGTCCTGCACCTCGACCAAGTGGTGTGTGGCCGTCGGGCACTACTTCGACCCGCAGGGCAACGTGCAGGGACTCATGCTGCAGTGGAACGGCCGGAAGTGGAAGCGCATCGAGGCCGGTCCCACCGCCGGGAGATTCCTCAACGACGTCGACTGCGTCTCGGAGCGGCACTGCGTCGTGAGCTCTTCCGCGGACCGGCTCCAGTTGCGGCAGTGGACCCCGCGTGGATGGTTCCGCATCGCCGTGCCCGCCGACGGCAAGGTGATCGCCGGCTTGGGACTCGACTGCCACAGCCTCAACTCCTGCGTGGTGGCCGGGTTCGACACGACGGCCAATCCCCCACAGGGTGCCCTCCTGCGCACCACGGGCCGCGAGTCCCACCGCATCGCGCTCGCCACCAACCCGGCGACGTTCATCCTCAACTCCGTGGCCTGCACGGCGGACGGCAACTGCCTCGCCGCCGGGGGCACCGAGGAGAAGTACGCCCGAGGCGGCCTCGTATGGATCTCGCCCACCGACAAGGTGCGCCTGACCGTGCCCTACATCCCCCAGCCATACGGGACGCAGCTCATGGGCGTGTCCTGCAACCCGCGCTGCGTCGCGGTGGGCCAGGGGGTCTCGTCCGACTACGTGCTCACGCCGTACGCCGTCATCGCCCGCTAGCCCTCCGCGGCCGCCTCGAGGCGGCGCAGGGCCTCGGTGAGGTCCGGCGGATCCGGGGACTCGACGACGAGTCGCTCCCCGGTGGCGGGGTGGTCCACTGCGAGCCGAGCGGCATGAAGCGCCGGGCGAGAGAGGCCGAGGCGCCCGGCGAGGGTCGGGTCGGCGCCGTACGTCGTGTCGCCGACGAGCGGATGGCGCAGCGCGGCGAGGTGGGCGCGGATCTGGTGGGTTCGGCCCGTCTCGAGGTGGATCTCGAGCAGGCTGGCCCGGGGGAAGGCCTCGAGGGTCTGGTAGTGCGTGATGCTCGGACGGCCGCCGCTCACCACGGCCATGCGCCACTCCTGGGTCGGATGCCGGTCGATGGGCGCATCGATGGTCCCTGCGAGAGGGTCGAGGTGGCCCTGGGCGATGGCGCGGTAGACCTTCTCGACGGTGCGCTCGCGGAACTGGTCCTTCAGGGAGCTGTATGCCGGCTCGCTCTTGGCGACCGCCATGAGCCCCGTCGTGCCCACATCGAGCCGATGGACCACTCCCTGGCGCTCCGCGGCTCCCGAAGTCGAGATCCGATACCCGGCTGCTGCGAGGCCCCCGATGACCGTTGGCCCCGTCCAACCGGGACTCGGATGCGCCGCGACTCCCACCGGCTTGTCCACGATCACGAGGTCGTCGTCATCGAACACGATCCGCATTCCCTCGACCGGCTCCGGCTCTCGCGCGATGTCGCGGTCGGGGATCTCCACATCGATCCACTGGTCGCCCAACAGGCGCTCGGACTTGGCGACGGGCCGGTCATCCACGCGGACGCGGCCCTCGTCGATGAGAGCCACGGCCGCGCTGCGTGACAGGCCGAGCATCCGTGACAGTGCGATGTCCAGGCGCTCGCCGATCAGGCCCTCGGGCACCGGCAGTCGGCGCTGCTCAGCCATCCGCCCCGACACCTGCCGCGGGCTTCCCGGTGAGCTCGACGCCGCGAATGGTGAGCAGCACCATGAGGATGGCGGAGCCGACGATGGCCATGTCGGCCACGTTGAAGATCGGCCAGTTGGGCAGTTGGAGGAAGTCGACGACGAATCCCTGGCCGGGACCCGCATAGGCCTCGCCGATGCCGGGAGGGCGGACCACCCGATCGATGAGGTTGCCGAGCGCACCGCCAAGCAGGCCGCCGAGGGCGATCGCCCACGCCACGCTTCCGAGCCGCCGTGCGGTGCGCAGGATCACGACGGCGACCACGAGGGCGATGAGCGCGAAAACCCAGGTGAAGCCCGAGCCGAGGCCGAATGCAGCCCCGGTGTTCTCCGTGAAGGTCAACTTGAGGACGGGGCCCAGGATCTCGATGGGCTCCCCGCCGCCGTAGATCCGCGGCTGGAGATAAGCCAGCGCCAGGGCCTTGGTGATCTGGTCGAGCACGATGACGCCGAGAGCGACGCCGACGGTGACCCAGATAAGCCGGGGACGCTTCGTCGGCGCCTCTTGCGCTGCCTCAGTCGCATCACCGTCCGTCACCCGCCCAGGCTACGGGAGGGGGAGAACGCCTTGCTCAGTAGGCGCGGCGTTCCTCGAGTTCCTTGCAGGCCAGGCACATCGTCGCCCTCGGGTACGCCTGGAGGCGGAACTTGCCCACCGGTTTGGCGCAAGACTCGCAGATGCCGTAACTGCCGTTGGCAATCCGGTCGAGGGCACGCTCGGTCTGCAGGAGCATGTCGCGCGCATTGTTGGCCAGGGACATCTCGTGCTCGCGCTCGAATGTCTTGCTGCCCGCATCGGCCTGGTCGTCCCCCGCTCCGTCACCCGAGTCGGCGACGAGTTCGGCGATGTCGGCCTCGGTGTCCGCGATCTCCTGCTGCAGGCGCTTGACCTCCGCGAGGAGTTCCTTCTTCACCTCGGCGATCTCCGCGGGCGTCCAGGGGGACTCGTCCTCGCGAACCGCGAGGCGCCTCTTGGCCGGGGCGGCCTTCTTCGCAGGGGCGGCGCTCTTCGCGGGCGCCGCCTTCTTCGCAGGGGCCGCGCTCTTCGCGGGCGCCGCCTTCTTCGCAGGGGGCGCCTTCTTCGCGGGGGCAGCCTGCTTCACGGGCGCCGCCTTCTTCACGGGCGCCGCCTTCTTCACGGGCGCCGCCTTCTTCGCGGGGGCGGCCTTCTTCGCCGGTGCCGCCTTCTTCACGGGAGCCGCCTTCTTCGCCGGTGCCATCCCATCCCCGATCGCAAGTGGGCGCGACCGCTGGGGAGACCCGCCGCCCGGCTGGCGGCGAACGGTCGCGCTGAGTCCGCCTGAGGGTAGGCGCACCCGCGGCCCCCCGCAATACGCCGCGCCGCCCGCGGCGCAGGCCTGCCCGGTCGGGCCGAGCGCGCGGGACCGCCAGGGAGCCATCGCGGAGACAGATCCGCATCTGCGGCGTAAAGTGCCTTTCCGTGACGAAGATGCGGATTTCTCAGGCAGCGGAGCACCTTGGCGTCAGCGACGACACCCTTCGCCGCTGGATCGACGCGGGCCGGATCACCGCGACCGCGGACGCGGCCGGCCGCCAGGTGCTCGAGGGGGCCGAGGTGGCACGACTGCTCCGCGAAGCACAGGCCCCACCCGCGACCGTCGCCGCCCCCGTGGTGGGGCGCTCGGCACGCAATCGCTTCCCCGGGATCGTCACCCGCGTGATCAAGGACACCGTCATGGCGCAGGTAGAGATCCAGGCGGGCCCGCATCGGGTGGTATCGCTCCTGAGCCGCGAGGCCGTCGACGAACTCGGACTGGAACCCGGCTCGCTGGCGATCGCGACGGTCAAGGCAACGAATGTGGGAATCGAGGTCCCCGAGGGATGATCCGCCTCCTTCCGGCACTACCGCGAGGGGCCGCGACCATGGCAGCGGCGTGTGCCCTCCTCCTCGCCACGGCGCTGACCGGATGCGCCTCCGACTCGGTCGAGCGCGTGAACATCGCCGCCGCCGCCGACCTGCGCTACGCGCTCGACGAAATCGTCTCCCAACTCGAGGCCGACAACCCCGACGTGGACTACGCCGTGACGTATGGATCATCCGGGCAGTTCCTGCAGCAGATCGTCAACGGCGCGCCCTTCGACGCCTACCTGTCCGCGGATCGGGCCTACCCCGACCAGCTCCTCGACAAGGGCCTCGCCAGCGACCCCTTCACCTACGCCGTGGGACGGCTCGTGCTCTGGGTTCCGGACGGCTCCCCGCTCGATCCCACCCGGGGGCTGGGAATCCTGGCGGACGCCAAGCGCATCGCGATCGCGAATCCCGAGCACGCGCCCTACGGCCGAGCTGCCGTTGCCGCGATGACTGCCGCGGGCGTCTACGCCCAGGTGGAGGATCGCCTCGTCCTGGGCGAGAACGTCTCACAGGCGGCTGAGTTCGTCATGTCGGGCAACGCGGACGCGGGCATCGTCGCGCTGTCCCTCGTCCTCTCGGACCCGATGCGCGACGTCGGCACGTGGTGGGAGATCCCCCGTGACACGTTCCCCCGCCTCGAGCAGGCCGGCGTTCTCCTCACCGACTCCCCCGGGGCACGGACCTTGCGCGACGCCGTCGTTGGACCCGAGGGCAGGGCGATCCTGGCCCGCTACGGCTTCGAGATCCCGGGAGAGTGAATGCTCGACTGGCCGTCCATTGCCCTCAGCCTGCAACTCGCCAGCGTGACGACGGTGGTGCTCTTGGTCGCGGGCATTCCGCTGGCGGCGTGGCTTGCCTTCACGCACGCGCGATGGGCCGCTGGCGTCGAGGCGGTGGTGGCACTTCCGCTCGTGCTGCCGCCAACAGTCCTCGGCTATTACCTGCTCGTCGCCCTCGGCAACCAGTCCCCGCTCGGGCGATGGTGGACTGAGACGACAGGCTCACCCCTCGCCTTCAGCTTCACCGGTCTCCTCATCGCCTCCATCCTCTACAGCCTGCCCTTCGCAGTGCAGCCGATGATGGCGTCCTTCGCGACCGTCGACCGCCGCCAACTGGAGGCCTCGACCGTGCTGGGGCGCCGATGGCTCACCACGATCCTCCGTATCGTGCTGCCGGCGGCTCGGGCCGGCGTCGCCACGGCCGCCGTCCTCACGTTCGCCCACACTATTGGCGAGTTCGGGGTGGTCCTCATGGTGGGCGGCAACATCCCGGGGGTCACGCGCACCGTGAGCATTGACATCTACGACGACGTCCAGGCGTTTGATTACGCCGCGGCCGGGCGCACCAGCCTGGCCCTCCTCGCATTCTCGGTAATCGTCCTTGTCTGCGTGTACTCCCTTCAGCGCCGAAGTGGCTTCGGGCCCGGAAGAAGGTGGGCCCTGTGACGGAGCACCTCCAGGCTCTCGTGCGCAGGCACATGGTGGACGCCCGCCTGGACATCCCCCTGGAGCCAGGTCACATCACGGTCCTCTTCGGGCCATCCGGGTCGGGCAAGACCACCATCCTGCGCTGCATTGCAGGGCTCGAGCGGACCGAGGGCGGCCGCATCGAGTGCGCGGGAGAGTTGTGGGACGACGGCCGACGGCACTTCACCCGTCCGCGAGAGCGACGTGTCGGACTGCTCTTCCAGGATCATGCGCTTTTCCCCCATATGTCCGTCGCCGCGAACGTCGCCTACGGATTGCCGCGCCAGTCGCGGGCCGCTCGCGTGGAACGATCGCTCCACGCGGTCCATGCGGGCCAGCTCATCGAGCGCCGCCGGGTCGCGGAACTCTCCGGAGGCGAGGCCCAGCGCGTCGCGCTGGCGCGTGCGCTCGCTCCTCGGCCGCGCATCCTTCTCCTCGATGAGCCCCTGTCGGCTCTCGACACCCCTACCCGACGGGAACTGCGCGCCGATCTCCGTCAGATCCTGCGCGCCGAGGGCATTCCGTCCATCGTCGTGACCCATGACCGGGCGGAGGCGCTCGCCCTCGGGGACACCGGTGTCGTCCTCATCGACGGGCAAGTGCGGCAGACCGGGGCAATCGCGGAGGTCTTCGACCGGCCGCGAGATGCGGACGTGGCGCGCGTGGTCGGCATCGAAACCGCGTTGCCCGGTCGAGTGGTCTCCTGCGAGGGCGGAATCGCCCGTGTCGCCATGGGGCCCCACGAGATCACCGCTGTGACGGAGGAGGACCTGCGGGCCGGGGATGACGTCTACGTGTGCGTCCGGTCAGAAGACGTGAGCCTGGAGACGGCCCCATCTGCGGGGAACTCTTCGCCGCGCAATCACATCCCGGCGGTAGTGACCGACGTGACGGAGGAGGGCCCGTTGGTGCGCGTCGATCTCCACGCCGGAGTGCGGCTAACTTCCACGATCACCCGACCTTCTGCCGCCGAGCTCGGTATCGTCCCCGGGCTCCACGTCGTCGCGGTGGTGAAGAGCACGGCGGTACATCTCATCCCGCACCAGCCCCTCGACGAGGCTTCCCAAGGCGCTGCGACCCCATCCCGCACGCGACGGAGTGCCTCGCCTTCGGCAGGGGGAACGGCCTAGCCGAGGTCACCGAGGCAGGCGGCCGCGCCGCCTGCCTCGAACTCGGCCACCGAGCAGCTTGCTGTCTCGGGGTAATACGAGCCCATGGCGTCCTCCGCCTGTGCAGCGGTCGCCGGCTGGGGGACGTCTTGGACGGCACTGGTGAAGCCCGCGCTGGGGAGCATGTTGCGGACGGCGACCATCTCCATGGCCTTCGGATAGGCGATGGAGGTCGGTAGCCAGTTGTAGTCGTTGAACTTCGTCGCGTTGCGCGGCTTGTCAGAAGGGGAGGAGATCACGATCGTGGCGTACTCGACACCGTCGACGGTGGTCGTCACCGCGGCGTTGTCCGCGAGGCACCCGTAGACCGTAGACCCCGTTCTGGGATTCCTGTTCGCCACCACCGGGTACGGCTTGGCGTACACGTTGTTGCACACCGACCAGTAGCGCATGTCGTAGGCGTCGTCCGGCCACGGCACCGGGCTGGTGCCACCACCCACACTCGATGGCGAGGAGGGCACGCGCATGCGGATGACCACCACGGAGTCGTCCACCGGCGTGAACAGCATCGACGCGTACGCATTCGCCATATTGGGGAAGAAGGCGTTCGTCGTAGCTGCCGAGGCGCGGAAGAAGGACAGGGACGGGGGGCAGTTCGTGCCGCAGGGTGCCGGCAGCCCACCGGAGGCCATGCGCTTCAGCGCCTGCATGACCTTGATGCCGGTCTTCGTCTTCTGGGCGATGGGGCGGGTCTTCTTGTTGCACGCCGACAGGGTCGATTCCTGGCCGTCCGAGGAGACGATCGTCAGCACCGGCATCTCAACCGCACTCGGACCGCCCTGCGGAAGGTAGACGCGCATGACGAGGAAGCCGAGATTGGCCGGGAGATTGCCTGACGGCTGCGGGTCCGAGGGAAGGATCGGCAGCGTGTTCGTGTCGTCCGGCGCCGCATCCGGCGACAGGGTCACGGTGAACTCACCGCCGGAGGGCGCGGTGACCTGCCACGGGTTGAGCGACCCCTCGTCGGGATCGATCTCGTAGTCGTCGATCTGCGAAGGCACTCCGTTGTCGAGGGTGAAGGCGCCGCCCGCATTGTCGTAGACGGTGAACGACATGAAGCGAGTCTGCGGGTACTTGCCGTTGACCTGAATCGACATCCCCGGCTGCGCCAGGAAGGGCGTCGTCCAGTAGGTGGCGGCGGTGTCGGGGAAGGCCACGTTCATGGTCGTCGCCGTGGTCTCGGTCCACCACGCGCACACAGGGAACTGCTTTGCCTGAACCGGCGGCACGGCAGTGGCCGAACCCGATACCGCGGCCAACGCGACCAATGCCATCACTCCTGCGGTTGCGCCAGCGACCCCAGCCTTCATGGCATCCCCTTCCACATGCCGCGGCACGTCGCCTGCGGCGGGCCCACTCTAATGCGTCCCTCGGCCGTGACGCGACGATTCGTCCCTGCGCGCAGGGAAGGTTCGACGGCCCCCGCTACGGGTCATCCGCGCGCGGCCCGGCGACGCAACTCGTACTTGCCCAGGGAGGCCAGGTGCACCTCGTCCGGGCCATCGGCGAGACGCAGGGTGCGCACCCCGGCGAACATCGCCGCAAGGGGCGTGTCCTGCGACAGCCCCATCGCGCCGAACGCCTGCATCGCCCTGTCGAGGATCCCCTGGACGGTGAGAGGCGCAGCGATCTTGATGGCTTGGATCTCAGTATGAGCACCCCGAGCCCCCACGGTGTCCATGAGCCACGCGGCCTTGAACGTGAGCAGGCGCAGTTGCTCGACCTCGATGCGGGACCGGGCGATCCACTCCCGGATCACCCCCTGCTCCGCGAGCGGCCTCCCGAAGGCCACTCGCTCCGCGACCCGATCGCACATGAGCTCGATGGCGCGCTCCGCGATGCCGATCGCCCGCATGCAGTGATGGATGCGTCCCGGTCCCAGTCGTGCCTGGGCGATGAAGAAGCCGTCGCCCTCGCCCGCGATTAGATTCTCCGCTGGCACGCGCACGTCGCGGAAGATCATCTCCGCGTGGCCGCCGTGGTCATGGTCGTCGTACCCGAAAACCTCCATGCCCCGCACGATCTCCACGCCGGGAGTGTCGCGGGGCACCAGGATCATCGACTGCTGGCGGTGGCGCTCGGCCTGCGGATCGGTCTTGCCCATCACGATGAAGATCGCGCAGTCGGGATTCATCGCGCCCGTAATCCACCACTTGCGCCCGTTGATGACATACGAGTCCCCGTCACGCACGATCGACGTGGAGATGTTGGTGGCATCGGACGAGGCGACATCCGGCTCGGTCATCGCGAACGCTGACCGAATCTCGGCAGCGAGCAGGGGGCGGAGCCAGCGGTCCTGCTGCTCTGGCGAACCGGCGATCGCGAGCACCTCCATGTTGCCGGTGTCAGGTGCCGAGCAGTTGAAGACCGCCGGCGCCAGTCCCGGGCTTCGTCCGGTGATCTCGGCGAGCGGGGCGTACTGGAGGTTGCTCAGCCCGGCACCGCGTTCTCCGGGCAGGAAGAGGTTCCACAGTCCTTGAGCACGGGCCCTGGCCTGCAACTCGCGCAGGATCGGGGTGCGACTCCATGCCCACCGGTCCTCGAGTTCCGCCACCTCGCGGTAGTACACCGCCTCATTCGGGTACACGTGCTCATCCATGAAAGCGAGCACTCGGTCGCGATAGTCCAGCGTGACCGCGTCGAACGCGAAGTCCATGCGAGCCCCTCTCGATCGCCCTCAGTCTGCCAGCCGCAGCACGATGTCGAGGCCATGGCGCCTCCCGCGCGTGCGCGGGAGGATCAGCGACCGTATCCCCAGCACCGAGGCTGCGGCATCGTCAGCCCAGTTATCGCCGACCATGAGCGCCGCAGTCGCGGGAACATCGAGTGCCTCGAGCGTCACCTGGAAGATACGGGCGTCCGGCTTGACCGCGCCGACCTCGCACGACAGCACGACCACATCGGCGACGAGGCCCTCCCGGACCATCACCGGGCGGATATCCACCCCGACATTCGACAGGATCGCGGTGCCCAGCCCCCGGCGGCGAAGCTCCGCCAGCACGCCGGGCGCCTCTTCATAGGCGCGCCACAGATCGAGCATGACCTCGTAGAGCGCATGTCTCAGGTCGTCCTCAACATGACCGTCCATGACGCCGTGGAAGACGTCGCGGTGGTTCTGCGCGGACAGGTCCCGGCCGCTCCCGGGGTCGATCTCGCGAGCATGGGCCCAGATCTCGTCCAGCCGCCGCGTCACGGCCTCGCGGTCCGCGTCGTCCAGCGCGACCCCTGCGCCTGCCCGTGCCACAGCCCTGTCGAGCCACTCGTCGGCATCGCCCTGGTCGACCAGGGTGGCGTGGAAGTCGAAGATGACCGCGCGGATCGGGGTCATGGAGCACGCCCGAGGAGTTCGGCCCAGCGGTCGTCGAGGCCCGCCGGTCCGTCGAGGAAGCGCACGGCCTTGTTCCGGGCCGTGTGGCCGCGCACGATCTCCACTCCGCTCGGGCGTACTCCCACCGCCCGGGCGAGGGCGCGCAGCACCGCGTCGTTGGCGCGTCCGTCGACCGCGGGTTCCGTGACCGCAACCACGAGGGCGGGCGGATCTCCGTAGCAGCCGCCGACGCGCGTCCGCGAGGCGCCGGGCTTGACCCGCACCGCGTACGTGCTCACGCGGGTGTTGGCTCGGCAAGCTCGACCAGGACGATGCCATCGCGAGCGGCGACGATGGAATCGCGACCGAGCGAGGCCAGCACCGTGCCCGGCTCCTGATCGGAGGCGGCGTGGGAGACGACGCTCATCGCGCTCACCCTGCGCCGGCCCTCCGGCATGGGCAGCGTGACGTGGATCCCCCCGAAGTCGCACGCGGTCCAGCGGCACATGAGATCTCGGGGTGTGAGGTCCCAGTCGAGCTCCCCGTCGCCCTGGGTGAACAGCGGAAGGACCTCGTAGTCCCCCTCGGGCTGCGGCTCGCCCTCGTCGCCCGCGACAGCCCGGGCCACGGCGATGTCGAGCGTGGCCGGGATGGTGGCCGAGTAGATGTCGCGCAGGCGCGTGGGCGACATCATTCCGTCGACGGCGACCGAGGTCACTGCCATCACGCGTCCGGTGTCGAATCCGGAGGCGATGCGGTGGACGGTGATGCCCATCTCGTCGTCACCGCGGTAG
>JAPOJD010000070.1 GCA_029978585.1 Actinomycetota bacterium
AGCCCGGGAATCCGGCCCATAGATCGCTGAACGATCGCCTAGTGGACTGTCGCGGGCTCAGCCGACGTTGAAGGTGAAGGATCCGGTCGCGAAGCCGATGATCACGATGATGGCCCACACCACGACGAGCACGAAGCCGATGATGGAGAACACGCGGGCGGTGCTCGCGGCACTGCGGGCGCCCTCGATGTCGCCGGCCGCCCACGCTGTCTGGGCCTTGCCGGCGAAGACGACGCCGAGAATGCCCATGATCAAGGTCAGGCAGGAGCAGGTGAGGGCCCCAACGACGATGGCGATGATGCCCAGCGTCTTGTTGGTCTCGAACGGCTCGCTGGACGCCGGCACCGGCACTGGCGGAGGGGGCGGGATGTCGGACACGGCAACTCCTGGGTCGTGTGACTGGTCGCTCCGGACCCTACGGCAGGCAGCGCCCCGCCGGGACCCTTTCGCCCAGGTTTGTCTCCCGGGTCAGTGCCGCCGTGCACCCAGGGCGCCGGCCAGAGCCTCGGCCTGTCGGGCCAGCGCTCGGCGTGCCACGGCGGAGTCCGGGAGCAGTCCGTCGAAGCCGTGAACCGTCACCGCCGGGGCATCGACGATGACCTCGACCCCCGCCTCGACCAGTCGGCGCGCATAGGCGGCGCCCTCGTCGCGCAGGACGTCGTACTGCGCCAGCAGGATGTGGGCCGGCGCCACGCCGCTGAGGTCGACGGCGACCGACGGGACGGCGTACGGGCTGTGCGATGCGGCGTCGCCCAGGTAGTGACCCCACATCGCGGCGGTGGCCGCGCGGCTCCAGGTGGGACCCCACCCGTGCATCGAGTGGCCCTCGGGCGGGGAGACGTGCGCCAGGGGATCCAGTGCCGGGCAGCTCAACGATTGCAGGGCGAGGGCGACTCCCTCGTCCCGGCAGCGCAACGCCGCTCCCGCCGCAAGGCAGGCGCCGGCGCTGCTCCCGTGGACCGCCATGCGCCCTGTGTCGAGGGGGACCCCGGCTAAGTCGCCGTGCGCGAGCAGGTGGCGGATGACCGCCCAGGTCTCCTCCGCGGCCGCGGGAGCCGGTGACTCAGGGGCGAGGGAGTACTCCACGCTGACGGTGACGACGCCGAAGTCCACGGCGAGCGGCACGGCAAGTCGCTCGGCTCCGAGCGCGTTTCCGACGACGAACCCGCCGCCGTGCAGGGCGATGACGACGGGGAGCGAACCGGGTGCATCCCGGGGCGCCCAGACGAGCACCGGCACACCGCCAGCAACAGCCTCGGCGAGGACGACGTCGTCTCGAGGGAGGCGAGGTGCGGGTCCGCCCGTCTCCGCCATGTAGGCATCCGACATCGCGCGCACTGCCGCGACATCGGCGTAGTCGATGTCAGGGGCCGGGGCCACGTCGATCCAGGCGGCAATCTCCGAATCGAGGAGGTCGCGCGGGTCGGTCACCCCGCCAGTATGGGCTGGGCTCAGGCGGCCAGGACGTGGGCGGACCGGACTCGGCCGGACACGGCGCAGGCGATCCGGGAGAAGGCGCGGGCCCGGGCGGCCTCAGGCTCGGCGGGGTCCACGAGGACCTCGCACACGACCGGGCTGACGCCGGTGGCCTCCCCCAGCTGGGCGAGGGCTTCGAGCGCCTCGGGAGTCGCGGCCGTGATGCCCTGGTCGGCCACCTGCTGGCCGAGGCCGTCGAGCGTGACGCGGGTGATGGTGGGCATGGCTCCTCCTGTGGGGCTGGTGTTGCGGTGGTGAACTTGTATCTCCACGGTACGTCGACATATTCATTATGTAAAACGATGGAATTTCATCGTGTCGATCGTATTTGCTTATACTTCTCCCGTGACCCTCGAGTACGTCGCCCTTCCCTCGGCGGAGCCGTCGTTCGAGACCCGGCATCTGGCAGCGCTGCGGGCCGTGGCCGAGGAGGGCAGCTTCCGGGGAGCGGCGGCGGTGCTCGGCTACTCCCAGGCCGCGATCAGCCAGCAGATCTCCGCCCTGGAGGCTCGTGCCGGGGTGACCCTGTTCACGCGGCCCGGCGGCCCCAAGCCCGTGGCACTCACCCCTGCCGGACGCGTCCTTCTGCGCCATGCGGCGGCGGTTCTCGATCGCCTCGATCAGGCGCGCCGCGACCTCGACGATCTCGCCAGCGGCACCGCCGGTCGCCTGACCGTCGGAACCTTCCAGAGCGTGTCGGTGGAGTTGCTTCCGCAGATCGTCGGCCGAGTGCGCCTGGAATCTCCCAACCTGCAGATGCGCGCCGTGGAGGAGGAGGACAACCTTCCCCTGCAGCAGGGGATCAACGACGGGGAACTCGACGTGAGCTTCCTCGCCGGCCCGGTGTCCGACACGGGTATCGATCTGATTGAGCTTGGCATCGACCCCTTCGTGGCCGTGCTGCCACGCACTCCTGAGTTTGAGTCACGGTCGTCGTTCACCGCGGATGCCGCGGTGGCGACCGGTCTGGTGGGCGAGCACCGGGGCAACACTCGCACTCATATCGAGCAGAGCCTGCGCGCGAGGGGTCTGACTCCTCGCTACGTGTTCCGCACCGACGACAATGGCGCAATGCAGGCGATGGTCCGCAATGGCATGGGCGCGGCGATCATGCCGCAGCTCGCCGTCGACGCATCTGATCCCGGGATCGTCGTACTCCCGCTCGATCCACCCCTCCCACCCCGCTCTATCGTTCTCGGGCTGCCCAAGCCTGGCCTGCGAGCACCTGCAGCGGAGAGGTTCGCGGAGATTGCGCGAGAAGTCGGGCGTGAGCGCCTTCAGCCACCCGCCTCCGGCGTCTCGCTGTAGCCGCTGCTGTGCGCATAGCGCGCACCGCTTACGACGTCCGGTGCGACCAGCGCCTCGAGTTCGGCGATAGTGCCGTCGTCGAGACGCAGGTCGGCGGCGGCGACGTTCTCCTCGAGGTAGGGGATGCGCTGGGTGCCCGGAATCGGGACGACATCGTCGCCGCGGGACAGCACCCACGCCAACGCTAGCTGCCCGGGAGTGCAACCGAGCCTGTTCGCCAGTCCGCGGACGCCGTCGATGATGGCCTGGTTCGCCTCGATGTTGTCCGCGCTGAACCTCGGGAGAGCCCCCCGGAAGTCGCCCTCGCGGAACTGCGTCCCGGGCGTGATGGCGCCGGTGAGGAAGCCGCGGCCGAGGGGGCTGTAGGGAACGATGCCCGTTCCGAGTTCGCGCGCCACGGCGAGCACCTCGTGCTCGAGGTCCCGCGACCACAGCGACCATTCGCTCTCCAGCGCCGCGATCGGATGCACGGCGTGCGCGCGACGCAGCGTGGTGGCGCTCACCTCGCAAAGGCCGAGATGGACCACCTTGCCGGCCGTCACGAGTTCGGCCATGGCGCCCACGGTCTCCTCGATGGGCACCGTGGGATCGGCGCGGTGCAGGTAGTACACGTCGATGCGATCCGTGCCAAGGCGTCGCAGGCTGGCGTCGCAGGCCTCGCGGACGTACGCCGCATCGGCCCGGATCACGGCCCCCGGGAGGTAGCCGAACTTGGTCGCGAGGACGACCCCCTCCCGGTCGCCCCGCAGCACCCGGCCGACGAGCTCCTCGTTGTGGCCATGACCGTAGTAGTCGGCTGTGTCGTAGAAGGTGACCCCGAGTTCGAGCGCACGTCGTAGGACTTCGGCCGACCGTTCGTCATCGGCCTCGGCGTAGTACGTCGACAGGCTGAGGCAGCCCAGCCCGATCTCGCTGACCCTCGGGCCGTGCTCCCCGATCCGCCGAGTCCGCATCCCCCCACGCTAACCGCCCCCATCCGCCCCTCGTTTGAGTTCCGTGAATGGGTGCTAAGTCGCGACTTAGCAACCATTCACGGAACTCAAACGACGGCAGGCATCGGCCCCAGCCCCTATGGCACGCTGGCGGCATGGGCGAGAACATCGACGACGCTCCCTGGCCGACCAGTGACCGGGTCAATGCACCCGACCTCGAGCACCCCCTCGCGTCGCTCACGGGCACGCGATGGATCCTCGGTGAGTACCACGATGCGGCCGGTCCCCATGTTGTCGCCGACGGCACTCGCGCGTCCCTGGAGATCTCGGATGGATCCCTCCACGTCGAGGCGGGGTGCAACAGCGGCAGAGCCTCGGCCACCCTGCACGCGGAGACGATCGACGTGGGCCCGCTCGCCCTGACCCGCATGATGTGCGACGACGACGCCATGGCCGTCGAGGCCGCGGTCACGTCGGTCCTGGCCGGGAGTGTCCTGTACGTCCTGGCAGGCAACGTCCTGACCCTGCGCGGTTCGGGCACGACGCTCATCTACCGCCCGGCGGTACGGTCGTGACTCGCGCGACCCGCGTCGCGGCCGCGGCGGCGATCACCCTCGCCAGTCTCGGCGCGGTGCCGATGACGACGTCCGCCACCGCGGCTCCGGTTGCCGCGCCGAGCCTGTTGCAGGCAGCCCCCGCCGCGGCTCCGCAGAAGAAGGAGGCGTTCAGCCTCACCCTCTCGATCAAGAACCGCACCATCGTCCCGAGCGGGGCCGCGAACGGCATCGGCGATGTCACGGTCGAGAACGGCACAGCGGAGCGCGACGGCGCCAAGGCTGGCACCTTCACCACACTCTCGCGCGTCCTCTCCGTCCCCAAGAAGGGAGTGGAGTCTCGAGATGCGCAGGTCACCGTGCAGTTGAAGAACGGCACGATCCAGATGCAGGCGGTGAACGAGGAACTCGCGGGCGAACCCTTCGCGGTCGGCCGCATCCTCCCCATCGTGGGCGGCACGGGCGAGTACGCCGGCGCGCGCGGAACGTGCAACCTCGTCCCCCAGGGCGACAAGGGCCGCTACCTCGCGCTCATCGACGTCGTGGTCGCCAAGGACTTCAAGGCGTCATCCGTCAAGGTTCCCGCCGCGCAGGCAGTCACCGTGCCCGCGCCCAAGGGGACCAAGCAGGGCATTACCGGCGTCACCCTCAAGCGTGCCGTCGGGAGCGCGGCGTCGTACACCTCCGTCGGCACCCGTGTCGGCTCGTCCTCCGGCACGGTGCGCGACAGCGTCGAGCTCCTCGTCACCCTCGAGGGCGGGACGCTGTTTGCCCGGGGCATCACCGAGTCCCAGCAGCGCGCGGTCAAGTCGCAGACGTACGCCGTCCTCGGGGGGACCGGCTCCTACGCCGGGTACCGAGGCGAGCTCACGCTGTCGGCCAAGGCCACCGGGATCCAAATGCGGCTGGTCGCGCCCACCGGCAAGAAGGACACGTCGCTGAAGTGGAGTGAGATCACCGGCCAGCAGGCGGAGGTGCCGATCACCGGCGGCACCTTCCTCGCCGCGGACGGCACGATCAAGGGCCAGAAGGGCAAGCCCACCTGGGTCGCCTACATCGCGACCTACCAGCCAGTCGGCGACGTCACACCCGCGATCACGATGGTCGAGCGCACGTTCAGCGACGGGACGATGCTAGTGACCGGGATGGCCGACGACTCGACCGTGACCGAGGAGTACGCGCGCCCCATCATCGGCGGCACCGGGGGCCTCGCGGGTGTCGGTGGCGAGGCCCTGTCGAAGCCGGTGAGCGCCGCCAAGTGGGATATCGTGGCAGCGTTCTGGCGCTGAGACTGCCCCCGAGGAGCCCCATGCCCCGCGTCGTCGTCGACGTCATGCTCAAGCCGGAAATCCTCGACCCCCAAGGCCGCGCGGTCATGGGCGCCTTCACCCGTCTGGGAGTGAGCGGCGTGAGCGACATCCGCCAGGGCAAGCGATTCGAGATCACCATCGACGGGGATGTCACCGAGGCCCGGCTCGCCGAACTCCACCGCATGGCCGAGGAGCTCCTGAGCAACCCTGTCATCGAGACCTACGACCTGCGGGTGGAGCCGTGAAGATCGGCGTCGTCACCTTCCCCGGCTCGCTCGACGACCGCGATGCAGCGCGAGCCGTGCGGATCGCGGGCGGCGATGCCGTGGCGCTGTGGCACGGCGACGCCGACCTCGGCGGAGTGGACGCCGTGATCCTGCCCGGGGGTTTCTCGTACGGCGACTACCTCCGCTGCGGCGCGATCGCGAGGTTCGCCCCGGCGATGCGCACCATCATCGAGCGCGCGCACGAGGGGATGCCGGTGCTCGGGATCTGCAACGGCTTCCAGATCCTGTGCGAATCCCACCTCCTGCCCGGTGCCCTCACCCGCAACGACCACCTCCACTTCGTCTGCCGCGACCAGCGGCTGCGGATCGAGAGCAATGCCACCGCCTGGACCTCCGACTACGCAGTGGGGCAGGAGATCGTCATCCCGCTCAAGAACGGCGAGGGCGGCTTCGTCGCGGACGAGCGCACGCTCGACGAGCTCGAGGGCGAGGGCCGCGTCGTCGCACGCTATGTCGGCGTCAACCCCAACGGCAGCCGCCGTGACATCGCCGGCATCTCCAACGCCGCGGGGAACGTCGTCGGCCTCATGCCGCATCCGGAGCACGCCGTCGAGGAACTCACCGGCCCCACGACTGACGGCCTGGGCTTCTTCACGTCTGTCCTCACCGCCCTCGTCGCGGGCCGCTCCTAGCGGGTCATGAGCGCGCCGGACGACGCTGCGCCGGAGGCGTCCGTGGAGGAGAGTCCTGCACGCCACACCACCGGGCCCACCCAGGGCGCGCTGGCGATCACGGCTGCCGTCCTCCTCGGCCTGGCCGCCGTCCTCACGGCCTGGTCGGCGTACCGCGAGTCCCTCACGACCGACCTGGTGCTGCGCAACTACTCGGAGATGCAGGCGCTGATCTCCCTTGCCAACGACCGATACAGCCTGCGCGACCAGCAGGAGTCCCTCGAGGTCGAGGTCTTCCTGAGCTGGTCCGTGGCCCAGGCTGCGGGCAATGACCCGGCCATGGATTCGCTCGAGGGCGTCATGTCCGACGAGCTCGCCGCCGCCATGGCGTGGTGGGTCGACCAGCCGCTGGAGACCAGGCCCCCGACTCCCTTCACCGAAGACAATCCTGCGTACGCCGACCTTCCCAGCCGCGAGCTAATCGCGGAGGGCGACGCCTACATGGCCGAGGCCGACACCGCACGCATTGCAGCGGAGGAGGCGGACGCTGTCAGCGATCGCTTCGACCTCGCCCAGGTGTTCTTCGCCGTCGTCCTCTTCGTGGCGGGCCTCACCACCATCGTGCAGCGCCGCTCCATCCAGGTCGGATTCCTCGCCCTCAGCGTCGCGGGCATCCTGGCCGGAGTCGCGATCCTCGTGACCACGCAGGGCTGGTACGTCATCGGCTGATGGCGTCGGCCCTCCGCTCGGGTCACCACAGTTCCCCGGTGATGGCGGCATAGCCGAAGATCCCGACGAGCAGGAGACCGGCGAGCACCCAGCCGAGCCTCCGTGGGCCGAGAGTGGCGAGGGGACCGACCAGGCAGCCGCGTGCCTGCTGCGGCTCGTCGTCATCGGGCACCCCGGGGGGAGGAAGGCGCGTGCTCATCGGGGGCGATCCTCCCACCGTGACAGGATGAGAGCGTGACCCTCGACACCGTCGAACGCGCCGAGAGCACGCCCGGCACCGAGCAGCCCTACGCCGACCTCGGACTCAAGCCCGACGAGTACGCCCGCATCCGCGAGATCCTCGGGCGACGCCCCACGTCGAGCGAGCTCGCCATGTACTCGGTGATGTGGAGCGAGCACTGCTCCTACAAGTCGTCCAAGGTGCACCTGCGGCAGTTCGGCGACAAGCAGCCCGCGGACGGCTGGCCCGGGCTCATGGTCGGCATCGGGGAGAACGCCGGCGTCGTCGACGTGGGCGACGGGTGGGCGGTGACGTTCAAGGTCGAGTCCCACAACCATCCGTCCTATGTCGAGCCCTACCAGGGCGCGGCGACGGGCATCGGCGGCATCGTCCGCGACATCCTCTCCATGGGTGCCCGGCCGCTCGCCGTGATGGACCCGTTGCGATTCGGTCCCGCGGATGCTCACGACACCCGACGGGTGCTGCCGGGCGTCGTCGCCGGCATCGGCGGCTACGGCAACTGCCTGGGCCTGCCCAATATCGGCGGCGAGGTGGTGTTCGATCCCACGTACGCAGGCAACCCGCTCGTGAACGCCCTGTGCGTCGGCGCGATGAGGCACGAGGACATCCACCTGGCGTCCGCGAAGGGCGTGGGCAACCTCGTCATCCTGTACGGCGCCCGCACCGGCGGAGACGGCATCGGCGGCGTCTCGGTGCTCGCGAGCGAGACCTTCGACGCGGACGGCCCGGCGAAGCGGCCGAGCGTGCAGGTGGGCGACCCCTTCATGGAGAAGCTGCTCATCGAGTGCACTCTCGAGGTCTTGCGCGCGGGCCTGGTCGAGGGGATCCAGGACCTCGGCGGAGCCGGCATCTCGTGCGCGACCAGCGAACTCGCCTCCAACGGCGACGGCGGCATGCACGTGCATCTCGATCGCGTCATCCTGCGCGACCCCACGCTCTCGCCCGAGGAGATCCTCATGAGCGAGTCGCAGGAGCGCATGTGCGCGATCGTGAGCCCGGCCAACGCCGACGCCTTCATGGACATCTGCCGGAAGTGGGAGGTGGAGGCCGTCGTCATCGGCGAGGTCACCGGCAGCGGGCGGCTCACCATCGACTGGCACGGCGAGCGCATCGTCGACGTGCCGCCGCGATCTGTCGCGCATGACGGCCCGGTCTACGAGAGGCCTATGCAACGGCCCACGGAGCTGGACAACCTGCGCGAGAACGACGCCAACGCCCTCCCGCGGCCGACCACCGCCGAGGACCTGCGCGCGACCCTGCTCGCGATGGTCGCGAGCCCCAACCTCGCATCCAAGCGGTGGGTGACCAGCCAGTACGACCACTACGTCCTCGGCAACACCGTGCTTGCGCAGCCGGAGGACGCGGGGATGATCCGCATCGACGAGGAGAGCGGCCTCGGCGTGGCCGTCTCCACCGACTGCAACGGGCGCTTCGTCCGCCTCGATCCCTACGAGGGCGCAAAACTGGCGCTCGCGGAGGCCTACCGCAATGTGGCCGCGACGGGCGCGCGGCCTCTGGCGGTGACGAACTGCCTCAACTTCGGCTCGCCCGAGGATCCCGGCGTCATGTGGACGTTCGCCGAAGCCGTGCGCGGGCTGGCGGATGGGTGCCTCGAGCTCGGCATCCCGGTGACCGGGGGCAATGTGAGCTTCTACAACTCCACCGGGGACACCGCCATCCTGCCAACCCCTGTCGTGGGCGTGCTTGGCGTCATCGACGACGTGGAACGCCGTACGCCGATGGCATGGGGTCCCGATGGCGAGCTCATCTACCTGCTCGGCGACACCCGCGAGGACTTCGCGGGCAGCGAATGGGCGCACGCCATGCACGGCCACCTCGGAGGCACGCCGCCGCGCGCCGACCTAGCGCGGGAGAGGCTGCTCGCCGACATCCTCATCGCGGGATCACGTGACGGCATGCTCACGGCGGCGCACGACGTGGCCGACGGCGGAGTGGCGCAGGCGCTCGTGGAGATGGCGCTTCAGTCCGGCGTCGGCGCTCGGGTGTGGGTCCAGGATGGGATCGACACGTTCACGTTCCTGTGGTCGGAGTCCCCCGGTCGCGCCATCGTCGTCGTGCCCCGTTCGGAGGAGATGCGCTTCACGGCCATGTGCGCGGCCCGCGGCCTGCCCGCTCACCGCATCGGCGCGGTCGACTCTGGGCTCGGCGCCGATGCGGGGTATCCCGGCGAGCAGGTGCTCCAGGTCGGCGACTTCGTTGTGCCGCTAGAGGAGTTGCGCGATGCCCACGAGGGCACCTTCCCCGCGTACTTCGGTCCCGCCCTGACCGTCTAGCGTCTCGCGGGCTAGAGACCAGCCTGGTACTTGCCGTCGACCCGGCCGTTAGTGAAGGACACGGTGACGTAGCTGTACTGCGTGCAACCGTTGTAGCCACGGATCTCGAACTTGTAGCCGCCACCCTCGCTGGAGGCCTCGAGCTTGCCGTTGGTGCCGAAGGTCTGGGCCACCTGCTTCTTGGTCATGCCGTTCTTGACCTTCTTGAACTCCGAGTAGGTCACGCAGCCAGACCTCGCCGGATCCACGGAAGTCGTCGCCGCGGCGGCGGGTGCGAGTGAGGTGGCCCCGAGAGCGGTGGCAGCGAGCATGGCGGCGGCGATGGCGGACTTCATCAGATCCTCCTGGTTACGGGCACCACTTGGTGCTTGGCTTGTCACCGTAGGCAATCGACCCCCGGCCCTGCTCGCCGACCCCTCCCGTGCCCGGTGAGGGGGCGCGGTTGCGGACCCGACCGCCCCCCAGGATGCTGGGGCCATGACCACAGATGACACGGGCGTCATCGATCGAGGAGGGGCCTGGGCGGTGGTCGGGGCCGGACCGCACGGCCTGTCCGCCCTGAAGAACCTCCTGCAGCTCGGCCTGGATGCGGACGGCTACGAGCGCGACACCGATCTCGGCGGCAACTGGAACTTCCACGCCGAGAACTCCCGCGTCTACGAGTCGACCCACCTCATCTCGACCAAGCCCTTCACG
>JAPOJD010000178.1 GCA_029978585.1 Actinomycetota bacterium
CGGCCACCGTCACCGAGGCCGTTGAATACACGGTGGACGCGATGGGCCGACTGCTGTCGTGGAAGTGGAGCAAGGCCGAGTCGGGTGTGACCACGTCCACCCGGTCATGCACGTACGCTGGCTTCGGTGTACCCGGGCCCGTATGGAAGCCGAGCAAGTCGCGCGTGGCCCCGGTGACCAAAGTCGGGCGCGCCGCGTGGCAGCTGTATTGGACTGGCTTCGCCCGCGACCTCGCGAAGGACATCCGGGCCGCGGTCGCCGCATCTCAAGCGAACACCCCGGCCAGCGTCCGGGGATTCACCTATGTGGTCCTCGACGGCAAGCAACTCCTCCCCGACTGGGTGATCACCAACATCCCCGGGGGTGCGAAGTACAGCCTCACCGACCCTGTCGCGGGCACCGCCTGCTGGTCGGTCACGGCAAAGAACGGCAAGCTCTACGACCAGGCCTGCCCCTAGCGGTCCGGGCGGACTCCAGCGCCTACCGCACCTCGACGATCGGCAGGCGCAGTGCGGCCGGGGCATGCTCGGGCACGACGGGGTTCTTCGGCTCTATCGCCGAGACCTTGACGTAGGCGCTGCCCAGCGGTGGGCGCTCGTCCTGCTCGCCCTTATTGGGCCACATCGCCATGGCGCGTTCCGCCTGGGCGGTGATCGTGAGGGAGGGATTCACGCCGAGGTTGGCGGTGATCGCGGACCCGTCGACGATGTGCAGCCCGGGGTAGTGGAACACCCGGTGGTAGGCGTCAATGACCCCCGACTCGTCGTCTGCCCCGATCACGCATCCGCCGACGAAGTGGGCGGTGAGCACAGCATCGAAGTTGTCGAAGAGGTTCCCTCCGGCCACGCCATCAACGTGCTCCGCCATCCGCTCCACGACCTCGTTGGAGATGGGGATGTACGACGGCGCCGGATTCGACTCGTCCTTGTTGGTGGCCAGGCGCCACCCCAGGCGCCCGCGCTTGCCCACGAGGGTCAGCGAGTTGTCGACCGGCTGCATCACGAGGGAGATGACGGCACGCTCACTCCATCGCCGGACGTTGACCAACTGCACCGCGTTGCGACGCTGGCGCCACAGTTCCTTGGACCAGGTCCGCCATCGTGGCTCTCCCTCGCGGGGAACGGTGAGGACCGACTGCAGGAGGCCCATGGAGTTCGATCCCTTGCCGTAGCGGCACGGCTCCACGTGGGTGCCCTGGTCATCGGGGAAGAAACTCGAGGTGATGGCGACACCGCGCGTGTAGTCAGCGTCCGCGGACTTGGCGACCGCGCCCAGGATGGACTCGGAGTTGGTGCGGGAGAGTCGTCCGAGCATGCGCGACAGGCGCGGCAGCCGGCCCTCGTCCTTCATCCGGTGCAGGAGACGCTGGGTGTTGTAGGTCCCGGCCGCCATGATCACGTGTTCGGCAGTGAAGGTGCGGCTCCGGCGCGAGAGGGTGCCGGTCCGCTTGGTCGTGACGACATATCCGCCGCCCTCCCCTGGCTCGATCCCGGTGACGGTGGTGAGCGGGAAGACCCGGGCCCCGGCCTGCTCGGCAAGGCCGAGGTAGTTCTTGGGCATGGTGTTCTTGGCGTTGTGGCGGCATCCCGTCATGCACTCGCCGCACTCGGTGCAGCCAGTGCGATCGATCCCCACTCCGCCGAAGAAGGGATCGGGCCGCGTGACGCCCGCACCGTCGCCGAAGTAGACGCCGACCGGCGTCATGCGGAACGTATGGCCGACGCCCATGTCGTCGGCAACCGCCTTCATGACGACGTCGCTGGGGGTCATCGTGGGGTTCGTCACCACGCCGAGCATGCGGCTGGCCTGGTCGTAGTACGGCGCGAGCTCCTCCGCCCAGTCGGTGATGTCCGCCCATTGGCGGTCCTCGAAGAATCTCTTCGGGGGCACGTAGAGGGTGTTGGCGTAGATCAGCGACCCACCGCCAACGCCCGCACCCGCGAGAACGACCACGTCCTTGAGCACGTGGATTCTCTGCATGCCCGTGCAGCCGAGGGCCGGGGCCCAGAGGAACTTCCGCAGCCGCCACGAGGTCTTCGGGAAGTCCGCGTCGGTGAACCGCCGGCCGGCCTCGATCACCCCGACCCGGTAGCCCTTCTCGGTCAGGCGCAGGGCGGACACCGATCCGCCGAAGCCCGAGCCCACGATGAGCACGTCGAAGTCGAACCCTGCCATGGCACCTCCCGGTCCTGGACTGACTCTAGAGCCCCAGGCGCTTCATGAGGCCCACTGCCGCAGAAAGGGCCTGCCCCCAGGTCTCATCGTCGAGGCCCAGCTGCGGCCCGAAGCCCAGCAGCCGCTGCGTGGCGATCGTCTGACGCTCCGTGTAGGCGAGAAGACCCCCCTCCCCGTGGCGATGCCCCAGCCCGGACTCGCCCACTCCGCCCATCGGGGCGGCCGTCGACCCCCATGAGGCGGCGTACCCCTCGTTGACATTGACCGACCCGGTCCGCAGCCGCGCGGCCAGCCGCTGTCCGGCGCGCAGGTCACGCGTGATGACGCTCGCATTCAGGCCGTAGCGCGTGTCATTGGCAAGCCGAACGGCCTCGTCATCGTCGCGAACGCGATAGAGCGCGGCGACGGGGCCGAACGTCTCATCGCGGCACACCGCCATGTCCTCGCGCACCCCTTCGAGCACCGTGGGCTCGTACGCCGTGGGCCCGATGTCGGGACGCGACCGACCGCCGGCAAGCGGAGTCGCTCCCGCGGCCACGGCCTCGTCCACGTGGGCGCGCACTCGATCAAGGTGCTCGGTAGAGATCAGCACGCCCATGTCAGCGCCCCATCCCGGCCTCGCGGACAACCGCAGCGACAGCACGCGCGGAATGAAGCGGGCGACGAACTCGTCGTAGGCATCGTCGTGAACGTAGATCCGCTCCATGGATATGCACAGTTGTCCGGAGTTTGCGAAGCAGGCGCGGACGGCGATCTCGGCCGCGCGCCTCAGGTCCGCGTCCGCGCGCACGATCATGGCGTTCTTGCCGCCCAGTTCCAGGGAGCAACCGATGAGCCTGCGGGCGCATCGCTCCGCGACGACCCTGCCCGTGGCACTCGATCCCGTGAACATGACGTAGTCGACGGCGTCGATCACCGCCCCGCCCACGACCGGGCCATCGCCCGTGACCACCGTGAACAGCCCGTCCGGTAGCCCCGCGAGCAGGAACTGCTCAGCCACCCACGCAGCGATGAGGCTGGTCTGCGGGTCGGGCTTCACGATCACGGCGTTGCCCGCAAGCAGGGCGGGTACGGCATCGCTCGCCGCGAGGGTCAGGGGATAGTTCCACGGCGCGATGATGCCGACGACGCCGACCGGCTTGCGAATCTCGCGCACGCCCACGAGAACGGGAAGCGCTGCCGCCCGACGACGGGGACGTAGCAGCCGGGGAGCGCGGCGGGCGTAGTACCGAGAGACGACGCAGACGTCGAGGACCTCCTCCAGGGCATCGCGGCGCGCCTTGCCGGTCTCCCACTGCAGGATGTCCATGGCCTCGTGACGACGTTGCAGGACCAGGTCGTGGAAGCGCAGCATGATCCGTGCCCGCTCGCGCACGGGAACCGCCGCCCAGCGCGCCTGCGCCTCACGCGCTCGCCTGAGGGCTGCGTCCACGTCCGCGGGCGTCGAGACCGGCAGGGCATGCAGTGCCTCGCCGGTGAACGGCGCGATCACGTCGACAGTGGCAGCGTCATCAGCGGCCGCGAATCTGCGCAAGAGCGACGGACCGGACGGCATGGCGACGCCCGAGGACATGTCAGCAGGGGCCGCCATGTGCCGATGCTACGGGCCAGGGCCCGGCGCGCGCCTTGAGCCTTCGACGCGGCTA
>JAPOJD010000221.1 GCA_029978585.1 Actinomycetota bacterium
ACGATCTCAGCGCTGATGCCCACAAGCGGCAGTCCGCCGCCCGGATGCGAAGACCCGCCGACGAGGAAGAGCCCGGGGACCGGAGAGACGTTCGCGGGGCGCAGGAACGCGGCGCGCATGCCGTTGCTGCTGGTGCCGTAGATCGCGCCCCCGGGGGCCCGCACGCGCGAGGCGAGGTCCGCCGGGGTCTGGATCTCCCGCCAGAGCACCCGATCGCGGACATCGTGGCCCCGGCGGGCCATGACGTCGAGGACGTGGTCGGCGTACGACTCGCCGATCGCGTCCCAGTCGGTGCCGCCGACGCTGGGCGCGTTGACGAGGACGAACCACGATTCGTGCTCGTCGTCGGGGCGCATCCGCGGGTCGTCCGGGGCGCACACGTAAACGGTGGGATCGCGGACCGGGCGCCCCCCGAAGACGTCGTCGAACTCCGCGTCGTAGTCCGCGGGGAACCACACGTTGTGGTGGCGCAGGCCCTCGGTGCGGCCGCGCACGGCGAGCAGGAGGACGAAGCCGGAGAGCGACGGGGTCGCTCGTCGGGCACGACGCAGTGCGGCGCGGCCGCGATCGTCGTCGACGAGGTCGGCGTACAGCCGGGTAGCGTCGCAGTTGGCCACGACGATGTCTGCGGGGAGCACCTCCCCGTCGGCTAGCGCGACCCCGGTGACCCCGGCCGCTGACGTGCACACCCGCACGGCATCGGCGCCGAACCGCATCGTCACGCCCCGCTCGGCGCAGCGGGCGGCCAGCGCGTCGGCGAGGGTGGCAACGCCACCGCCGAGGTGCCAGGCGCCGAACGCCTGCTCGACGTAGGGGACGGTCATGAGCGCTGCCGGTGCACGGCGGGGGTCGGACCCCTGGTATGTCGCGTACCTGTCGAGCAGCGTGACCTGGCGGGGATCGCGCAGGTGGCTGCGGCCGAGGCTGCGCAGGGAGCGGAACGGTGCGACCGCCTTCACCTCGCGCGGGTCGGTGGCCAGGCGCAGCAGGGTGCTCGCTCCGGCGAGCGGCGACTGGATGAACGGACCGCGGGTGATGCGCCACACCTCTGCTGCGCGTTCCATGAGCCCGCGCCAGTCCTCGGCCGCGCTGCCGCCGAGCTGGTCGCCCATGGCCCGGGCGATCCGGCCCGGGTCGACCCCGGGGACGTCCAGGGATGAGCCATCGGGGAAGCGATAGCCGAATGCCGTCTCGAGGGGCTGGAGGTCGACGCTGTCCTCAAGGGCGCCACCGGTCTTGAGGAAGAGGTCGCGGTACACCGCGGGCAGCGTGAACAGGCTGGGACCCGTGTCGAACACGAACCCGTCGCGCTCGTAGCGGGCGAGCTTCCCGCCGTAGGTCGAGCCCTGTTCGGTGATCGTGACGTCGTGGCCCTTGACGGCCAGGCGCGCGGCGGCGGACATACCGCCCATGCCTGCGCCGATAACGACGATCCGGGCCATGCCCCGAGCGTATTGCGACTGGCCGCGAAGTCAGGCGCGCAGGGCGAGTAGGCCCGCGATGAGCGCGATCGGCGCGAAGATCCAACCCCATCGCGCGGCGACCGCGACGACGGGATCGACGTATCCGTAGAGCACCGACCACTGCGGGGGCGAGAACGTCGGGATCGTGAAGGCGCACAGGAGCAGGACCATCGCAACGGGGAGCGTCGGCGCCAGTGCCACCAGGGGGAGGAGGATGGCAAGGCGCACTCCCGTGAGCATCAACCAGGGGCGGTATCCGCCGGTCAGGGAGATGCGCTGGGTTGGGTGCCGGGCGGATCCGACGTACACCGCCGCCCCGGTGGCGGCCATGACAGGTGCCATCCACTCCAGCGCGGTCGCCGTCCACGCGGGCGCGTCGGACAGGTAGTTGAGGAGCAGCCCGAAGCCGAGGGCGATGAGTGGCGCCTGATCGACCCAGGAGGTCCTCAGGCGCTGCGGGCGCGGAGCAGAGCGACGGAGCAGGAACGTCGCGCCGCCGAAGATCACCGTGACGAGGCGGTCGACGAACACCGCGATGACCGTGGCGACGGGGCCACCGAAGATCGTCGCCATGGGCAGCAGCCAGTAGCCGGTGTTGGGCAGGGCTGTGCTCCCTCGCAGGGCCGCGCGCCCGCGCCTGCCAGGACCAGCAGGGGTGACCAGCCATCCCGCACCGAGGATGACGAGGCACGCGATGCTCACCGCCACGGGCCACGCGAGATCGCCGATACCCTCCAGGCGCCATGCGGCAAGCAGCGAGATGAACATGCTGGCCACGAGTAGCTGGCTGCGGATGACGATCGCCCACGGATCCGACAGTTTGGGATTGCGGCTGGCGATGAAGCCCGCGCTAGCCCCGAGGGCGTAGGCGAGGACGATGGCGAGTGTCATAGGTCCCGGGGTCGAGGGTGGTGGGGGAGTCGGGCGCTCAGGGGATGGGCCGGCAGCGCCAGGTGAGGCGGCCAGCGCGGTGCCGGCGCATCGATTCGACGATGAGTCCGGCGAACGCCGCCGCGGACACTGGCTGGGCGAGGACATCCGGCCAGACCCGTTCCCCGGTGCGTCGTGCCACG
>JAPOJD010000017.1 GCA_029978585.1 Actinomycetota bacterium
CGCGAGCACGACGGCGTACATGGCCACGCGATGCGCCTGGATGTGGTCGGGGTGGCCGTAGCCGCCGAAGTCGTCGTAGGTGACGAGGACCTGCGGGCGCACCTCGCGGATGGTGGCCACCAGGGCAGTGGCCGCCTCGAGGAGGTCGGCGCGGCAGAACGCCCCCGCGCGCTCATTCCCGGGGGTGCCCGCCATGCCGGAGTCCCGGTAGGTCCCCGGCCCCCCCAGGAGCCGCCAGTCCTCGACGCCCAACTCCGCCATCGCCGCCGCGAGCTCCGTCTGGCGGTGCTCGCCCAGCCGGTCCTCGCGGTCCGCGGCGAGGTGCTCCAGCCCGGGCACGAGGATCTCCCCCTCCTCGCCGAGTGTGCAGGTGACGAGCGTGACGTCGGCCCCCTCCGCGACGTACTTGGCCATGACGGCGCCCGTGCCGATGGTCTCGTCGTCGGGATGGGCATGGACCAGCAGGAGTCGCCGTTCGCTCATGGTGGGGCAGGATAGCCCGATGAGCGCCGATCCGGCCGAGTCGTACCCGAGACAGCGCGCACGCACGCGCGCCTTCCGCCTCGGGGCACCGCGCGCCTTCGTTCCCTCCCCCGATGGGCAGCGAATCGCCTTCCTGCGCTCGCGAGGCGGAACCGACCCGCTGACCTGCCTGTGGGTCCTCGACCTCTCCGGCGACGAGCACGTCGAGCGCTGCGTCGCGGACCCGCGCGCCCTGCTCGCCGACGAGGAGACCCTGCCCCCCGAGGAGCGGGCCCGGCGGGAGCGGCTGCGTGAGGTGAGCGGGGGCATCACCGACTACGCGGTCGACCGCGACGCACGTGTCGCGGTGTTCGCGCTGTCCGGAGCGCCCTATGCCGTACGACTGGACGACGGCGAGGCGCGGCCGGTCCGCCTCGCCGCCCCGGGTCCGGTGATCGACCCGCGACCCGACCCCACCGGGGCGAAGGCCGCCTTCGTCAGCGACCGCGGCCTCTACGTCGCGCCGCTGGCCGGGGGGACCGAGACTGCGCTGTGCGTCCCGGAGGGCGACACGCAGTCGTGGGGGCTCGCGGACTTCATCGCCGCGGAGGAACTCGACCGCGTCCGCGGCTACTGGTGGCTCGCCGACGGGTCCGGGCTCCTCGTCGAGAGGTGCGACGAGGAGCCCGTCGCCACCTGGTGGATCGCCGACCCGGCCCATCCTGATCAGCCCGCGCGCGCGCACCGCTATCCCGCGGCCGGCACCGACAACGCGGACGTCAGCCTGTGGCTCATCCGCCTCGATGAGGATGGGGAGATCGAACGCACCGAGGTGGCCTGGGATCGAACGGCCTTCCCCTATCTCGCGCAGGTGAGCGTCACTCGCTCCGGACCCCCGATCATCGCGGTGCTGTCGCGCGACCAGCGCCGCGAGCTGGTCATCGAGGTCGACCCGGACACCGCCGAGGTGGTCGTCCTACGGGATCGGCACGACCCCGAGTGGATCGATGTGATCCCCGGATCGCCCACGCGCGCACCCTCCGGCTCTGTGCTCGAGGTCATCGCCGACCGCGATTGCGACACCTACCGGCTGGTGTGCGACGACGTCCCGCTCACCCCGCCCGGACTTCAGGTCGAGGCCATCCTCGATCCCGGCGCTGACGACGTGCTCGTCTCGGCGACGGACGATCCCACTCGCTCGTCGGTCTATCGCGTGTCCTACGCCGGCGATGTCGAGACCCTGCTCGGCGCCGCTCCGCGCGGGATGGTGGGGGCCCGACGCAGCGGTAGCACGGTCGTCACCACCTCGACATCCCTCGACACGACGGCGACGACCGTCGAGGCCTGGCAGGCCGGCCAGCGCACCGCCGCGATCGCATCCCTCGCGGAGACCCCCGTCATCTCACCGAGGGTGACGATGACCACCGTGGGCGCGCGCGACCTGCGCGCCGCTGTTCTCTTCCCCGCGGATCACGTCCCCGGCGCCCGTCGGCTGCCGGTCATCATGTCGCCGTACGGCGGGCCGCACGCCCGCCTCGTGGTCGAAGGCGGTCTCTCCTACGGCACCGACCAGTGGCTCGCCGACCAGGGGTACTGCGTCATCGTCGCGGATGGGCGCGGGACTCCCGGTCGCGGACCGGCATGGGATCGCGCGGTGAAGGGCGACCTCGCCACCCCGGCGCTCGAGGACCAGGTCGCCGCGCTGGAGGGCGTGGCCGCGGAGTTCCCCGACGACGTCGACGTCGAACGCGTCGGTATCCGCGGCTGGTCCTTCGGCGGCTACCTCGCGGCGCTCGCGGTGCTTCGCCGCCCCGACATCTTCCACGCGGCCGTCGCCGGCGCCCCCGTGACGGAGTGGCGGCTGTACGACACTGCCTACACGGAGAGGTATCTCGGCGACCCTCGCGAGGACCCGGCGGCGTACGACGCCTCGTCGCTGCTGCCCCTCGCGGCCGGGCTGAGCCGGCCGCTGCTCATCATCCACGGCCTCGCGGACGACAACGTCGTTGTCGCGCACACGCTGCAGCTCTCCTCGGCGCTCCTTGCGGCGGGGCGCCCGCACTCCGTGCTGCCTCTCACCGGTGTCACGCACATGACACCCCAGGAGGTCGTGGCGGAGAACCTGCTGCGCGCAGAGGTGGACTTCTTCGGCCGCTACCTCGGCGGCGGCGCCGCTGCGGGCTAGATCCCCTCGTCGGTGGAGTTTGCCGAGTCAAGGCGGGTGGTGCCGACGGCGCCGAGGTCGGTGATGCTCTCGCTGAAGTAGCCCGGCTCCTGCTCGAGGGGCTCCACGAGACCCGAGTCCGGACCGTGGATGACCGCGCCCTTGAGCGGCTCGGTGATGGGGAAGTGGCAGGCCACCCGATGGTCCGGGCCCATGACGCGAAGCTCGGGCACCTCGGTTCGGCAGCGATCCTGCGCGACGAAGCAGCGCGTGTGGAAGACGCACCCCGACGGGGGGTTGAGCGGACTGGGCAGGTCCCCGCCGAGGACGATCCGCTGGCGATGGGTCTGCACCTCGGGATCCGGCACCGGCACGGCGGAGAGCAGGGCGTGCGTGTACGGGTGCAGCGGCTGGCGGTACAGCTCATCCCGCGGTGCTGTCTCGACGATGTGGCCGAGGTACATCACCGCGACGCGCTGCGCGATCTGGCGCACGACCGCGAGGTCGTGCGCGATGAAGAGGTAGGACACCCCGAAGTCGGCCTGCAGGTCCTGCAGGAGGTTGAGGATCTGCGCCTGGATGGACACGTCAAGCGCCGAGACGGGCTCGTCGCAGATGATGAGCTTGGGCCTCAGCGCGATCGCCCGGGCGATGCCGATGCGCTGGCGCTGCCCGCCCGAGAATTCATACGGGTATCGGTTGACGTGCTCGGGGTTGAGCCCGACCCGGTCCATGAGCTCGCGGACCGCCTGGCGCACGCCGCCGGGGGGATCGACCTTCTGGATCCGGAAGGGGGCGGCGAGGATCGAGCCGATGGTCTGCCGCGGATTGAGTGCGTTGTACGGATCCTGGAAGATCATCTGCGCCTGCTGGCGGACCGGCCGCATCTCTCGCCGCGAGAGTCCCGTCACGTCATTGCCGTTGATGACGACCCGACCGCCGGTCGGGGGGACCAGCCGCAGGATGGCGCGCCCGGTCGTGGACTTGCCGCAGCCGCTCTCTCCCACCAGGCCGAGCGTCTCGCCGGCGCCGACGTCGAGGCTGACACCGTCGACGGCCTTGATCTGCCCGATGGTTCGCGGGAAGACACCGCGCGACTTCACGGGGAAATACACCGTGAGGTCGTCGACCTCGAGAACCCGATCGGTCATGAGGCACCGCCGGCGGGGGTGCGGGCACCCACGGGGAGATGGCAGCGGACCAGGTGCCCCGGATTCGACGCCGAGAGCGCAGGCTCCTCGGTGACGCAGAGGTTCCCCGGCACGTCGGCCCGGCGGGTGCAGCGGGGGTGGAAGACGCAGCCGGTGGGCAGGTTGATGAGCGAAGGAGGGTTGCCCGGGATCGGGTCGAGCCGCTCGACGCGCTCCGCCGCGAGCCGGGGTACCGAGGCCAGCAGACCGTGGGTGTAGGGGTGCTCGGGCCGGTAGTAGATGTCATCCACGGATCCGTACTCCACGATGCGGCCGCCGTACATGACGCACACTTCGTCGGCCATGTCGGCGACGACGCCGAGGTCGTGGGTGATCATGAGGAGCGTCGTGCCGCTTTCGCGCTGCAACGTCGTGATGAGCTCCGTGATCTGGGCCTGGACGGTGACGTCGAGGGCGGTGGTGGGCTCGTCGGCGATGAGCAGCGACGGGGAGTTGATGAGGGCCATCGCGATCATGACGCGCTGGCGCATGCCGCCGGACAGCTGGTGCGGGTAGTCGTCCACGCGCCGGTCGGGCGCCGGGATGCCGACGTGATCCAGTGCGTCGATCGCGCGCTTGCGCGCGGCAGACTTGCTCACCCGGGCGTGGACCTGCACGGCCTCGATCAGCTGGTCCCCGATGCGGTAGAAGGGGTGCAGGCTCGACAACGGATCCTGGAAGATCATGGCCATCGTAGAGCCGCGCAGCTTGCGCACGTCGTCGTCCTTGAGGGTGAAGAGGTCCGTCCCGTCGAGGACGACGCTCCCGCTGATTGCTGCCGAGTTGCGATTGAGCAGCCCCATGATGGCCTGCGCGGTCACGCTCTTGCCCGAGCCGGACTCCCCCACAATGGCGAGGGTCTGGCCCTGCTCCACGGAGAATGAGGAACCGGACACCGCCTGGACGAGGCCGTCCTCCGTGGGGAAGGAGACATTGAGGTCCTCGACGACGAGGAAGGGATCGCTCACGAGGGCCTCACGCGTGGGTCGATGACCGCGTAGAGCAGGTCGACGATGAGGTTCGCCACGATGATGAACGTGGCGGTCACCAGGGTGACGCCAACGAGGATGGACAGGTCGGGGTCGAGCACGGCCGACACCGCGAGGCTGCCGAGCCCCGGGAGGCTGAAGATGGTCTCGAGGATGATGGCGCCGCCGAGAAGGCCCGCGAAGTCCAGGCCGGCGGCGGTGACGATCGGCGTGAGTCCCGCGCGCAGTGCATGCTTGCGAACGACGACGCGCTCAGGCAGCCCCTTGGCGCGCGCGGTGCGGATGTAGTCCTCGTTGAGGGTCTCGAGCATCTGGCTGCGGGTGAGCCGCGTGTAGAACGCGGCATAGAGGATGGCGAGGACCACCCACGGCAGGATCATCGTCTGCACGAACCCGACCGGGTCCTCCCAGGGCGGGACATAGGACGGGAACGGCAGGAGCTTCCAGCGGATGATGACGAAGTAGATGGCCACCAGGCCGATGAAGAAGGACGGCAGCGAGTAGCCGATGAGCGAGGCGCCCATGACTCCCTTGTCCTGCCACCGTCCGCGGCGCAGCGCGCTGTAGACCCCGACGGACACGCCGCCGATGATGAAGAGGACGAAGGCGCCCATGGCGAGGAAGATCGTGGGGGGCAGCCGGGCCACGATGAGGTCGAGCACCGGCTCATTGCGCGTGAAGGAATAGCCCAGGCAGGGTGCCTCGCACACAACCGCGGCCGGGCCCTCGCCGAAGGTGCGGCCGACAACGAGGCCCTTGAGGAAGATCCAGTACTGCTCGAGGACCGACTTGTCGAGGCCCAGGCGCATCCGGTTCATCTCGATGGTCTGATCCGTGCAGATCTTGCCGCACGTGAGGCGTGCGACATCCGCGGGAAGAAGGCTGAAGAGGAAGAACACGGCCGCGGTGAGGAGCAGCAGGAGCAGGATCATGATGAGGACACGTCGCACGACGTAGCCAGCCATCGATCCCCTCCTTTCGGCCGTGGGGGGCGGGGCTCACGCCCCGCCCCCCACATGGCACGCGTCTCTACTGCACGGCGTACATGATCGGGTACGGCCACGAGCCGTACGCCGCCCAGCTGAAGATGGGGCCGACCTTCGTCCCCGCCAGTCGCTGGTCCTTGCCGAAGCGGGTCGGCACGATCCACATCTGTGCCGCCGCCTCCTTGCTGAGCTCCTGCCACATCGTGGCCTGCTTATTGCGGTCGAGCTCGACGGAAGCCGCCTTGACCTTCTCGTTGAAGGCCTTGTCGTCCACCTGGGAGAGGTTCCAGCCCTGGACGAACAGCGGCGGGAGCACGGTGGAGGCATTCGGCCAGTCAGCGCCCCAGCCACCCAGCATGACCTCGTTGCCGTCCTTGAACACGACGCCGTAGTACTGGCCGCGCTCGATGGGGTTCGGCTTGACGGTGATGCCCGCGCGAGCCAGCGACTCCACCCAGATGGCGGCAGCCTTGTCGTTGTCCTCGCTCTGTGCGTAGTCGAGCGTGATCTCGGTCGGGCAGTCCTTGCCCTCGGAGAGCAGCTTCTTGGCGAACTCGGGATCGCCGGTGGGCGGAACGGGCTGGCCCAGGAGGCCGTCCCACAGGCCCGTGGGCGCGTAGTCGATGCCGATATTGGGCTTCACGGCGCCGTCGGCGAAGTCACCGGCGTAGTCGCCACCCGCATTGAGGCGCAGGGCCTCGCGATCGAGCGCCACGCCGATGGCCTGGCGGCACTTCTGGTCCGGGACCTTCTGCGCGTTGACAGCCGCGTAGATGGTGTAGGGGTCGTAGGCGTCGATGCGCCGTGCCTCGTACACCGGATCCTCGAAGACGATCGGCAGGGACGCTGTCGTGATGCCCTGAACCATGGCGTACTCGTCCTCGCCCGAGCTCTGGATCACGCGCTGGTCGGCCACCGACTCCTCGATGCCGAAGTTCACGACCCAGGAGTCCGGGTAGGCCTTGCGGTACGGGTCCGCATCCGGGCTCCAGTTCTCATTGCGCACGAGCACGAGCTTGCCGCCCTTGCCCTTGGCGTACTCCTGGATCTTGTACGGGCCGTTGGACATCGGCTTGTCGGCGTACTCCGGTCCCGTCGCCATGCCTGCCGGCACCGCGCTGAACCCGAGGGTCACCGCGTAGTTGAAGTCCGGCACGGGCTGGTTGAGGTTGAAGGTGATGGTGTTGCCATCGCAGCTGACCGCCTTGTCGAACAGCTCCTGGCCGGTGCCGTCCGTCGGGCCCTTGTACTCGGAGTTCCCCTCCTCGTCCACGGGGATGTCGAGGTAGGTGACGGCGTAGACCGGGCCCCCCTCGGCGAGACCGACGTCGAACTGACGGGAGGTCCCGTAGGCGACGTCCTCGCAGGTGACGGGCGAGCCGTCCTCCCACTTCATGCCGTCGCGCAGAGTGAACTGCCAGGTCTTGCCTTCGTTGCTGACGGTGCCTGTGTCGGTGGCCATGTCGGGCACAAGGGTCGTGCCCTCGTCATCGCCCGGCATGACCTGGTAGGCCGTGAGCGAGCGCATGATCGTGGCGCCGAGGAAGCCGAGGTCCTCGCCCGTGTAGACGACCTGCGGGTCGAGCGTGAGGAACTGCTCGGCCGGGCTCAGGATCGTGAGGGTTCCGCCAGCCTGCCCATCACCCGACGGGGCCGGAGCCTCGCTGGGCGACGCCTCGGAGCTGGAGCTGGCCTCGCCTCCCTGCGAACCGCTCGCCGACGGGCTGGATGACCCGCTGTCGGACGAGCCGCCGCCACAGGCGGCGAGAACGAGCGCACCCGCCGCGATACCAATCGCGAGGGTCGCCTTCGACTTCACCATGTTTCCTCCTTTGGTGCACCGATGGTCACCGGGTGTGACCTTCCTCCCCCGGCCCCATCGGGCCGATCGGTGTCTGACGGGAGCCTATGCGCGGCATCACTTGACCGCCTTGGGATCGAGCGCGTCACGCACCGAGTCGCCGGCCAGGTTGAAGGCCACGACCACGATGACGAGCACGGTCCCGGGAATGAACAGGTAGCTGGGCACCAGCTGGAAGAACTGCACGCTCTCCGAGAGCATGGCGCCGAAGGACGGCTCGGGGGGCAGGATGCCCACTCCGAGGAACGACAGTGCCGCCTCGACCGCGATGTACGTCGGCAGGAGGAGCGTCGCGTAGACGAGGATCGGGGCCCAGAGGTTGGGCAGGATCTCGCGGAAGATGATGCGCGTCGAACTCGCGCCCATGGCGATCGCCGACTCGACGAACTCCCGTTCGCGCAGGCTCAGGACCTCGCCCCGGACGATGCGCGCGAGGTAGGGCCAGCCGAAGATGCCGAGGACCAGGATGAGATAGGTGATCCGGGAGGCATTGCCCTCGGGGACCCCCAGGTCGGTCAGCCGCTGGGTCATCGCCCCCGAGAGCGCCAGGATGATGAGGAGGAAGGGGAACGCGAGGATGAGGTCCATGAAGCGGCCGATGGCCGCGTCGGTGAACCCCCGGACGTAGCCGGAGATCACGCCGAAGAGCGTGCCGAGGATGACCACGAGGAAGGTGGCCGTCGTGGCGATGAGCAGGGAGATGCGCAGCCCGTAGAGCAGCCGCGCCAGGATGTCGCGACCGGTCCCCCACTCCACCCCCAGCGGATGGTCCAGGCTCGCTCCGCCCCAGGGCCCGTTGGGCTTGCCCCCCGAGCTGCTGATGGCCTCCTTGTCCAGGGAGTACGGATCGACGCCGATGAGGCCGGTGATGAAGGGCGCGAAGATCGCGACCAGCACGATGATGAGCAGGACGATGCACGAGGCGATGAAGGTCTTGTCCCGCTTGAGCCGGCCCCAGGCGATCTGGGAGAGGGAGCGCCCCTGGATCTCCTCGGGGCCCTCCGGAGGCTCGGTGGCGGGAGCCTCCACGGCTTCGCTGGTCGCCACGCTCACCTCCCCTATATCGCCTCGGCCCCTAGGTCGCCTCTGCCTCGGGCCTTCCCCCGGCCCGGTCGCACTGTACGCCGGGACCCGGGGCCCCCGGGCCCCCCCTGGGATACCTCTCCGGATCGTGACCTGATCGCGACCCTCGCGAGGAGGGAATGCCCGCTATGGCCGGGCGGAGCCCGCCCGCGAACGGGCCTTGGCGCGGTCTGTGGCGGCCAGTTGGACTGTCCGGATCCGCACGGCGGCCGGGGTGACCTCCACGCACTCGGTATCCCGGCAGAACTCCAGGGCCTGCTCCAGGGAGAGCACCCGGTGGGGGATCAGCGGCACGAGGATGTCCCCGGTCGAGGAGCGCATGTTGGTGAGCTTCTTCTCCTTGGTGGGGTTGACGTCGAGGTCATCGGCGCGGGAGTTCTCCCCCACGATCATGCCCTCGTAGACCTCGGTGCCGGGGCCGACGAACATCGTGCCGCGCTCCTGCAGGTTGGCCAGGGCGAACCCGGTCGTCATGCCTCGCCGGTCCGCGACGAGCGACCCGGTGGGCCGCGTGCGGAGTTCGCCGTGCCACGGCTCGTACCGGTCGAAGACATGGTGCAGCAGTCCGGTGCCGCGTGTCTCCGTGAGGAACTCCGTGCGGAACCCGATGAGCCCGCGTGCGGGCACGAGGTAGTCCATGCGAATCCAGCCGGTGCCGTGGTTGACCATCTGCTCCATGCGCCCCTTGCGCAGCGCCATGAGCTGGGTCACGACACCCAGGTAGTCCTCGGGGATGTCGACGGTGAGGCGCTCGATCGGCTCGTGGACCTTGCCGTCGATCATGCGGGTGACCACCTGCTGCTTCCCCACGGTGAGCTCGAACCCCTCGCGGCGCATGATCTCGACGAGGATGGCGAGCTGAAGCTCACCGCGCCCCTGCACCTCCCAGGTGTCGGGGCGATCAGTGGGCAGCACGCGGATGGAGACGTTGCCGATCGTCTCGCTCTCCAACCGCGACTTGACCAGCCGCGCGGTGAGCTTGTCGCCGCTCTGGCCGGCCAGCGGCGAGGTGTTGATGCCGACGGTCATCGAGATGCTGGGTTCGTCGACGGTGATGACCGGCAGCGGCCGCGGGTCATCGGGGTCGGCGAGGGTCTCCCCGATGGTGATGTCCGGAAGCCCGGCCACGGCGATGATGTCCCCCGGCCCCGCGGAATCGGTCGGCACCCGTTCGAGCGCCTCCGTGATGAGGAGTTCGGCGACCTTCGCGCGTTCGACCGAGCCGTCCGCGCGACACCACGCCACCTGCTGGCCCTTGCGAATCGTGCCCTCGTGCACGCGGCAGAGCGCCAGGCGGCCGAGGTAGGGCGATGCGTCGAGGTTCGTGACGTGCGCCTGCAGGGGTGCTCCCTCGACAAAGGTTGGCGCGGGGATCGTGGCGAGCAGGGTCTCGACCAGCGGCTCGAGGTTGGGGCTGTCGGGCATGGCGCCGTCCGCCGGACGCTCCAGGCTGGCCCGCCCCGCCTTGGCGGCGCAGTACACGATCGGGAAGTCGATCTGGTCCTCGGTGGCGTCGAGGTCGAGGAAGAGCTCGTACGTCTCGTCGACGACCTCGGCGATGCGCGCGTCAGAGCGGTCGACCTTGTTGACGACGAGGACGACGGGCAGCCGCTTGGACAGGGCCTTGCGCAGGACGAACCGGGTCTGCGGCAGGGGACCCTCGGAGGCGTCCACGAGGAGCAGGACCCCGTCCACCATTTCAAGGGCCCGCTCGACCTCGCCGCCGAAGTCGGCATGGCCGGGAGTGTCGACGATGTTGATCGTGACGTCGTCGAAGCGCACGGCGGTGTTCTTGGCGAGGATCGTGATGCCCTTCTCGCGCTCGAGATCCATGGAGTCCATGACCCGCTCCGCGATGTCGGCGTTCTCCCGGAAGGCCCCCGACTGCCACAGCAGGGCATCGACCAGCGTCGTCTTGCCATGGTCCACGTGGGCCACAATGGCGACGTTGCGCAGGTCAGAGCGGGTGGAAGGCATCAGACGACTGTACGCCGTCGGCTCCGGGCCCTAGAACGGCACCTGCATGCTCTTGACGATGCTGGAGGTCATCATCGTCACGGGGGCATGCTTCATGACGGCGTTGACCACGGCCGAGGTGGCGCCGTGCTTCACCATCATCACCTTGGCGAGCTCGCGCGAGTCCTCCTGGTTCTTGTCCACGAGCTTGCGAACCCGCTGGCGCCACCGGGCGACGGCCAAGGGGGCGCTCGCGGCGTCGGCAAGGGACAGGTCGTAGGCCAGGGCGGCGGCGCTGCGCAGGGCATTGGACGCTCCCACCCCCGCGGTCGGCAGGAAGCCGATGCCGGAGTCGCCGCACAGCGCCACCCGGTCGTCGAGGGCGGTGATGTCGGGCGCGCGCACGTCCTGCATGGGCCAGAGGAAGGGCTTGCTCCCTCCGGCCTCCCACAGGCCGGCGATCGCACCGGCCGCGGGCGCGTGCTCGGCCACGGTGGACTGCAGGGCCGCGATGATCGCGGCCGGATCTGCGTCAGGTGACGGCGAGAGTTCACGTGGCACCGCCACCGCCACGTTGATCCCCCGCGTCATCGGGTAGAGGCCGACGAACGCAGACGGTCCCCAGTACTCCGCGACCACGTCGGGCAACACGGCACCGGGCGGCGCCCACCACATCCAGGCGTCAAAACCGGTGTCGTGCGGCTGGACGTCGCCGAAGATCGACGCGCGCAGCGCACTGTGCATCCCGTCGGCGGCCACCGCGACGTCACCCTCGAACGTCTCCCCATGCGCGGTGGTGACCGCGACACCGCCGCCCACCGCCTGCACGGCCACCGCGTGATGGCCGAAACGCATGGCACCAGCCGGGACAGATGACAGCAGCACGTCGATGATGTCGGCGCGCGTGACTCCGAGCATCGGGCCGAAGTCGGCGAGCAGCGCGCCAAGGTCCACCGTCTGGAGCAACTGCCCATCGGGTCCGTGGACCTCGTAGGTGGCGAAAGTCGTCGACCGGCGCGCGAGCTCACCGTAGGAACCGAGGGCGTGGAAGACGGCACTGCCCAGGGGATACAGCCCGATGCCGTATCCCACCTCGCCGAACCCCTCGGCATGCTCGAGGACGACCACCTCGTGCGAGCCGGTGCGGCCCAGCAGCGCGGCGGTCGTGAGGCCCGCCATGCCCCCTCCGACGATGACCACCTTCATGGCGTCATGATCGTGGATCCGCCCCGGGAGCGGAAGGGGTTAGCCCGTGCGAGCCAGGTACGCCGCGAGCGAGTCGAAGTAACTCTCCATGCCGGCCTGCGCCATGGCTGCCTGTTCCGTCGGCATGTCGCCGTACTGGGCGAATCGGACCCACGTCCCGCCGGCTCGGGGTTCCATGTCGATGACGATGAGATGGTGCTCGGCCTCGTCGTCACGTGCCAGGAAGTCCGACTCCTGCTGCGAGTACGACATCGTGTGCGCGAGGCGGCGGTCTTCGGCCACCTCGGTGTAGCGACCCCAGAAGTAGGCGATGTGACCGTATGACGAGGCATCCACTGCCACGGCCCAGCGTCCGCCGGCCGTGGGCTCCGACACGACCGAGCCGGGCACGACGCTGAGGTCGGTCGGCGCGTACCACTCCTCGAGCGCCTGGGGACTCGCCCACGCCGACCACATGAGCTCGATCGGCACGTCGAACGTGCGCTCCACGGAATACGCAAGGCGCGCCGCATGCTCGGGAGTGTCCATGGTGTCCGAGGCTAATTCACGGTCGGCCCGAAGGACAGCCACCGCCTCGACATCTGACTCCAGCCAGGCCACGTCGTCGAACTCCGCCAATGAGACCCACCGGACCGCGTCGTGCTGCTCCAGCGGTGCGGGTTCGCCGTCCACGAGGGTTGCGTCGTACAGGTGCAGGACGAGGCCCTCGCCCAAGGGCCACTCCCCCGCCACGCGCCGGCCCACGGCGATCCCTACCCCGAGCTCCTCGCGGATCTCGCGCACCAGCGCCTGCTCCTCGGACTCCCCCGGCTCGACCTTGCCCCCGGGGAACTCCCAGCGGCCCGCCACCTGAGCGGGGCGAGTGCGCCGGGCAGCGAGGAAGCGCCCGTCCCGCTCGATCGCTGCCGCGACCACGACCGTGACGTGCGGTACAGCATCAGGCAATGTCGATGCCCGCGTCCCGCCACGTCATCTCGGCCGCCTCGCCGGAGTCCGCGTGGACGAGGATGTAGTCGGTGTCGTACGTCGACACTCCCAGGATGCCGAGCCCGGCCTGTGCCAGCGGTGTCGTGAGCGACGACATGACGCCCGTCACGGAGAAGTCGATCGTGCCTGCCACGCGATAGGCAAGCCAGGGACCGACCGTGCTCTGGGCCTCCACCGCGTTGCCCGCATCGGTAATGATGCTCAGTTCGTCCCTTGATCGCGACACCGAGACGAAGGGCGATGCCCACACCGCTTCCGGGATGCTGGCATCCGGAGCGAGGCGGTGGACGGCGTACTCGCCGGGGACCCTGGTCACGTGAATCGTCATGTCATCCATCCTTTCGGGGCCATCCGGTGTAGGCCTCGGCGAGGTACGCCGAGCCGCGGTCGGACGAGACGATGCGCCTGAGCTCGCCGATCTGTCGACGTGCGTCGAAGGCGTCGCCATCCGGGCTCAGGTGCAGCATCTGCGTCATCCAGTAGGAGAAGCTCTCCGCCTTCCAGATGCGGTCGAGCGCGCGCTCGGCGTACTCGTCGAGGGCATCCGTGTCGCCCGTCGCGAGGGCACGGGGGATGACGTCGGCGAGGACGGCGACGTCAGTGAGCGCGAGGTTGAGGCCCTTGGCTCCGGTGGGCGGGACAGTGTGGGCGGCATCCCCGACCAGGAGGAGCCGACCGTGGCGCATCGTCTCGTCCACATAGCTACGGAAGGGCAGGACGGACTTCTCCGTGATCGTGCCGGTGCGCAACTCGAATCCGTCGCCTGCGGTTCGCGCGACGAGTTCCTCCCAGATGCGGTCGTCCGGCCATTGCGCGATGTCCTCGTCGGGCGAGACCTGAAGGTACATCCGCTGCACCGTGGGGGTGCGCTGGGAGATGAGCGCGAAGCCGCGGTCGGAGTGGACGTAGATGAGTTCGGGCGCACTGGGGGGAGCGTCGGCGAGGATCCCGAGCCAGGCATAGGGATACGTCGTGAAGAGCTCGCGGCGTTCCCCCTCGGGAACGAGCCCGCGGCAGTAGGAGCGTGATCCGTCGGCGCCCACCACGATGTCGGCCCGCACGCGATACTCGGCGCCCTCACGGTCGGTGAAGCCCAGGACCGGAGCGTCCACGTGGTCCTCGACGGTGACGTCGGAGACCTCGAACCGGACGTCTCCACCGTCGCGCTCGCGGGCGTCGGCGAGGTCGGCGAAGACATCCTGCTGCGGGTACAGCCAGACCGCCGAGTCCACGAGGCGCCGGAAGTCGATCCGGTGCCCGTGGCCCGCGAAGCGCAGCTCGATCCCATCGTGCTCGTGGCCGTCTCGCAGCACGCGGTCGGAGACGCCCTCGTCGACGAGCATGCGCACGGAACCGGCTTCGAGGATCCCCGCGCGGTTGGCCGTCTCGATCTCCTGGCGGGAACGAATTTCGACGACAATGCTATCAACGCCTCGCCTCGCGAGCAGGTGCGACAGCATGAGCCCGGCCGGTCCCGCGCCCACGATGGCGACGGGAGTCCTCAGGTCACTGGGCACGTGCGCATCCTAGGGTGCGCCCATGACCTGGTACTCCGAAATCCCCGCGCGCAGGACGCGTCAACTACTCGGCGACGCGTGGCTGGTGTTCTGGAGCCTGTTGTGGATCTGGGTGGCACTGCGCCTGTACGACCTCATCATGAACCTTGCGAAGCCTGGGCTCGCCGTAGCCGAGGGGGCGACTGACCTCGCCGGGCGGTTCACGTCTGCCGGCGACTCCCTCGGCCAGGTGCCACTCGTCGGCGGAACGCTCCAGTCACCGTTCGACGGGATGGCGGGAGCGAGCGAGTCGATCGCCCAGGCAGGCCAGACGGCAGCGGACGCCGTCGGGGTGCTGGCGCGATTCCTCGCGATCTCGCTGGCAGTCCTGGGAATCGCGTCGTGGGCGATGTTCTGGGTGCCGCTGCGGGTCGCGTTCATTCGCCGCGCCACGGCCGCACGGCGCTTCCTGGACTCCTCCGACGACCTCGACCTCTTCGCCTTGCGTGCCATGGCCCGCCAGCCCCTGCATCTGCTCGCGCGAGTGAGCGACGATCCGGCCGGAGCGTGGCGAAGGGGTGATAAGCGGGTGATCGGGCAATTGGCGTCGTTGGAATTGCGGTCCGAGGGATTGCGGGTGCCGGCGGGACTTAGCGCCACGGATCAATAGGAGACCAGCCTGCGGCCGTGAGGATCTCGTTCACCTCGGCCGCATGCCACAGGTCGTGGGAGTGCACGCGGTCGATGACGAAGCCGCGGGTGTGCACCCAATCGGCGTCCCAGTCGGAGTGATCGATGGTCTCGGCCAGGCTGTCGAGACTCCAAGTGTCCAGGACGCGATCGACGATCGCGAAGGTCGAATCGAGGGCGCCCACCAACTGGACGGCACTGAGCGGATGGTCGAGGTCCTCGTCGCCCGGGCACGACCACTTCGCATTCGTGAACGGCGTCGTGTCCGCACCCTCCTCCCCGGCGAAGTCACACAGCCAGAAGACCCGCTGGCAGGCAAGATGGCCGACCACAGCCCACAGCGGCCAGCGCCCCGGACGCGCCGCACGCGTCAGTTCTTCGTCGCCGAGGCCGGCGACAGCGTCACGCACGACCGCGTTGAGCGTCGGCCAGCCTGCGAACGCGGAGCGGATGGCGTCAGACCGGACGGCGTCAGACATTGAAGCGGAACTCGACGACATCGCCGTCTTGCATGACGTAGTCCTTGCCCTCCATGCGCACCTTGCCGTGGGCCTTCGCCTCCACCATGGATCCCGCCTCCACCAGGTCATCGAACGAGACGACCTCGGCCTTGATGAAGCCCTTCTGGAAGTCGGTGTGGATGACGCCGGCGGCCTCGGGTGCCGTTGCGCCCTTGCGGATCGTCCACGCCCGGGCCTCCTTGGGTCCCGCGGTGAGGTAGGTCTGCAGACCCAGGGTGTCGAAGCCCACGCGCGCGAGCGCGTCGAGCCCGGACTCGTCCTGGCCTATGGACTCCAGCAACTCAAGCGCTTCCGCGTGGTCCAGTCCCACCAGCTCCGATTCGATCTTCGCGTCAAGGAAGACCACGTCGGCCGGGGCGAGCAGGTCGCACATCCTCTGCCGGAAGGCTGCATCCGGCAACTGGTCTTCGTCGGCATTGACGACGTACAGGAATGGCTTCGCGGTGAGCAGGAAGAGTTCGCGGATGGGCGCGGCATCCATGCCGGAGGCGAAGATCGTCGTGCCGGAGTTGAGGATCTCCTGCGCCTTCTCGGCGGCGGCGAGCGTCTCGGCACGATCCTTCTGCATGCGCGCCTCTTTCTGCAGGCGCGGGATGGCCTTTTCGAGTGTCTGCAGGTCGGCGAGGATGAGCTCGGTGTTGATGGTGGCGAGGTCCTCCGCGGGGTCGACGCGCCCCTCCACATGGACGACATCGGGATCCTCGAAGGCGCGCAGCACCTGGCAGATCGCGTCGGACTCGCGGATGTGCGCCAGGAACTGGTTGCCCAGGCCCGCGCCCTCGCTGGCTCCCTTGACGATCCCGGCGATGTCGACGAAGGTCACGGTGGCGGGGAGGATCCGCTCGGAGTGGAAGATCTGGGCCAGCACGGCCAGGCGCGGGTCGGGCACCTCGACGACTCCGGTGTTGGGCTCGATCGTGGCGAACGGGTAGTTCGCCGCGAGCACGTCGTTCTCCGTCAAGGCGTTGAAGAGGGTCGACTTGCCGACGTTGGGAAGTCCGACGATGCCGATAGTGAGTGCCACGTTGCGAAGGCTATCGGCGGCCGTCGCGCGTCACGATTGCTGGTCCGGTCCCCCCATCGTGGGGTAGAGGTCGATCTCCCACCATCGCGCCATCGGCAGCGACTCCACCGCTGCCCTGGCCTCGTCCTCGTTCTCCGCGATGACTTCGAGGAAGGCACGCCCGCGGGTGGGCGAGGCGTGCACCGCCTTGAGGCGCCCCTCAGCCATGAGCTGGTGGACCTGGGCCACCTCCTCTGCCATGACCGTGTACATCTGGGGCAGGTCAGTCTCCGGCGAGAAGCTCGCGACGGCGATGAATGTGGCCATGGAAGTGCTCCTCGTCTAGGAAGGTGCGTGCCGTGTCTTGCGTGAGGTGGGGCTCGCTCCTCCGCCCGGGTGCCAGCTCCCGTCGAGGTTCATGCTCCACGACTCGACGGGGGTGATCTTCATGATCCGGTCGCTCTGCCCGTCGCGGTGGACGAGTTCCACGGTGCCATAGACGCGGAGATAGCGGGGAGCCCACGGCTGCACGGAGGCCAGGTCGTCGATGACGAGCGCCACCTTGTCGTTGCCACTATCGACATTGCGCGTACGCCGGGTGCGCTCGGGTGCGAAACCGCCGATGTAGAAGTGCGACCCGTCAAACTCGAAGACGACGGGAACCACATCGGGCTGCCCCTCAGCGGACACGGTGGCAACGCGAGCGAGGGGTTGGCTGCGGATGTACGCGACTTCCTCGTCGGTGAAGGACATGGCGATCAGCCGACTCGGCGTGAGCGCGCCGGATACACGGCGACGAACCAGACGATGCCCGTGGTGATGTGCATCGCGGCAAGTGCCCAACTGGTCGGAGTGTCCGTGGAGCCCAGGAGAGGACCGGGCACGGATATGACCGCGAAGACAATCCCCACCCACGCCATCGTGATGGTCGCCTTGTCCCAGCGGCGCGCCAGGAGCCAGGTGATGACACCACCGATGGCCATCGCGACGACGGTGGCAATCGGCACCATGAACCACCCGACCGCCTGACCGTTGGCGATCCAGGTCGCCCCGGCCGCTGAGCCCACGGCGTACACGATGAGATTGACGACGACGGCCACGACGATGCCGAGGCCGAGGCGCTTGGCATTCAGTGGCCGAGCGGGAGCAACTGTGGCTGCGGTGCCCATGCGTGGTCCTTTCTGTTGCATGTGCAATATCTATTGCTCGTGCAACATACCTCACCCGGTATTGCATGCGCAATACTGAGGTCATGACCGTACGCCGATCCGCCCGCAGCGCCTGGCTCGCCCGCCCGGAGGCCGACCGGGATGCCTGGAACGCCTTCCGCACAGCGGCAGGGTCGGTGATCGGCCAGGTCGACGCCGACCTGCAGGCGAACCTCAGGGTCGGCTACACCGACATCGACGCCCTGCTCCAGTTGGCGAGCGCCGACGAGCAGTGCCAGCGCATGGCCCCGCTCGCGCGCGCGGTGTCGCGCAGTCCCAGTGCGCTCACCCGTCTCGTTGACCGGCTGGAGGGCCGTGGACTGGTGTCTCGTCGGCGTCAGTCGCCCACCGACGTGAGTGTCGAGATCACCCCGGCGGGGCTCGACCTCCTGGACGAGGCAGCGCCGCTGATCCTGACCCAGGTAGAGGATCGGTTCTGGTCGCGGCTCACTCCCGATGAGCGCGATGCCCTGACCGACATCTGCGCCAAGCTGCTCGGCTCGGAGGCCCGACGCGCGTGCTGATTTCCATCCCGCGCGACCCTAGGTCGCATTGACCGACACGATGAGTGGGGCCCCCACCACGGGGTCGGCGAACGTCGTCGCGAAGCCGCCCGGCACCTCGATGCCAGAGGCATAGATCTCGCCCCCGGCCTGCAGGACGCGCGATTCGACATCGGCCAGGTCATCGACGAGGATCACCGGCCTGAGATCGGCGGGATTCCCCAAGATATTGCGCCCCAGGGAGAAGTAGCCGCGCCCGTCGCGCCCCAGGGTGGCATCGCCATCGCCCGTGCCCGCCTGAAGATCGAAGGCGCGGGCGTAGAACCGCGCGGCGGCAGCAGGGTCCGCCGAGCCGTGGTGGAACCACTCGGGGATGCCGGGCCGAATGGCATCGGGGAACCCGGCGAAGAGATCGGGCTGCCACATGCCGAACGTGGCCCCGAGGGGATCTACGGCTACCGCCATGGTGCCCGCGCGCATGACCGTATGCGGCTGCAGCAGGACCTGGCCGCCGTTCTCGCTCACGCGCGCGACGCTGGCACCGATGTCGCCCGTCGACAGGTAGGTCACCCAGCGGCCGGCACCCTGCGGCTGCTGACCGACGGCGGCGACGTCGAGCCCGTCGTGGCGCAGCATCGTGTAGTAGCCGGTATCGGGGCCGGTCATCTCGAGGGTCCAGCCGAACACGTCGCACAGGAAGGCCACCAGTCGCTCTCGGTCGTCGGCCGTGGTCGCCGTGATGTCTATCCAGCAGGGGCGTCCCAGGGCCATCCGGGCAGGGTAGCCCCCGAGACACGGGGAACGGCACGAGGAAACCGGCTCCGAGATCTCGGCGATCGGGGACTGTCGGACCCCCCGCCTACCGTGGGATCCATGGCAGACGGCTGGCGCGATGTGACCGAGCCGGGCACCGGTCCCTGGGAGGGGCTGGCCCCGGGCCCGGACCTGGCGCGCGCCCTCGCCCAGGCCGATCCCCGAGCCCTCCCCGACGATGAGCGGGCGTCCTACCTGGTCGCCTCCGAGCAGTTGCTGGGCTGGGCCCACGTCGTGCAGGCCAATGCCCTCGTGGCCGTCGCCGACGCCGTCGAGGCGGCAACGGCCGATCCCGCCTTCGCCCACACGTCGTTCCAGGAATCCTGCGTCGCCGACGAGGTGGCCGCAGCCCTGCACGTGGCACCGCGCACGGCCTCCTGGAAGGTCCACGCGGCGCGAGCCCTGGTCCAGCAGTGGCCGGAGCTCGGCGAGGCCGTGGAGTCAGGCAAGCTCACCGTTGCCCAGGCTCGCGTCATCGCCGACGGCGTCTCCGTCCTGACCGGCGTTCGCGACGCGGATGGCGGAGACCTCGCGATGCAGGTCGTTCGCAGCCTGCTGCTCGCCGCGGGAACGCTGCCCCCGGCGCGCCTGCGCGAGCGTGTTGACCGGGCCGTCGTGGCCGCTGACGCGGAGGCTGCAGCACGACGGCGACGGGAGGCCACGCGGGAGCGCACCGACGTGTCCATGTGGACCGACGCAGACGGGATGGCATGCCTTGCCGGCCGGGGACCTGCGCCGGACATCCTCGCCCTGCGTGAGGCCATCGACGCGCGCACACGCCTTCTCCAGGAGAACGCCGACCCCGCCGACGACCGCACGGCCGGGCAGTGGCGCCACGCGGCCCTCATGCACGCCTTCGGACTGCATCCGGTGGGCACGGCTGCGGTCGACATCCCCGGTCATGCGCCTGTGTCTGCCCCGGCCGTCGAGGTGCGCGTTGTCGTCGCCCTCGACACCCTTCTCGACCTCGCCGCGAATCCGGGGCACCTCGAGGGCTACGGGCCCCTGGATCCCGAGCTCGCGCGCGCGCTGGCAACCGACGGCGAGTGGGTCCGCTGGGTCACCGACGCCGCGGGCGGGTTCCTCCTCGACGAGGGCCGTCGGCGATTCCCCGGTGCCCGCCTCGCCCGGTTCATCCGCGCACGCGAGTCCCGCTGCAAGCACCCCGTGTGCGGGGTGCGAGCGCAGAACTGCGATGCCGACCACCTCCCCGGCTACGCCGAGGGCGGCACCACCAGCGCATCGACACTGTCGCCCACCTGCCCTCGGCACAACAGGTCCCGCGAGGCCTCGGGATGGCGAGTGCACGACGACGGCCCGCGCGATCCCTTCGGTCCCCCGGATCCCACCTGGACCAGTCCGCTCGGGAGGAGCTATCACACCGTGACCCCGCGCGCGCTGCCCAACGACTACTTCCCACGGAGGACGTGAGCCATGCCCGAGGACATCGTGCTTCTGCTCCTGCTCGCCATCGCGCTCATCGGCATCGGCATCGGCGTTGGCGCGGGCGTTGGCGTGCTCCTGCGGCGTCCGCGCGCGCAGGCGCCGGCCGAGTTCGCCGTGGTCGAGACCACCCTGGACCGCCTGGGCCGCCGGCTCGACGAGGCCGAGGCGCTGCGGCGCGCGGACCAGGCCAGCCTTCGGGCCGAACTCAACGAGCACCTGCGGCATGTGGCGGCGACCACAGATGTCCTGCGGAGGGAGACCGGCAGCCTGGCCGCCGCCCTGGGCCGCGTCGAGGTCCGCGGCCGCTGGGGGGAGGCCCAGCTGCGCCGCCTCGTGGAGGCCGCCGGCATGCTCGAGCGCGTTCACTTCGTCGAGCAGAGCGTCCAGCCCGGAGAGCACGGGGTCCTACGACCGGACATGGTCATCGACCTTGGCACCGGCCGCCGTCTCGTCGTGGATGCCAAGGTCCCGCTCAACGCGCTCCTCGAGGCGGAGAGCACTGACGACCCCGAGCTGCGCGCTCCCCTGATGATGCAGCACGCCCGCGACGTCGCGGCGCACGCGGAGCGCCTCGGCTCGAAGGACTACTGGCGCGCGTATGACGACTCCCTCGACATGGTCGTGATGTTCATGCCCGCGGAATCGATGCTCGGCATCGCCCTGCGCGAGGATCCCGCTCTTCTCGAGCGGGCCTTCGGGCGCAATGTCGTCATCGCAACACCCACCACGTTCCTGGCGCTGCTCCGCACACTCGGCCACGTCTGGCGCCGCGAAGCGGCCCTCGCCAATGCGGCGGAGATACACCAGCTCGGACGTGAGCTGCACGACCGCCTGCGCATCGTGGCCGAGCACCTGCGCAAGACGGGTGCCGCCCTCGATGGTGCGGTCTCCCAGTACAACCGCCTCGTGGGCTCCTGGGATTCACGGGTCGCCGTCTCCGCCCGCCGGCTCGCCGAGACCGGGGTGGCCTCCGCGGAACTCCCGGATGTCGCATCGGTGGAACGCCGGGCCGGGGCATCCCTGTCGTAGCCTTGTCCCTCGTGGGAGACGACGAGGGCGGCGACTCACCGCCCCCTACCGGGCGGCTCTTCCGCTCCCTGCGGGCCGAGGGAGAGACGGCGAACACCGCGGTCCCGGCCCTCGAGCTCGACGAGGTCGTGAGCCTGCGCTCGGTCACCCTGGCGGCGCCGGAGATCACGGTGGTCGGCGGCATCGACCGGCCCGCGGAAGCCGAGCGACCGCCGCTGACCTTCGAGGAGCCGCCGCCTCAGCCCTCCCTGTGGGCCCAGGACCCCGCCGCGCCGGCCACCCCGGTCGTGGCGGTCGCCGCCGCTCCCGTCGACCAGCTTGTCGCCGGGCCCGTGCCCGAGGCCGTATCCGAGCCCTCCGGCCGGGGGCGGCGAGCCGCCACCTCGAACCGGGGCCTTCACGCGTGGGCGGTGTGGCTGGTCGTCATCGGCGTCACCGTCGTCGTCGCGTGGGCCGAGGCGCTCGCGCTCGGTCGGGGCATCGACTGGATCACCGGGGTGGCGCTGGTCATCGCCAGCGTCTATGCCGCCATCGCGGTCCGCCGCGACGACGCACTCATCGCCGTCATCGCGCCGCCCATCGCCTTCTTCCTCGCGACGATAACCGCGGGGCAGGTGCGCCTGCCCGACGTCGGGTCATTCCTGGTCCGCGAGTCCTTCATGGTGGTGACGACGCTCGGCAACAATGCCGCCTGGATCTTCGGCGCGACGATCGCCGCGCTCATCATCGTCCTCGTCCGCCGCTGGCTCGGACGCTAGCGCTCAGGTGGCGGACGCGGCCGCCGCCTTCATATCGCGGCGAAGCTCCGGGGGCAGGGCGAAGACGAGGGTCTCCTCGGCCGTCGTGACCTCCTCGACATCACCGAATCCGCGCTCCGCGAGCCAGCCGAGCACGCCGTCGACGAGAACCTCCGGCACGGACGCCCCGGACGTCACGCCCACGGTCCCGACGCCGCTGAGCCAATCCTCGCGCAGTTCCGCGACGCCATCGATGCGGTAGGCCGACCCCGCTCCGGACTCCAGGCCGACCTCGACCAGGCGCACCGAGTTCGAGGAGTTGCCCGAACCCACGACGATGAGAAGGTCGCAGCGCGCGGCGATCTCCTTGACCGCGGCCTGGCGGTTCTGCGTCGCGTAGCAGATGTCGTCGCTCGGAGGACTCTGCAACTGGGGAAGGCGCTCCCGGAGCCGATCCACGGTCTGCAGGGTCTCGTCCACCGACAGCGTCGTCTGGGAGAGCCACACCACGGGCCGGTCCGGATCGACCTCCACCTGGTCGGCGTCCTCGGGGCTCTCGACCAGGGTGATGTGCTCGGGGGCCTCGCCCATGGTGCCCACGACCTCCTCGTGGCCCTCGTGGCCGATGAGAAGGATCTGCATGCCCTCGCCGGCGAAGCGCCGCGCCTCGGAGTGCACCTTGGTCACCAGGGGGCAGGTGGCGTCGATCGTCTTCAGCCCGCGATCCTGCGCCTCGTGGTGCACCGACGGGGCCACACCGTGGGCCGAGAAGACGACGGTGGCCCCGGTGGGGACATCCTCGAGCTCCTCGACGAAGACCGCGCCCCGCTCCTCGAGGCGCTCCACCACGTACTTGTTGTGGACGATCTGCTTGCGCACGTAGACGGGGGGGCCGTAGAGGTCCAGGGCCTTCTCCACCGTGACCACCGCGCGATCCACGCCCGCGCAGTAGCCGCGCGGCGCCGCCAGCAGGACCTTGCCGCCCGTCGTGGTCATCTCCCCATCGTAGGCGGAGCCGTCGATGTCGGCCTCCGCGCGTAGCCTGGCGCCCATGGGGATGGAGACCTCGCCGGAGAGCCCCGCGCCGGTCCGCACGGTGAGCCGGATGGTCGGCGACTGGATCGGGCGCCTGGGCGCCGTGTGGATCGACGGTCAGGTCGCACAGGTGTCCCGGCGCCCGGGCGTCCGCACGGCTTGGGTGACCCTCCGTGATGTCGAGGTGGACATGTCGTTGAGCGTCGTCGTCGACAGCGCCGTGCTCGATCGGATGTCCCCTCCCCTCGCCGAGGGCCAGCGCGTCATCGTTCACGGGCGACCGGAGTTCTGGGCGGCCCGAGGGCAGTTCCAGGTGCGGGCCCGCGAGATCCGGCCGGTAGGGCGCGGCGCCCTCCTCGAGGAGCTCGAGCGGGTCCGTGCCCTCCTGCACGCC
>JAPOJD010000152.1 GCA_029978585.1 Actinomycetota bacterium
CGCCTTGGAGGAGGCCGGCATCGGGGTGCGCCGCCGAGCCATCCGCGAAGAGCTGCGACTCACACTCCGGTGACGTACTCCGGATGAACTCGATGGCCGCATCGACCTCGCGGTTGTGCTTGTTGCCCCGCACCTCGATCGAGTCCAGCAGCGGCTGAGCCAGTCGCAGGGCGCGCTCCACGCAGGCGTCGACGTCGGACGCCGTCGGGCCACGCCGCTGGGCATCCGCGGACGATGAGGCGACTTTCGCGACGGAGTCTGCCGTGACGACCGCGTACGCAGGCGCCGTCCAGGCCCACATCGTGCCGAACACGGTCACGGCTGCGATGGGGAGAGGCCACCAGTCGAGCGTGGAGGCGCGAAGGCGGAGCGGACGATGCGGCACGGGATCCCCTTCGACGCGGAGCCTGGAACACTACGGATTGCGCGCCGACTGGTCAATCGCGGCGCCAAAGCGCGGGTGGGTCAATGTGCGAGCTCAGTGGTGGTGGTGCTCACCACCGTCCTCGTCCTCGCCCGCACCGGGCTTGACGATCCTGAAGGCGCCCATCATGCCGAGGTCCTCGTGGAACAGGATGTGGCAGTGCAGCACCGTCTTGCCATGGAACTTGCGGAACCGGGTGCGCAGGACGAGGTACTCCCCCGGTAGCACCTGCTCGGTGTCCTCCAGGGCGCGCGGCACGATCTTGTGGAACGACGTCGCCTTGCCGGTGACGGGGTTCCACCGCCCCCGGCCCACGACGGCGAAGTGATTGACGTGGATGTGGAACGGATGGCCCTCCGGAGCACCGCCCTTCGCCAGCGAGGGGTCGTTGCGCACGATCCATTCCTCCACCGTGTCCACCTCGACCTCGAACGAATCGTGGAGGTCCTGATGGCCGAACGCCTCGCCGTTGATGTAGAAGACCGGGCCGGCATCGGGGCTGAAGGACTCCGACAGGGTGAAGACGCGGCGGCGCTTCGGCTTCTCCATGAGCCACTCGGGCCTCGGCAGGATCGTCTTCGGAGCCCGCGCCGGAGTTCCCGGGGGACCGTCGACGACCACCGTGGTGAGTTCCTGGGGCAGCCACTGGCCGAAGGGGCCGTTGCGGTAGCCGAGGGTGCGCAGGGCATACGAACCACGCACCGGGCTGCCGGTCACCGCGACCTCCACGCGGGCGCCCGGCACGAGGATGTACTCCGACACGCGCCAGGTGGTGAACACGGGCACACCGTCCACCGCGAGCACCGTCATGCGATGGCCGTCGAGGGACACCCGGAGGAATCCGTCGGCACTGGCATTGACCATGCGCCAGATCTGCGTCTCCCCGGGTCGCAGCAGCATGGTGGGGTTCAGGGCTCCGTTGGCAGTGAACTGGACGATCTCCGAGGGTGCCGCCGTGGCCTTGAGCATCGTCGGCGTCGCCGCCTCGGGATCGAGGGCGAAGCCCTTGAAGACCAGCAGGCGCTGGACGGCGCCGCGATACTGCGGCAGGGTCTCCAGGCCGCCCCTGACGAAAAGCGGGCCCGCGAGGCCACTCCACACGGAGTCGTTGGTGTAGCCGTGGACGTGGGGGTGGTACCAGAAGAGGCCCGACGGATGCTCGCGCGGGAAAGCGAGTCGCGTGGTCAGCGACTGGCCCGGTTCGGCCGAGACGAAGACATTGTCCGCATCGCCGGAGGGTCTCACCCAGCACCCGTGATAGTGGGTGTTCACCGGCACCGGAGTCTCGTTGCGCACCGTCAGATCGAGCCGGTCCCCCGGCGCGACGACCAGGCAGGGGCCCGGGAATTGACCGTTGTAGGTCCACAGTCCCGCGGTGCGGTGTCCCAGCAGGTTCGACGGCTCCTGCGTGGCGACGAGCGTGGCCTTGAGCAGCCCGTCGCGGCTGCGGATGACCGGCAGGCGCGGCAGCGTGTCCCGGGCGCCCGAGGCGGTGTCCCCCGCCAGGGCCGTCCCGGCACCCAAGGCCGTGGCCGCGAAGGCGGCGCCCCCGAGCGCGGCTCCGAGGGCCAGGGCATCACGACGGGTGAGATCGGTCACGTGCGGGATGCTAACCGCGGGACGACGGGGATTCACGCCGACCCGGCACCACTAGGCGATCGCTATCGCATCTATCCGCCCGATCCGGGACCCATAGACGTCGCAGCGATCGCCTAGTCGGTCCGACACCGTGTCGGCGGGCGCGGCGCAGGACCTAGGTGACGTGCGGCCTAGGGGGCGGGAGTCGTCGGCGGGCGCAGCGCATCGGCGAGGTGCGCCACCTGGCCGCTGAACTCCGAGGGGATCACCCAGACCTTGTTCGCCGTCCCCTGCGCGATCTCCGGCAGGGTCTGCAGGTACTGGTACGCGAGGACGTGGCTGTCCGGCTTCGCCTCGTGGATCGCCTCGACCACCTTCTTGATGGCCTCCGACTCGCCCTGGGCCCGCAGCACCGCGGCCTGGGCATCGCCCTCGGCGCGCAGGATCTCCGCGGTCTTCGCACCCTCGGCGGTCAGGATGGCCGCCTGCTTCTCACCCTCCGCGGTGAGGATCGCCGCGCGGCGATCGCGCTCGGCGCGCATCTGCTTCTCCATCGACTCCTGGACGCTGTGGGGCGGCTCGATCGCCTTGATCTCCACGCGGTTGACGCGGATCCCCCACTTGCCGGTCGCCTCGTCGAGCACCCCGCGCAACTGGGCGTTGATGCTGTCGCGCGAGGTGAGGGTCTCCTCGAGGTCCATCGACCCGATGACATTGCGCAGGGTTGTCACGGTGAGCTGCTCGATGCCGGTGAGGTAGTTCGCGATCTCGTACGTCGCCGCCTTGGGGTCGGTCACCTGGAAGTAGATGACGGAGTCGATGGAGACGACGAGGTTGTCCTCGGTGATCACCGGCTGCGGCGGGAAGGACACCACCTGCTCGCGCAGGTCGATGCGGGGGGTGAGCCGGTCGATGAACGGGATGACGAGGGACAGGCCCGCGTTGAGCGTGCGGTGATAGCGCCCGAGTCGCTCGACGAGTCGCGCCCGAGCCTGGGGCACGATCTTGACGCTCGACAGGACGAGGACGATGGCGAACAGGGCGGCGACGATCCCCACGATGACCGCTTCCACGGCAACTCCTTCCGCTAGGCCGCGACGAGGGCGGTGGCGCCCTCGATCTGCAGCACCTGCACGCGCTGGCCGACCTCGAACTCGCTGAATCCGTCGTACGCGCGCGCTGACCACACCTCGCCACCGAGCTTGATGCGCCCGTCCATCCCCGACACCGGCTCGAGCACAACGCCTTCCGCGCCGAGAAGCGCGTCGACCCCCGTGCGCGCGGCCGGACGCTGGCGCAGGTGGCGCCGCGCCACGGGGCGCACCACGGCCAGCAGTGCGACGGTCACCAGGGCGAAGACACCGAAGGCGAGCGCGGGCGGAGCGCCCAGCGCCGCTGTGACGCCGCCGGCCAGAGCTCCCCCACCCACCATGAGGAGGACCAGGGACCCCCCGGTGACGAGGTCCAGGACGACGAGAACCCCCGCGGCGACGATCCACCAGACCCAGGCGTCCACCCCTCCAGGGTAGGTCAGGAATCGCCGCGCAGCACCTGAGCGAGGGCCCGGAAGGCATGACCGCGATGACTGATCGCGTCCTTCTCCTCCGGGCGAAGTTCCGCGGTGGTCACCGCGTAGCCGTCCGGGACGAAGATCGGGTCATATCCGAAGCCGTGGGAGCCCCGCGGGGCCTCGGCGAGGGTGCCCTCGAGAGCCCCCTCGACGACGAATTCGGACTCCGCGGGGTCGACGTACGCCGCCGCGCACACGAACTGGGCCCCGCGCCTCGCTGACGGGACATCGCGAACCTGGGCGAGGACCAACTGCAGGTTGGCCGCGTCGTCGCCGTGAGCACCGCTCCAGCGCGCGGACAGCACCCCAGGCATGCCGTTGAGTGCGTCGACGCACAGGCCGGAGTCGTCCGCGACCGCGGGCAGTCCGGTTGCCTGCGCCACCGCGCGCGCCTTGAGCAGCGCATTGCCCGCGAACGTGGACTCGGTCTCGGCGACGTCCGGAACGTCGGGGTACTCATCGAGTCCCACCAACTCGATGTCGAGACCGGCGAGGATGCGCTGGAGCTCGGCCACCTTGTGCGCGTTGCGCGTTGCGAGGACCAGGCGGCCGGTCATGCGAGCGGCGCCGACAGCGCCCGGCGCTGGAGCTCGGCGAGATCCGCGCATCCGGCGTCCGCGAGGTCGAGCAGTTGGTCGAGCAGGGCCCGGTCGAAAGGTGCCCCCTCAGCGGTGCCCTGCACCTCGACGTAGCCGCCGGAGCCGGTCATGACGACGTTCATGTCGGTGTCGGCGCGCACGTCGTCGTCGTAGTGGAGATCCAGTCGCGGCTCCCCGTCGATGATCCCGACGCTCACCGCCGCGACGGAGTCCACGAGCGGGCTCGCCTTGACATGCCCCTTCTCGAGCGCCCACGACACGGCGTCGGCGAGGGCGACATAGGCCCCGGTGATCGCCGCGGTGCGCGTGCCCCCGTCGGCCTGGAGGACATCGCAGTCGAGCACGATGGTGTTCTCGCCCAGGGCCTCCATGTCGATGACCGCGCGCAGGCTGCGCCCGATGAGCCGGGAGATCTCCTGCGTGCGACCGCCCAGCTTGCCCTTCACGGACTCGCGATCGCTGCGGGTGTTGGTCGAGCGCGGCAGCATGGCGTACTCCGCGGTGACCCATCCGCGCCCGCTGTCGCGCAGCCAGCGCGGGACCCCGGGGGTGAACGACGCGGCACACAGCACGCGGGTGCGCCCGAAGCTCACCAGGGCCGAGCCCTCCGCCTGGTCGAGCCAGCCGCGCTCGAAGGACACCGGACGCAACTCGGCCACGCCACGCCCATCGGAGCG
>JAPOJD010000248.1 GCA_029978585.1 Actinomycetota bacterium
TACCGCGACATCGGATCCATCAACGACACAGACAGCCTCACCCCTGCCTTGCTCTCCGCCCGGGCCCAGCTTCCGCAGGACGCCGTGGTCCTTGCCATCCTCACCACCCGCTGGGACCGCCCGCTTCGGGCGATCCAGTTCGCCGCGAGCATCACGCCGGCCGACGTCGACGGCATCGTCATCGTGGGCGAGCCCGACGTCGTCGTCCGCCACTACGCCCACCGGGCGGGGTGGACCAACGACCGCATCGTCCGGGTCGGCACGTGGGGATACGGCGAGCGGCCGCTCTACCGTCGCATGGCCGAGTTGGCCCAGCGCGTGCGCGGGGCGCGACCGCAGAGCATCGCCCTCATCGGCATGGAGAACAACCACCAGTACGTCGCCGATCTCATTCGCGAGAAGATGCTCGGGAAGGACGTGCTGTGACGACGTTCACCGACCCCGCGCTCTTCCGATTCCTGCTCGTCGTGTCCGTGGCGATCGCCTTCGCCGTCTACACCCGCTTCCACCTGGTGGGCGGCGGCTCGGTCGCCGGCGGCTACCTCGCGATCCTGGCGATCACGGGGCAGTGGCAGACGCTCCTCGGGGTCGCCGTCGTCACCCTGCTCACACTCAGCGTGCTGCGCGGGGTCATCCTGCGCGTCGTGGCCCTTCCCCGGTCCGCGATCTTCGTCGTCGCCGTACTCACGGGCGCACTCATCACCGTCGCCCTGCTCGCCCTCACACCCTTCATCGAGGCGATCAGCGGATTCGTAGGCGTCTCCATCGCCTTCGGCGCCTTCGTGGTGCCCGGACTCATCTCCTACGACGTCTCCCACCAGGGCTTCCCGCGCACGATGCTCGCCCTCGGCGCCGTCTCCGCGGGGACTGTGCTCGTCTGCCTGCCGGCCTTCCTGCTCATGCAGCCCTTGCCCGCGGGCACCGAGGACGTCGCGCCGATCCTCGAGCGCATCCCACCGGCCCTACTCCCCTACGGGATCATCGCAGCCATCGTGATCGGAGGCGTGCTGCGCTTCAGCCTCGGCCTGCGCAGCGGCGGATTCATCGGAGCGCTCTTCATCGTCGAGTTCTTCACCGTGACGGCCTTCGTCACCGTGATTCTGGCCGCTCTGGCAACACATGTCATCGTGCGGCTCTACGACCGCTATGTCGTCCTGTCCCCGCGACAGCGCAGCATGTTCGCCCTCATCCTCGGAGCCCTCATCGCCTGGGCGTCGCTCTACTGGGCCTCCGCCCTCGGCTGGGCTCCCGCCATGGAGGCCAACGCCTATACGCTCTCCCCGCTCCTAGCCGTCGGCCTCATCGCCGCCGACATGGGCCGCTCGCGCTCCGACGCGCTGCGCACAGTGATCGGGACGACCGTGGCCGCGCTCGGAATCGCCCTCGGGATCTGGCTCGCCCAGGTGCTCGGCCTCGCCGCCGGGATTGCCTACCTCGCCATCGTCGCCGCAGGAGTGATCCCGCCAGCGATCGCCGTGGCCCGCTCGTATGCAGCAGCCGCCGCGTCCGGCCGGGAGCGCACCGGCACAATCACCCCGTGACGTCCACCCCGCTCAGCCGCCGACTCTCCGTCATCGCCACCGCCTGTGTGGCGCTGGCACTCGTCGCCGGGGTGCCCCTTGCCTCGGCGGACGACGCCCCCACACCCACGGGCTGGGTTGCACAAGTCGGCACCTACGACTACCTCATCCAGCCGGACTACGACGGCCTCGCACCTCTGCGCGATGTCGTCGGTGACGCGA
>JAPOJD010000016.1 GCA_029978585.1 Actinomycetota bacterium
AGTTCCGCGGCACGCGAGATCGCACGATCCGTGGTGGCCGCCACCTCCACCGCGGCGCCCAGGGCCGCGAGGAGGCGGGCCGCAGCAAACCCGATGCCCGCCACGCTGCCCGCGCCAGTCACCAGGGCGACGCGGCCGGTGAGGTCGAAAGGCGCGGGAAGCATCAGCCCACCAGGCGACGGACGGCTTCTGCGAAAAGCGCGGAGTGCAGGTCCACGTCCGCCGCCGTGGTCGTCGGGCACATGAGCGCCATGTTGTGGAACGGTGTCATGAGGACTCCTCGATTCGCCATGAACAGGTGCAGGTACTCCTCCAGCTCACCGTCGTACGCATTGGCGGAATCAGTCCCAGTTCGCGGGGCGGGCCGTGCGAAGCGGTACTCCGCCCGCGCCCCCAGCTGAGTGATCGACCACGGCATGTCGTGACGCGCGATAACGTCGTCGACGCCCTCGCGGTAGCGCGTCGCCAGAGCGATCATGTGCTGGAAGGCAGAATCGGTGAGAACCTCACCCAGCGTCGCGCGCATGGCCGCCGTCGAGAGGACGTTGCCGGCCAGGGTTCCTCCCACGCCCCCGACGTCCACGAGGTCTGCATCGGGGTAGTCGCGGACTCGCTCCGCGATCTCGTGAGTGATGCCGTACGCGCCGCAGGGGATTCCCCCGCCCAGGCTCTTGCCGATCACGAAGATGTCCGGCTGCAGCCCCCACGCCTGGGTGCATCCCCCCGGGCCAGCGGAGATCGTGTGGGTCTCGTCGATCAGCAGGAGCGCGCCGTACTTCGTGCAGAGTTCGCGCAGACCATCGAGGAAGCCGGGTTCGGGCAGGACGATTCCGATGTTGGTGAGAGCGGGCTCGGTGATGACGACGGCAATGTCGCCGTGGGCAAGGGCGCGCTCCACCGACTCGAGGTCGTTGAACTCCGCTGCCCGGGTGGTGTCCCGGATATCGCGGGACGGCCCGACATTGCCGCTGCGCAGCAAGGTCTCGCCATCGGGGCCCATCATGACGAACGTCTCGTCGACTGCCCCGTGGTAGCAGAAGGAGAAGGCCAGCACGCGAGGCTTGCCGGTCACCAGCCTGGCGAGCCTTAGGGCCCAGCGGTTGGCATCGGTGGCGGTGAGGGAGAAGGACCACAGCGGGAGGCCGAATCGTCGAGTGAGGTCGGCCGCAACCCATTCAGCGTCTCCACTGGGCATCATCGTCGTGATGCCGCCCTCCTCGCCGATACGTCGCTGCACTGCCCGCACGGTGGGCTCGGGCGAGTGTCCCGCCATCGCACCGGTGTCCCCGAGGGCAAAGTCCACGTACTCGTGGCCGTCCACGTCGGTGATCCGATTGCCGTGCGCCGTGGCCAGGTAGAGCGGGTATCCCCCCGACCACTTGTTCATCCAGGTCATGGGGACGCGCCCGAAGAGATGGTCGGCGGACTCGTAGAGCTTGCGCGATCCCGGGGTGCGCAGGGAATGCTCCGCACGCTCATCCTCGAGCAGTCCGGCAAGGCGCTCGCGGTCGATGCTCGTCATGGTCTCCTCATCCATTCGCCGGTCATTCGCCGTCTGCGCCCACGGTAGTGACGGAGGAGCCGCTCCGCCCCCGGGGCGGCGCGAGGACCAGCGCCAAGACGACCGCCACCACCTGGATCGCGGCGCCAACCACGAGGATGACGCGCCAGCCTTCCCCGGCCAGCGCCCCCGCGATCAGCGAGCCCACGGCGAAAGCACCCACCTTCATGGACGAGCCGGTGGAGAACACCATGGCACGGGAGGACGGCGTCGACTCTCGATCGCGGACCTGCATGACGCCGCTCAGGGCCGGCGCCTCCACGAGGCCGATCGCGAGCGCGATGGGGACCGCGGCGATGAGGCTGGGGGCGACGGCCATGACGGCATAGAGCAGGGCCATGCCGCAACTGAGGACGACCACGAGCGACCCCGGACCATAGCGGCGAATGGGCCGGCGCGCGAGAAGGATGGATCCCACGAGGGCGCCGCAGGCGGTCAGGGCCAGGACCAGGGGGCCGTAGCCGGCATCCCCCGCGAGGTCGAGTCCCAACAGCGGCATGGAGACGACGTAGCAGCCGATGGCCGCGTATCCGACCACGCTGATGACCGTCACCCGGCGGAGAGAGAGCGAGGTCCACATCACCGACAGCGCGCTCAGAGATCGTACGAATGGCTGCGGCAAATCCACGTGCGTGGCTGATCGCGGCGGGACACGCACCAGCAGCAAGGCCACGAGCGCGACGAGGAAGAGCGCGGTGACAGCCTCCAGGGACGAGGCCCCCGGGACCGCGGAGTCCACGATGAAGGCGAGGCCCACGATCGCCGGACCCGCGATGTCGGCGATGTTGTAGGTGCCGACGTCGACGCTGTAGGCGCGCGCGGGTTCCACCTCGGGAGCGATTCGCCGAAGTTGCGCCGACCAGGCACCGAGGACGAATGGGAACGACAGGCCGGCGAGGACCGCGACCACCATGAGGACACCGGTCGGCCATCTGCCGATCCCGGTCGCCAGGAGCGCGGCGGAGACGCACAGGGAAGCAAGAGCCGCGACATAGGCCCGCTTCGGCCTCTCGATCCGGTCGACATAGGCGCCGCTGACGGGTCCCATGATCGCGGCAATCGTGGTGTAGGTGGCGATGATGACCGACCCCTGGCCCACGGTCCCGCTGGCGGCCAGGACCCCCAGCAGGATGGCCGACGGCAGCCCGGAGCCCGCCATCCGCCCGAGCGCGGCCACTGCGGCGTAGAGGGCCAGTCGGCGTCCGGGCGAGGAAGCGGGCACAGCGCGACTCTAGGCGCGACCCGAGGGCCCAACGAGGCGAGGCGAGTCCGCGCCGGGCCGTGCTACCTCGGTAGACGGGGTGGGTACGCTACCGCAGATACAAACGATCACCACGGAATCCACCTACTGAATCGAGGACCACATGAGTTTCGGCGAGTTTCTCTGGAGCCTGCTCGTCATCTTCTTCATGATCATGTACTTCATGATCCTCTTCAGCGTGGTGATCGACCTGTTCCGCAACAAGCACATGAACGGGTGGTTCAAGGCGCTGTGGATCCTCTTCCTCATCTTCGTCCCGCTGCTCTCCCTTCTGATCTACGTCATCGTGTTCGGGCGTTCGATGGCCACTCGACAGCAGGAGGCCGTGCAGGAGGCGCAGGCTGAGCAGGCCGCCTACATCAAGCAGGTGGCCGGCACGAGCGCCGCTGAGCAGATCGCACAGGCCCAGCAACTGCTGAACTCCGGCGCGATCACGCAGCAGGAGTTCGACTCCCTCAAGGCGAAGGCCCTGAGCTGAGCAGTCCCGCCTCCTCAGCACCCGCCCTCGGGGGGCGGCAGCTCGCCGGTGCCATCGGTCTCGCCATCGGGATCGGGATCCTCGCCGCCATCGGCGCGGCAGCCTTCCTCACGGTGATGTCGTACGGCACAGACTTCATCTGGGAATGGCTTCCGGCGCAGTTGGGCCTGGCCGAGGTGCCCTGGTGGTGGGTCATGCTGTTCCTGCTGATCGGGGCGCTGCTCATCATCGCCGCGTGGCGGCTCGGAGAGGGCATGGGGAGTCCTCTCGACGGCTTCCACTTCGACATCGGCCCGTCCAGGGCGCTGGCCGCCCTGTCGGTGGCGATGGCCACCCTGATCTTCGGCGGTGTACTGGGCCCCGAGGCGCCCCTCATCGTCTGCGGAACGGTCATCGGCGGTCTCGTCACGCGCAACAAGGGTCCGCAGATCCAGCAGTTGGGGATGGTGCTCGGCGGTATGGCGGCCATCGGGACCATCCTGGGCAATCCGTTCATCGCGGCGTTCATGGTGCTGGAGTTCGCCGCGATGGGCGCGATGCCCCGCCAGATCCTCATTCCCCTCTTCATGGCGCTCGCCTCCGGCTATCTCGTGCTCACCGGGATCGGGCCCTTCGCCGGGCTCGGGACCTTGGACCTCGCGGTGCCCGGTCTCACCGAGGTCGACAAGCTCACCTTCGTGGACCTGTTCGTGGGCGTAGGCGTGGCCATACTCGCCGCGATAGCCGTGCTCATCTCACGACAGGTCGGCTACGCGGTGCAGAAGATCGCCAAGGCGCGACCCGCACCCACGATCATCGGTGCTGCCCTCGCCGTAGGCGCTCTGGCCTCGATCGTGATGGTGGTCTTCGACCAGCCCTACTTCATGGTGCCGTTCTCCGGCGAGACCGCGATGCCCACGCTCCTGGCGGAGACATCGGCGGTGGCTGCGCTCGCCATCTTCGTGGCCAAGGCCCTCGCCTACGGCATCTCCCTCGGCGGCGGATTCCGCGGTGGCCCTATCTTCCCCGCCACCTTCGTGGGCGTGGGGGTCGGCGTTTTCGTCGGGCTGATCATCACCTCGTCACCTATGAGCGCCCTGGTCGTCACGGGAATCGCGGCGTCGTGCGCCGCAATGCTCAAGTTGCCGTTCTCAAGCGGAATGCTTGCCCTGGTGATCGGCGCGGGCGCAGGGATGGTGGTCACCCCGCTGGCCATCATCGGCGCCGTGGTCGGGGTGCTCCTCCGGCTGGCGTACGACAAGGCCACCCATCACGAGGCAACCGCTCCCGCGTCTACGCCCCCTGCGTGATCGGGTTTGCCAACCCTTCGACAACGGTGACCCCCGGATAATCCGCGACAGCACCGCCGGGCAGCACCAGCTTGGACGCGCGAATCCCGCTACCGATCACGACCGCCGGCTGCTCAATGACTCGCGGGTCCACGAGGATGGGCCACTCCTCCGGCAGCCCGATCGGGGTGATCCCGCCGTACTCCATGCCCGTCGAGGCGACCGCCTCCTCCATGGGCGCGAACGAGATCTTGCGCACGTCGAGCCAGCGTCGGGCCACTCCGTTCACGTCGGCCCGAGTCGTCGCCAGGACGAGGCAGGCGGCCATCCGCACCGTGCCCTCGCGCTTTCCGGCAAGGACGACGCAGTTGGCGGATGCCTCGAGCGGGACGGCGTAGGCGCGGCAGAACTCCGCCGTGTCCGCGAGACCGGGATCGATCTGCGCCACCCCCACGACCGCGCCCTGCGGCCAGCTTCCCAGCGCCGTTGCGGTCGCCGGGGCCAGCAACTCCGGTCGCTCAAGCGCGGACGTGACATCCAGGGCACCGATCTGCATCATGGTCCTGATAAGACCACAGGTCACGCGGTCCGCTAGGAGGAGACCCCATGTGCAGCCCTGCTCCGTGCTACACCTGCGGCAAGGTCACGTGGACCGGCTGCGGCGCCCACGTCGATGAAGTGATGGCGCAGGTCCCCGAGGACCGTCGCTGTCGCTGCGCCTGAGGCTCGTTCGTGGCGGCCCGGTCGGCTGACTCGACCCACCGGGGCGAGCGCATGGCGGCCATCCTTGCCCTGCTCCGCGACCAGCAGAGCGTCGCCGTCGCGGACCTTGCTCAGCGTTTCGGCGTCTCGCAGGCCACCTTGCGCAGGGACCTCACCCTGCTGGAGGACCAGGGATTACTGGTCCGCCGCTACGGCGTCGCCATCGCCACCGAGTCAGGGGCAGAGGTCCCCGTCGCCTACCGCGACCGCAGATCCAAGGCCCAGAAGCGCGCGGTTGCCGAGACCGCGGCCTCCCTGCTCTCATTCGGCCCGCAGTCCGTGGGCTTCACCGGCGGCTCCACAACAGCGGAGATTGCCAGGGTGCTGTCCACTCGGGTGGACCTCGTCGTCGTCACCAATGCGTTGAACATCGCCATGGAGCTCGCGGTCAAGCCCCGTATCCGCGTCGTCGTGTCCGGCGGCGTCGCGCGCTCCCAGAGCACCGAGCTCGTGGGCCCGTGGGCCGAGGCGGCGCTCTCGCAGGCGACCATCGGGACGGCATACGTCGGCGTGGACGGCATCGATGCCGACGGGATAACCACGCACGACATCGTTGAAGCGCGCACCAACGCGGCCCTCATCGAACGAGCCGAGCGCGTCATCGTCGCGGCGGACAGCAGCAAGATCGGGCAGCGCTACTCGGGCGTCATGGCCACGCTGGCCTCCGTCGACACCCTGGTCACGGATCCGGGAATCACGGCGGACAGCGCGGCAATGCTGTCCGACGCGGGGGTTCGCGTCATCGTCGCCCGCGCGGAAAAGGCTGGCTAGGCAGACCCAGCCTCAGCCGCCTTCGGAGTCCCAGGAGAAGCCGGGTGGCGCGGGATCGCACAACTCACGCGTCTGAGCGCGCAGCCTCGACACGACATCGGGCTTCATGAGGCCGTCATCGGCATCGAAGTTGGGGAAGAGGTTGCGCAGGAGGTGGGGGTCTCGCACGAGGTCGTACCCCTCCTCGATTCCGCCCCGGTAGTGGACGTAGAGCCACCTATCGGTGCGGATCCCGCAGTATGCCGGCAGGGGGTTGCGCGATCCTCTGTTGCGCCACGCGGCGATGAGCAGTTCCTTGCGCTCCTCGGCACGCGTACTGAGATCGAGGCCGTCCTCGATTCCGGGCATGTCAGTCCCGGTGACGCTCGCGATGGTGGCCGTGACGTCGGCAAGGGAAACGATCCGGTCATCGCTGCGGCCCCCGCCGGCCAGGGGGCTTCCCGAGGGCGCGGCATCCCAGCGCATCACCAGGGGGATGGGGGTCGTGTAGGGGTAGTTCTTGGTCTCGATCAGGTTGAACTCGCCCCAGGCAAGGCCGTTGTCGCTGGCGAAGATCACCAGGGAGTTGCGCAGCCTTCCCTCGCGTTCCAGCGCGTCGAGAATGGCGCGGACGTTGTCATCGACCGACAGGAGGGCCCGCATGTTGCGCCGCTCCAGCGAACGGCCCTCCCCCGGCCTCACCGTCTGCCCCGCGGTGATCCACGGCGGCTTGCCCTCGGCGTTCGCGAATCCGGGAACTTCCGCCACATCGACCTTCGCGCGAGCGTGCCGCGGCGCAGGCGTCGACGGAGCGTGCGGGCCATACGGCGTGTACAGCAGGAAGAGCGGCTGGTCGGCGGGCGTCGACTCGATGACGTCGACTGCCTCGGCGCCGAGGACATCCGTTGAGTAGTCGCGGGGCTTCCCGCCGTAATAGGAGTACTTCGGCTCGGTGTCGCGGTCTCCCCGACTCATGAGCCAGTAGTCGTAATAGCCCTGGTCGGACAGCCGGATGACCTCGGGGTCGGTCACCGAGACAGGCACTCCAAAGGTGTGCCACTCGTCCCAGCCCGGCGGGATGTAGTCCGCATCGCCTGTCGCAGCCTCGCGTGCCTTGGGGTCGGCGTACCCGTTGAGGTACTTGCCCACGAGGCCTGTGCGGTAGCCCGACTCCTGGAGGGACAGGGCCAGCGTGCTCTGCTCAAGGTGATGGAAGGCAGCCCATCCGCCGTACGGCTGCCAGTTGGTCCAGACCCCTGTCGTCGGTGCATGGTTGCCTGTGAGGAGCGTGCTGCGCGCGGGGCAACAGGTCGATGTCGGCGAGTGCGCGTTGGTGAACTCGACCCCTCGGTCGCGCAGATAGCTCGCGGTGAAGGGCATCCCGGCCACCGTGCCCACCCGCTGGTCGTCGGTGAGGATGACGATGACATTGGGCCTGCTGCCTGCCTTCGCCGGCTCCACCCGCGGTGTCGCATCCGCTTCGGGGACCTGGGACAGGTCGAGCGCAGCGGAATCGGGACCCGGGCTGTAGGGAACGACGGTCCGCGCGGTCACCGGATGCGATCCGGCGACGCCCAGGCCGACCGCGAGGGAGAGGGTCGCGAGGGCCGCGACGACCAGGTGCCGTCTCGGGCCCACTCGTCACCTCCGGCTCGCTCCGACCATCGGGCGAAGTCTCGAGGATATCCGAAGGGACCCCGCGGGTGTCGCGGCGAATGACCCTCCCATGCCTCGCCTCTAGGGTGCTGAGGGCATTCCCAGAAGGCGAGACGCCGTCCGCCCGTAGACGCGGCAGCCTCGTGAGGAGGGGTGGAATCCATCCTCGAGCAGGAGGTCCGTCCGCTGGGTGGTCAGGCGGTTCCAGTCCAGCAGCCGGACGTGATCGAACTCACTCGCGATCGAACGCACGACCCGGTTGGTCTCCATCTCGTAGGCGAATCGCCGCGAATCGTCGGGCAGCTGAATGGTGGACCAGACGATGCGCGTCTGATTGCCGAGGACGGCGATGAGGTCGCGAGCGTCCCGCTCGGTGAGTCCCTGGCTGGTCCCGATGTGTACGACGAGACGACGCGGGACACCGCGGTCGGCAAGTTCGCGGACGGCCCCATCGACGGTCAGAGCCGGAATCACCGACACCTGCCCGGAAGCACAGGATGACAGGCCGAGGAGGTCACCGTCTCCGAGCAGCACGGTTCCGACTCCCGCAGGTTCCTTATCAGGTGCTGGGCCGGGTGACAGCGAATCCATCCAGCCGACATCCAGTCGCGCATGCGCCTGATCACTGAGCGGCTGCGACAGATCATGGGCGACTGCGCTCACGCCCAGCACCAGGCAAATGCCCCCGACAATCGTGGCCAGGGTCCCCGTAAGAGCCATCCCACCATTCGAGACGCGGCGGTGACCGCGCGCCAGGTCACTGGACGGTCAGTGCGATCAGTGCACGGTCATCCGTGACGTATCCATGCTGAGGTGCTCGAGGAACCACCCGCTCGCGAGGGCGCTCACACGGTCGAGCGCACCCTGCTCCTCGAACAGGTGGCCGGCTCCCGGAATCACGTCGAGGCGGGATTCGCATCTCAGTGACTGCTGCGCCCAACGATTGAGACGCAGTACCTCGACATCGTGGCCGCCCACGATGAGGAGGGTGGGGGCCGCTACTCGGGCTAGCCACGGGTCGGCGAGGTCCACGCGACCCCCCCTCGACACGACCGCATCGACGTCGTCCGGGCGCTGAGCGGAAGCGACAAGGGCGGCGGCTGCTCCGGTGCTGGCGCCGAAGAGGCCGATGGAGAGGTCCTCGAGCCTGGGATGCGCCGCGCACCAATCCAGCGCCTCCACCACGCGACCGGCCAGGAACTCGATGTCGAAGACGAGGTCACGGCGTCCGTCCTCCTCCCCGGTGAGGAGGTCGAAGAGCAGCGTCGCGAGGCGCGCCCGATGAAGCATCGCCGCGACTCGGACATTGCGAGGGCTCGTGCGGCTGCTCCCGCTACCGTGCGCGAAGACGACCAGTCCGTATGCCTCCGTAGGGACCGAGAGCCTCCCCGGCAGGCTGACCCGGGTCCGGCGCCCGTTGACATCGGTGCCATTGACGATGGGTATCGCGACGTCGATCGCGGGATCATGTCGCAGGATGACGCGCACGGATTCGTCGGTCTCCTGCGAGAAGTCGTCATAGTTCTCCCCCACCGAGCGAAAGCCCCGGGGAGCGGCAAGGCAGACCACCTCGTCCGCGCGCGTCCGCAGCACGTCCACAGCACGGGAAGATCCGACGGGCACGGCGAGGACAATGCGCCCCGCACCGGCCTTGCGCATCACCCGGACCGCGGCCGACGCGGTCGCCCCGGTTGCGAGACCGTCGTCCACGATGATGACGGTTCGACCGCGCACATCGGGGGGCTGGCGGTCACCGCGGTAGTCCCCAGCGCGGCGATCCACCTCGCGCAGTTCCCGCGCCGCCACGGAGCGGCGCTCCTCTTCTTCGATTCTGAACTCACGGCACACCGCATCGTCTATCACCATGACGCCGCCCTCCCCGACCGCCCCGAAAGCGAGCTCCGGGTACGACGGCACTCCCAACTTGCGCACCACCACGACATCCAGAGGAGCCCCGAGGGAGCGGGCCACCTCCGCTGCGACGATGACCCCGCCGCGCGGCAGGCCGAGGACGATCGGCTGCTCGCGGGAGAGGTCGGTCAGGGCCTCGGCCAAGAGGACGCCGGCCTCCCGCCGGTCTCGGTAGCGCGTTGCGAGCGCTCGCGGTGGAGTCACCCTTCCTCCTTCAACATCGATCACGGTCGGTGCACCCCCGCACTCCATCCTCAGCACCGAGGTTCGCGCGGGACAAGCACCTCCCCTCAGCACAGCCCGATCTTGATTGACGATGTCAGGGACATGTCTGCTTGCAGTGGCCCAACCCGCTGACCGTCGCCTGACTGATCAGGGGGTTTGCGCGTTGTCCTCGCTCGCCTAGCGTCGTGAGTCGTACGCAATCGATGCACTTGAGCAGCAGACGAGGAGTCCCCGTGAGCAAAGCGAGCGCCAAGGAAGAGCGTCCCCTCGCACGGACGGCCGTCGATCCCTGGCCCCGGGTCCGCGACTGGTTTGACGCCATGATCCCTGCCGATGCGCTCTGGCGAGGTCCCTTCGCTCACGCGCCTCGCGTGGAGGAGATCACGACGGACGGGCATTGGACCTTCCGCTTCGAACTGCCCGGCATCGACCCCGTCAAGGACGTCGACGTCTCGCTATCCGACGGATACCTCGTCGTCGAGGGTCACCGCGAGCTCTCCCGAGTCGAACCAGCGCGCACGGAGTTCGCCTACGGGAAGTTCATGCGGACGATCCCGTTGCCCGCGGGGGTCATCGCCGATGACATCGAGGCCCAGTACACCGACGGCATCCTCGAGATCTCCGTGCGCGCACCCAAGGCTTCGCGTGACAGCGCCCATATCCCCGTTCGCCGGTCCCTCGCCGGCGCTCACGGGTCGCGAAGTTAGTTCGACCTCCGGCGGGACTGCCCCCCGACCTCCTTGGAGGTACACCAGTCCTGCCGGAGCCTGGGGTCCACGCTGTCGGTGGGCGAGCAGCGTGGATTCTAGGCCGTTGCCCCCGTCACGGTCTTCGCCGTGACGGGGGCAACCCCTCGTGGGACTTCATGGCCGTGGGTCGGCGTTGCGCTCCTCTTCGGGATCGTCATCGGCGCACTGCTCCTCCTCTCGCCACCGCAGCAGGTCGAGCGGACTCTGCCTCCAAGCCCTTCGCGGAGCGACCTGATGCGTGATTTCACGAGCTTCTTCGCCGGGTCATCACTCGACGGAAGTGGCTGGGCTCGCTGCACGGAGCCCATCACCTGGTCGGTCGATGTCTCCGCTCTGCCGCGGGACCAGCGACGCCCCGAGGTACTGCGGCTGACGTCGGCTATGCTCGCCTGGGCCACCGCGTCCGGCCTCCCGATCACCTACCGGGGCCGGGAGCGCCTCGAGTACGACCGAGCAACCCATCAACTCGTCCCCGTCGACGGAGGCCCCCTGGCACGCCGTCACATCTACGTTTCCTTCCTTCGGGAGGGCGTCTCGCCGCTCCTCAAGGGCGACGTGGTCGGTCTGGCCATGCCCTCCCGAGTGGTCGTCCCCACTCATGAGGTCGTGGGCGGCAACGTCGTCCTCAGGGCCGCCTTCGTGCGCGGCGGTGACACCGACTACCCGCTCCTACTGCGGGGGCTGGACCTTCACGAGATCGGGCACGCCATGGCATTGGGCCACGCCCACTACGTGACGAACGCGATGTACCCCACCATCCGCACACGGGCACGGCTCGGGCTCGGGGATACCCGGGGCGCCAAGGCCTTCCTCAAGCCCTGCGGCGCCTAGCTCGCTTCACGGATTCTGCGCGGAGGGCCACGAACATGACCGCCGATGAGACGGCAAGCGCAACAGTGAAGGGGGCGAAGGAGGCGGGGAGTTCGCCCACCGGCGCCGCCGGATAGCGGGTGTCCTTCTCAGGAGCGACCACGACAACAACACTGGGTTGCGCTGGGGCGACCCGGTCGACGGTGAGGAGCACGATGGGGCTGGGCCAGGTCCGCGGTCGCACCGGCGACGACGGTTGATCCTCCGACGCCGACGCCACGGGCCAGAGCATCGGCGATGCTGCGAGGAAGGTCGCCGCCATCGCCACCCGGGCGGGCCGACCACTCAATGGAGGGTCGCACCCCCCTCGGCGGTCGGGCCGGTCACTAGGTCCCCAGGACTGCCCGCTCAGCCGTCGCCGCGGCGATGGCGTGGGCCGAATCCACGTCTGGACCGACCCCGAGGGCAGGCCCCGAGCCGGGCTCCGGGCCGAGCATGCCCAGCCGCTCGCCCATCTCAACCGCCTCAGCGCGGCCGCGCACCCCGAAGATCCGGTAGATCGCCATGGTCTCCTGGCGCACCGTCGACTCGCTGAAGCGCAGCACTCGCGCGATCTGGCCGTTCGTCATCCCGTCGGCCATGAGCTTGAGGACCTGGCGCTGACGCTCCGTGAGTTCGCCTTCAGCTCGCCCTCGCGGACCTGTCGCCCTGACGCGTCCATCCAGAGACACGGCACCGGGCAGGAGTGGGCGCACCGACGTGAGGTTCGCCAGCAGAGCCGTGCGACTACCATTGGATGCGTTCGCGAAGGGATCAGCGCCCATGAGGGTGACCTGAGACAGCATGCGCAAGTCCTCGAACCGCTCCATCATGTCGAGCACGAGGGCGACGGGTGGAGCAATGCTCTCCATCGAACGCTGCAACTCCCACGGGTCCGGGTCCGCATGGAAGCGCACCTGGAGCACGCCGCACAGCCGCGACGAGGTCACGAGGGGCCACAGGACCTGAGGTCCGTTCTCCATGTCGACCAGCCGTAGCTTCCGACCACCGCTCTCCGGGGGCAGGGCGAAGTTCGCCTGGGGGATCCCAGCGCGCAGGTCCTCGCCGAAGAGCGGGTCGTCCAAGCAGGAGCGGGCGTGCATGTCGCCCTTGGCCTTCTCCTGACCGAACGAGCCAACCAGTCGGAGTAGGCTGTCGCTGCCGACCTCGTAGATGGACATCTGCCAGGGATGCAGGCTCGCAAGGCACTGCAGGACTAGGTACTGCGCGACCTCGTCCATGGTGGCCCTGCTCAGCAGGAAGTTCACCAGGTCCAAGGTCACGCACGGCGCCCCGGTGCCGGTCGCGTGGCCGGCGGCCTCGCCGGATGCACCGAGACCCCGGTCGGTGTCGGAGTACTGATCTTCGAAGACCGGCATCTGGTCGCTCATGCGAACTCTTCTCCTCTTCGGGCGACGGTGGCGTCGTTCAGGCACGGCCATGCCGCCATGCCCAGTCCCACGATCATCAAGGTCCTGTCATCGCAGGCCAATGACCTCCGCGTTCATTGGACGTACATGACCGTCCAAGCGCCAGTCATCACGCCGCCTCGGCTCTTGCCGCATTGCCCACCTGCGTTGCACCGTTGTCATGTCACGCACGGCCGCCTGGCGGCCCACGAACGCAACTCCTGAACGGAGGCCGGGAATGTCGATCGTCAATCCGCCGGACATCGCGTCGCGACCGATGATGGCCAGGACGAGCGCTTCGCCCGTCCTGGCCCGGACAGTGCTGGACGGACGCGAAGTGACAACCCTCGTGCGGCGCGTCCGCGTTCCGGAAGGCTCATGGCCGCTCCCCCGCATCGACGGCGACGGCAGGCGGGCCGAAGCCCATCGCGAGGTCGCCCTGGAGCGCCTCATGTACGCACTGCTCGCCCGCGGGGTGGCCCCGGGTGCCGTGGAACTCATCCTCTCGGCACTCCGGCGGGCCTCCGAACCCGCGGACACCGAGACCCCACCGGGAAGGCGGATCCCCCGAGAGTGAGCCCTCCTCCCGCGAGGACGGAGGAATCGGGGAGTCCCGGTGGAGGGGTGTTGGGGCGTCGCGCGCTGGGGACGCCCCAACACCCTCTTTCCTAGGCCGACTCCATGGACCAGATGTCGGGTTCGCCGGTACACGCCCTCAGCCCGGACGTGGCAGGCATCGAGCTTGCGAGCGATCCGCAGCGGGGCCTGGATGACGACGACGTACGACAGCGTCGCCTTGAGTACGGCGAGAACCTCCTCCCCGCCGCCCGTCCTCGGTCCGCGTTCGGCACCTTCATCGGCCAGTTCCGCAATCCCCTGGTGTACGTGCTGCTGGGCGCGATCGTTGTCGCTCTCGCTGTCGGTGAGTGGACAGACGCCGGGGTCATCGCCGCCGTCGTGATCGCGAATGCGTGCATCGGCTACGTCCAGGAGTCCAGGGCCACATCAGCTCTTGCTCGGCTCGCCACGCTGATGCGGATCCGGTCACGGGCGCTGCGCTCGGGCATGTGGAGCGAGATCGACAGCCGTGACCTCGTGCCCGGTGACGTGGTGGCCCTCGTGGCGGGTGATCGCGTGCCCGCGGACCTGCGCCTCATAGGCACCGAGGGACTGTGCATCGACGAATCCGCACTGACCGGCGAGGCCGAGGCAGTCGCCAAGCAGATCGCAGCGCTCCCCCTCGACACGGCTGTCGCCGATCGCACCAACATGGCCTTCTCGGGGACCCTCGTCGTCACGGGCGCAGGAACGGGCCTCGTCAGCGCCACCGGTGCGCAGACCCAGCTCGGCGACATCCATCGCATGCTCCGGACCGTGACCGAGGTGAGCACACCCCTCACGAGGAGGCTCGCGCAACTCAGTCGTCGGCTCACGGTCGTCATCCTGGCTCTCGCCGCCATGACCTTCGTCCTCGGAGTGTGGCGGGGCGAGACGGCGGCGGACATGGTCTCGGCAGCTGTTGCCCTGGCCGTTGGAGCGATCCCTGAGGGCCTGCCGGCCGCCGTGACCATCACGCTCGCCATCGGCACGTCCCGCATGGCGCACCGCGGTGCCATCGTGCGGCGGCTTCCCGCGATCGAGACGCTGGGGAGCACGACCGTCGTCTGCACGGACAAGACCGGCACCCTCACGCGCAATGAGATGGTCGTCGAGAGCGTCCATGTCGGGGGTACGACGTACCCCGCGATGACCGCGCCACTGGAGCAGGCTCGCGCGTGCCTGGTGGCGGGGGCCGCGTGCACCGACGCGGTACTCCGAGAGGAGCAGGGAGGTACCGCCCGCATCCTGGGGGACCCGACCGAGGCCGCCATGGTGGCACTGGCCCGGGATCGCGGGATGGACCAGCGGGAGATCCTCGACAGGTGCCCGAGAGTCGGACGTGTTCCCTTCACGTCCGAGCGTGGCTGGATGGCAACGCTGCACGAGACGGATGGCGGGCGCGAGGTGCTCGTCAAGGGCTCCCCGGAGACGGTCCTCGCCATGTGTCGCGATGCGGCGCCCGACGCCGGGGGGAGCACGGACCTTGACCGTGGAACCGTGCAGGACGCGGTGTCGCAGTTGAGTGCGCGGGGGCTTCGGGTTCTCGCCCTCGCATCGGGCCCGGCCGTCGCGCTCGACGCCGCCGTACCCCGCGACCTCACGCTGCTCGGGTTGCAGGCTATGCGGGATCCACTGCGCCCGGAGTCGCGACGCGCCATCGGGTCACTTCAGCGCGCCGGGATCCGCGTGATCATGATCACCGGAGACCATCCGCGGACGGCGGAGGCTATCGCCCGGGAGGCAGGCGTCGGGGGTCAGTCGCCTCGCGTGCTTGTCGGCAGCGATCTTGCGGGCGATACCCGACTGGGTGAACTCCTCGAGGGCGTCGATGTCATCGCACGCGTCCCGGCCGGGGTGAAGTTAAGCGTCGTTCGCGCCCTTCAGGCCCGGGGGCATGTCGTGGCCATGACCGGCGATGGGATCAACGACGCTCCCGCCCTCAAGCAAGCCGATGTCGGGATCGCCATGGGACGCCAGGGGACCGAGGTGGCCAAGGACTCCGCGGACATCGTCCTGTCGGACGACAACATCGCCACGCTGGAGGCAGCCGTGGAGGAGGGGCGGTCGGTCTACGACAACGTGGTGAAGTTCATCGCCTGGACGCTCCCCACGAATCTGGGCGAAGGCCTCCTCGTCCTGGTCGCGATACTCCTCGCCGCGCCCCTTCCGCTCACGCCGGTGCAGATCCTGTGGGTCAACATGACCACCGCGGTTGCCCTGGGCCTCACGCTCTCGTTCGAGCCCGCTGAGGCCGGGATCATGGACCGTCCCCCGCGGGCGCCGACTTCGTCGCTATTTCCGGCAGCGCTGATCGTGCGCATCACCCTTGTCGGGATCCTCATGGTGATGGGCAGCTTCACCGCGTTCTGGGCCTCCCAGCGGCTCGGGAGCACCCTCGATCAGTCTCGGACGTGCGCGGTCAATGCGCTCGTGGCCATGCAGATCGGATACCTACTGACGTGCCGGTCACTGACCCTTCCCCTGCACCGATTGCATCCCCTCGGGAACCGCGCGCTCGTCCTCGGGGTCCTGGCCACGCTCGCGCTTCAGGGGCTCTTCACCTACGCCCCCTGGATGCAGGAATGGTTCGGCACCTCGCCGCCAACGGGGTATGCCTGGCTGCTCGTCTTCGGACTGGGGGTCGCGGTGTTCGCGGTGGTGTCGGCGCTCGATGCCTACCAGCGCTCGCGAACGCTCAGCGGGCGAGTGCGTCGATCGTCGGTGTGAGGGTTGCCGCCGGAGGCCTGACGATGCCGGCGTCACCGTCCTCCAGGGCCCCGGCGCGGGTGAGTATCGCCCGCAGGACCTGGGTTGCCTGGACGCTCAACTCGTGGAGCGGCCTGTTTCGGTGGGCTCGGGGCGGCAGGGGTACCTGGCGCACCGAGTCGGCTCCGAACGCTTGGGCCACGTCGATGAGGAGTCCCATCTCCACCCCGTAGTCGATCTCGAAGGGCACCGCCTCGGCCACGGACCGACGGATGGCGTACTCCCCGCCCAGTGGCTGGCGGATGTGCGCCAGTTCGGGGAAGAGCAGGTGGAGTGCGGGTCGGGCGGTGAGCTCGGTGACCCGGCCGCCCTCGCCGGGCACGCCGTCACGCAGGCGGTCGCACACACCTCGCACGAGGCTGGCCCCGGGATCGGTGAGCAGGGGGCGGGCCAGGGAGGTGACATAAGCCGGGGTGAAGTCCAGGAGGTCGGCGTCGAGCCACACGATGATGTCGCCGGTGGCAGCGAAGAGGGATCTCCAGAGCACGTCGCCCTTGCCCAGGGGACGGCCTAGTTGAGGCATCACCGTGGCGCAGGGCACGACGCGGGCGCCGGCATGCCGCGCGACCCTGGCGGTCGCGTCCATGGATCCGTGGTCCATGACGAGGACCTCGTCGACCAGGCCCACCTGGTCCTGAAGGACCGAGACGATGGGCGTCACGATCTCCCCGATCGTCACCGCCTCGTCGCGGGCCGGGAGGCACACGGTGATCCGTCGCCCGTGCTTGGCGTGGGCGAGGAAGGTGGCCTCGGTGACCACGGTCCCGAGCTCACCTCGCGAGCTGCTCATCATGCCTCCGCTCATCGCACCGGGTGTTCGGCGCGATTGTGGGGATCTGGCCCCTGGCCTGATTCACAGGCGTCACAGCATCATGGCAAGAGCGACCGGGGATTGACCAATCCATGGGGGGATTCCCGTGCTACCGCGGTCGGGAGGCCCGCGCCGGAGACTCCCGGGGCAGGGCTACGGCAGGAATACCGCAGGGTTACTGAGCCATGTCGACGAAGCGGCTGTAGTGACCCTGGAAGGCGACCGTGATCGTGGCCGTGGGGCCGTTGCGGTGCTTCGCCACGATGAAGTCCGCCTCTCCCGCGCGGGGGGACTCCCGCTCGTAGGCATCCTCGCGGTGGAGCAGGATCACCATGTCGGCATCCTGCTCGAGACTGCCGGATTCGCGGAGGTCGGCGAGCATGGGCCGCTTGTCCGTGCGCTGCTCCGGGCCGCGGTTCAGCTGGCTGACCGCGATCACCGGGACGTCGAGTTCCTTGGCGAGCAGCTTGAGCGACCGCGAGAACTCGGACACCTCCTGCTGGCGGCTCTCGACCTTCTTCCCGCTCGTCATCAGCTGCATGTAGTCCACGACGACGAGTCGGAGGTCGTGTCGCTGTCGGAGACGGCGGCACTTGGCACGGATCTCCATCATGGTCAGGTTCGGGGAGTCGTCGATGAACAGCGGTGCCTCACTGACGGTCCCCATCTTGGCCGCCAATCGAGTCCAGTCGCTGTCGGTCATCGACCCGCTGCGCATGTGATGGAGCGCCACCTGCGCCTCCGCCGACAGCAGTCGCATGAGGATCTCGTTGCGCCCCATCTCCAGCGAGAAGATCACGCTCGTCAGGCCGTTCTTGATGCTGGCGCTGCGTGCGACGTCCAGGGCAAGCGTCGACTTACCTAGGGCGGGCCTGGCGGCGAGGATCACCAACTGTCCGGGGTGCAGGCCGTTGGTGAGCGCGTCGAGGGCGGCAAACCCGGTGGGCACGCCGACCATCTGGCCACCGCGATTGGAGATGGCCTCGATCTCGGTCAGCACGCCGTCCATGAGCTCGCGCAGCGGGAGGTAGTCCTCGCTCGCGCGGCGCTCCGTGACCTCGTACACCTCGGCCTGCGCTCGGTCGACGACGTCGTCGACCTCTCCGGATCCGGAGTACCCCATCTGCACGATCCGGGTGCCCGCCTCGACCAGGCGGCGCAGGATGGCGCGCTCCTTGACGATCCGGGCGTAGTAGCCCGCATTGGCCGCGGTGGGCACCAGGGAGACCAGCGTGTGGAGGTACGTCGCTCCTCCGATGCGCCCGATCTCCCCGGACTTGCTCAGCTCGGCGGCCACCGTGACGGCATCTGCCGGCTCACCGCGGCCGTACAGGTCCAGGATCACGTCGTAGATCGCGCCGTGGGCCGGACGGTAGAAGTCCGACTCGCGCACTTGCTCGACGACGTCGGCGATGGCGTCCTTGCTCAGCATCATCGCGCCGAGGACCGACTGCTCGGCGGCAATGTCCTGCGGGGGAGTGCGGTCACTGGGCGGGCCCTCGTCGTACGGGACAGGGAGTTCCGCAACACTCACGGCAGAACCCACCTCCTCGCGGGACGAGACAAACCGGGCTGGACGACGGAGAACGGCTGGACTGCGGGCGGCTGGCGCCGCCAGGGCACCTGGGTATCACCCCGGTCTGACAGCGACCTGGCCGACGCTAGGGGCCCCTCGCGACCCTGTCACCTAGCCCTGGGGATGAGCCTGTGGATATCCGGGGGGCAAGCCGGTGCAGAGCCGTTCACAGCCTGTGGATAGCGCTGGGGAAACGTAACGAGTTTCGCGAGAAATGGCCCGTTGACGTGGGATAACGCTGTCCCCGGGCTGTGCAGGGAAATTGCCTGCCCGCTTACGGTGCGGTAACGCCGCGGTGTCGATCCAGCACCGGCGTGTCCCCAGGCCCTGTGTCCGCAGAACGAGGGACACCATCCCAAGATCCCTCCCGGGACCGTCGCCGACGGCACCGCCTTCCACGGAGCATTCAGCGGCGGAGCCAGCGGACCGCGGTAGCGTCCGGGCGGTGGCCCCCGGCAGGAACCGCGAGATCTGGCGGCTGGCCCTTCCCGCCCTCGGGGCGCTCATCGCCCAGCCGCTGTTCCTCCTCATCGACGCGGCCATCGTGGGCACGCTAGGCACCGACGCCCTGGCCGGGCTGGGCGCGGCCACGACGGTGTTCGTCACCGTCATCGGCCTGTGCATCTTCCTCGCCTATGCCACCACGGGCGCCGTCGGCCGTCTCCTGGGTGCGGGCGACATCGGCGGCGCCTTGCGCCAGGGCGTGGATGGCATCGCGCTGGGCGCGGGGATCGGCGTCGTGCTGGGGATCGTCGTGTTCGTCGCGGCCGAGCCGATCCTGGGACTGTTCGGAACCTCGAGTCAGGTCACGCCCTACGCCGTCACCTATCTGAGGGTGATTGCCGTGTCCTTCCCCGCTGTCCTGGCGGTGCTTGCTGCTGTGGGTGTCCTGCGCGGGCTCCAGGACACGCGCGCCACACTGCTCGTGTCACTGGCAGCCGTCGCGCTCAACCTCGTCGCCTGCGTGGCCTTCGTCCTCGTGCTCGGCTGGGGAATCGGTGGCAGCGCCGCCGCCACGGCGCTCGCGGAGATCCTCGGGCTCGTGCTGTACGGCGTCATCATCGCCCGGCGCGCTCGAGCCGCTCAGGTGTCCCTGCGCCCTTCAGGTGCGGGCGTTCTCGCATCGGCGCGCGACGGCGTACCCCTCTTCATCCGGACCCTCGCACTGCGCGCCGCGCTGGTGGTCGCCGCCATGGTGGCTGCCCGCCTGGGCGATGAATCGCTGGCTGCCTGGCACGTGACGGTGACACTGTTCTTCACCCTGGCTCTCGCCCTCGATGCGCTGGCCATCGCCGGCCAGGCCCTGCTCAGCCGGACGCTGGGCGCGGCGGACGTTGCGGCCTCGCGTGAAGTGACACGGCTCATCGTCCTGTGGTCGATCGCCGTCGGATGCGTCCTGACCGTCGTCGTCCTCGTCCTGCGCACGTGGTTCGGGGGATGGTTCAGTGACGACGCTTCGGTGATCGAGCAGATCGGCGCTGCCCTGCTGGTCCTGGCCCTCCTGCAGCCGCTCGCCGGACTGGTGTTCGCACTGGACGGCGTCCTCATCGGCGCCGGCGACACGCGCTGGCTGGCGTGGACCCAGTGCCTGGTCCTGGCCCTGTTCCTCCCCGCGGCCTGGGTCGTCCTCGACCGAGGACTGGGAATCACCGGACTGTGGTGCGCGATGGGATGGTCCCTGCTCGTCCGCGCCGTCGTGCTCATCTGGCGGGCCCGAGGCTCGGCCTGGCTCGTGACCGGCGCGGTCCGCTGAACGGCCACCCGCTCGACCGTCCGCGCATGCAGGACGTTGATAGTTTCGCCGGCGTGACGGACGACTTCTCCGAGTGGCACCGGCTCGATGACATCGCCGGAGAAGTCGGAGATGCCTTCTACGTGTACGACGAGTCAGCGCTGCTCCGCGATATCGGGGACATCACCGATGCCGTCGCCAGCGTGGTCCCGTCGGTGGCATTCCGCTATCCCTACAAGGTCAACTTCACCCCTGCGGTCTGCCGCGCCATCGCGTCACGGGACTGGGGTGCGGAGGTCGACTCACCCATGCTGCTGTGGCTCGCCCGGCGAATCGGCGTGCCCGCCGACCGAATCACCTACAACGGCATCGCTCGCGATCCAGCGTCCCTTCGCGATGCCCTGCTCGCAGGGAACCTGGTCGTCCTCGACGCTGACCGCGATGTCGAGGTCGCGCTGAGCACGGCCGATGAAGCCATGGCGCCGATGCACGTGGCCATCCGTCTCAACTCCCCCACCGCTGCCTACGCCACCCCTCGGCTCGGGCGCACGCGCGAGCAGGTGCGGGACACCCTCTCCGCGCTCACGGGCCATCCCGGCATCGACGTGCTCGGCCTCACCATGCACACCCCGGACCCGACCCCCGAAGGGGTGCAGGCGCGGGTGCGCGACATGGTCGATGCGTCGGCCGAGGGATTCCCCCAGGGACCGCGGGTCATCGGCTTCGGGGGTGCCCTCGTGCCGCCGCGCGCGGATCTCGCGTCGGGCTACGCGGCTGTCGCCCGCCTCATCGCGCGCGAACTCGAACGGGTGCCGTGGGGCTCGCGCGTCACCGTGCTCCTCGAGCCGGGGGCGTCGGCCCTGGCACCGGCCTTCGAGTTCAGCGCGCGCGTCGTCGACGTCAAGGCCCAGGGAAGCCGCACGGTTGTCAACGTCGCTGGCAGTATCTTCCACACCAGCCCCAACACTCGCAGCGTGAAGTTCCCCGTCCGTGTCGTAGCGTCATCGGCGCGCGGTGACGTGTCGGGCCTGCGCCTCGTCGGTGGATGCACGGCGGTGGACGGCGACTGGCTCTGTGTCGATGTGCCCGACACAACGGAGATCCGTCGCGGCGACTTCCTCGTCTTCGAGAGCGTGGGCGCCTACTCCACGAGCATGGGGACCCACTTCACCGACCCGCTGCCCGCCGTGGTGTCGCGCGCGGGCGACGGCTGGCGCGTCGTACGACGACAGCCCTCTTTCGAGGAGACCCTCGCCGGATTCGAGTGGGAGACCGCGTAGGTCATCCTTCCCCTCGCGCGGTCACTGGCAGAATCACCGCGTGCCCGCAGTCGTCGTCATCTCCAACCCGCGCGTGGGGGCGGAGCTCGGCCACCTCGGAACCTGGCTGGATCGCCAGGGCTTCGCCGTGGACCGCCGCACCCGCGACGACATCCTGCCCGCCGACTGCGCCGACGACGCGGAACTCCTCGTGATCCTCGGATCGACCTGGACAATGACGCGCACGATGGACGCACCCGAGGATCCGCCGCAGGCTGCCGCCGCGATCCACGCCGAGGAGGACGTCGTACGCCGTCGCATGACGCAGCAGCGCCCCATCCTCGGCATCTGCTTCGGCGGCCAGCTGCTCTCGCATGCGCTCGGTGGCGAGGTACGACGGCAGCCGGCGGCGCACGTCGCGTGGGAGGTGCCTGACACGGACATCCCGGAGTTGCGTCACCCGTGGATGCTGCTGCACGAGGACGCCTTCACGCTGCCCCCGGGAGCCGAGCTGCTCGCCGAGGCCGATCACGCACCGGTGGCCTACCGTGTCGGGCGCGCATGGGGCGTGCAGTTCCACCCTGAGGTCGACGCCGCGATCCTGGAGCGCATGTTCGTCGACATTCACTACGACCCGGCAGCGTCGCGTCCCTACGTCGACGAAGCGCACCTGCGAGCGCAAGACCTGGAGCGGCAGTCGCACGCCCTCTTCGACCGCTTCTGGGCAGAGGTCGGAGCGTGACGTACCGCGTCACCGCGGTTTGCATGGGCAACATCTGCCGTTCGCCCATGGCTGAAGCGGTGATTCGCGCGCACCTGCACGATGCCGATCTCGATGACGTGACCGTGGACTCGGCCGGGACCGGGGCGTGGCATGTGGGCAACGACGCGGACCCCCGCGCGCTGCAGGCCCTGAGGGCTCGCGGCTACGACCTCGATCACGCTGCACGACAGATCGACGCCACCTGGCTCGAGCCCGGCCGGGCTCCTGACCTCGTGCTCGCCATGGACTGGTCGAACCACGAGGACCTGCGTCGGCTCGGCGTCGAGGAGGGCCGCCTGCGCATGCTGCGGTCGTTCGACCCTTCCCTCGCGCACCTCGCGCATGGTCACGAGGACCTGGTGGTACCCGATCCGTACTACGGCGCGGCCAACGGATTCGACGAGGTCCTCGACATGATCGAGGGCGCGTCACGAGGACTCGTCGACGACCTCCGCCGCAACGGCGTACCGCCCGCCTAGCCGACTAGTCTGCGACGACCTCGAAGGCCACCGAGGCCGTCACGTCGTGGTGCACGCGCACCTTGGCCTTGTGGGTGCCCACGGCCTTGACCGACCCGACCTCGACCGCGCGCTTGTCCAGCAGTGGTCCGCCCGCCTTGCGCACAGCGGCGACGACGTCGGCGTTGGTGATGGAGCCGAAGAGGCGGCCGCTGTCCCCGGCCCGCGCCGGGATGACGACGACCAGGGCCTCGAGCTGCTCCTTGACCTCCTTGGCATGGTCGAGGTCGCGGATCTCGCGGGAGTCGCGGGCGCGCTTGATCTGCACGACCTGCTTCTCGCCGCCCTTCGTCCACAGCATCGCCTTGCCCTGGGGGACGAGGAAGTTGCGGCCGTAGCCGTCCTTGACCTCCACGATGTCGCCGGGGGCACCGAGGCCTACGACCTCCTGGGTGAGGATGAGCTTCATCTCGTCTCCTAGCGTCCGACCGTGGTGTACGGGAGGAGGGCCATCTCGCGGGCGTTCTTGACCGCGACCGCGATCTCACGCTGGTGCTGGGTGCAGCATCCGGTCACCCGGCGGGCGCGGATCTTGCCGCGGTCGGAGATGTACTTGCGCAGCATCCCCGTGTCCTTGTAGTCGATGGGAGCCGCGTCGTCGGCGCAGAACACGCACTGCTTCTTGCGCATCTTGCGCGACGTCGGCTGCAACTTGCTGTCGCGGTCCCTGTCCCTGTCACGTGCCATGCGAAAACTCCTGAAGTCGAAGGGGGCGGATCACTCCGCCATGGTCTGAAGGTCTAGAAGGGGGGCTCGTCGGACACGGCGCCGGAGGCCCAGGGGTCCTCGGAGGGTCCCCCGCCGCCGGGGGCGCCGAAGCCTCCTCCACCGCCCTCGCCGCGCTGGGTGCGCGTGACCTTGGCGGTGGCGTAGCGCAGGGCGGGGCCGACGTCGTCGACCTCCATCTCCACAACGGTGCGCTTCTCGCCCTCACGGGTCTCGTACGAGCGCTGCTTGAGGCGGCCCGACACGATGACGCGCATGCCCTTCTGCAAGGACTCGGCGACGTTCTCCGCGTACTG
>JAPOJD010000151.1 GCA_029978585.1 Actinomycetota bacterium
AGCCGCATGGTGATCGCCGACGAGGTGGCGCGCATGGACAAGGCCTTCGGCCGGCTGCTGACGGGCCTTGCCAAGTTCGCCACCAGCCAGCTGCTGGCGATCACGACGCCCGACCCCGAGCAGAAGACGCGCCCGATCTGGGGCTACTGGGAGGCGCTGGAGCGCGCCATCGCCGACGGCAGCCCGTACCCCGCCGGGTGGTGGCCGATGCTCTACGGGCTCGAGCAGGACGACCAGGCGGCCGACCCGGCGGCGTGGGCCAAGGCCCACCCGGGGCTGGGGACCATCATCGACCCCACGCAGCTCGAGCTCTCGGCGCGCACCATGCTGGCCTCGGGCGACCCCGAGCAGATCGCCGAGTTCGAGACGCAGCTCGCCTGCCGCTACCACGAAATCGCCACGACCGACGTGGACCTGTCGGTGCTCGAGCGGCAGATGCAGCCCTGCGAGTGGTCCCGCCTGGGCGGCCAGCCGGCCGTGATCGGCCTGGACCTGTCCCGCGGCGGCTACGGGGCGCAGCTGGACCTGACGACCATGTGCCTGATGGTCGTGGACGGGCCGAACATCCGGGCGCGGAACGTCTCCTGGTGGGCCGGCATGGACATGGCGCTCGACGAGAAGCGGTGCCGAAACCCCCTCGGGCAGTGGTGCGAGCAGGGGTTTCTGCGCCGGATGCCGGGCGAGTTCCACGACATGACCATCGTGGAGGCCGAGATCGAGCAGCTCATGCGGCGCTTCGACGTGCGGAAGATCGGCGTCGATCCGCACCCGGCGCAGGCGCGCGACCTGAAGCGCTGGGCCGACCGCGGCTGGCCCATCGTGCCGCTCGACCAGTCGATCCGCACCATGGCGCCGGCGTGGAAGCTCTGGGGCGACCTCCTGAAGTCCCGGCAGCTGTTCTACGACGAGGATCCCGTGCTGCGCGCCGCGCTGAACGCGGTGCGCCTTGTGAAGGACAACGTCGGCAACATCCGCCCCGTGAAGGGCCGCTCGGCCGGCAACACCGACGCCGTGGTCGCGGGAAACATGGCGGCCATCCTGATGGAGCACCACCAAGTGCGCGAGACGAGCGGCATCGCGGCCAGCGCGTGTCCCATCGGTTAGTTGTGCAACTGTGTAAATCCGATTGACATTCTGGGGCACATTCGTTCCATGCGAGTGTGCCGAGCTGGTTCTCCCGCATCTTCGCCGTCAAGCCCACCGTCGTTGTGTGGCAGAACGGCACCACGGCCGCGACGGTCAACCCGTCCACGCTCCCGGCGGTGGTGCGCGCGGTGCAGCTCCTGGCTTCTGACATCGCCAGGCTTCCCGTGCGCGTCGAGCGGGCGGACGGCTCGGTCATCGACGGGCACCCCGTCGCGCAGCTGCTTTCCCGCGAGGCCAGCCGCTGGCAGTCCGGATTCGACTTCCGTCGGTTCGTCACCGGCTGCGCGCTGACCTCGGGCAACGGGCTCGCGCTCATCCGCCGTTCGAGCGACGGCACCGTCGCCGAGCTCCAGCCCATCCCGGACGGCGCCGCGAGCGCCCAGTTCACGGACGAGGGCGTGGAGTACCGGATCAAGGACGTGAAGCTCACGGCCGACCAGGTGGTGCACATCGGCGCCTACCCCGACCTCGACTTCCCGGCGTGGTTCGTGTCGCCGCTCGACGCGACCGCGCCGGCCATGCAGCTGGCGGCCGACCAGGACGCCGCGCACTCCGCGCTCGTCAAGACGGGCAGCACGGGCAAGATCAGCCTCTCGCACCCCGGCGCCATGAGCGACCAGGCGGTGCAGGCCATCCGCGACGCATGGCAGACCATGCACGCGCAGGCCGACGGCGCCAGCCGGCCGCTCATCCTCCGCGAGGGGATGAAGGCCGAGCGCATCAGCCAGGAGACGAGCACCTCGAACCTCGAGAGCCGCCGCTTCTCCGTGCAGGAGATCGCGCGCGCCTTCATGGTGCCGCCCGAGATGCTGTTCCAGCAGGGCGGCGGCGCGCTCGCCAGCCAGGCCGAGACGGCGCGCGCATACGTCGATGGCGGCCTTTCGCTCTGGACCTCCGTCTGGTCGGCGGAGATCGAGCGCAAGCTGCTTGCCCCCGGCGAGCACCTCCGATTCGACACGGACGTGCTGCTGCGCGGAAACCTCCGCGACGCCGGGATGGCCTTCTCGAAGCTCGTCCTCGCGGGCGTCATGGCCCCGAACGACGCGCGCCGGCGCCTCGGCCTGCCGCCCATCGCCGGGCTGGACCAGCCCGAGGTGACGATGCCTGGCGGCGCAGCGGCCGCCACGGGACCGGACAACGACGGGGAGGACCAGGCCGATGCTTGAGCTGCGGTCCACGACCTTCGAGCGCGACGGCAACAAGCTCGCCGGCTACGCGGCGCGCTACAACGTCCAGAGCCACCCGCTGTCGTTCCGTTCGATCAACGGCGGCCGCCCGTTCCGCGAGATGGTCGCGCCCGGCGCCTTCGAGCGCTCCCTCCAGGGGAACGTCTCCATGCTCGTCGGCCACGACCGCCGCGAGCTGCTCGCCAACACCGCGTCCGGGCTGCTCCAGCTGCGCTCGGACGCCACGGGCCTTGCCTTCGAGGTGACGCTCCCCGACACCACGCGCGCGCGCGACGTGCGCGCCATGGTCGAGGCGGGGCTCCTGACGGAGATGAGCTTCGGCTTCCACGTGAAGCGCGAGAGCTGGGACGGAACCACACGAACGTTGCACGACGTGGATCTCAGGGAGATCAGCGTCGTGGAGAAGTCCATGGCCGCGTACCCGCAGACGCTGGCCGAGGCTCGTACGCACCATCCGGGCATCGCCCGGCTACGCCTGCGGATGAGGGCACTTTCATGAAGCAGACCGAACTTTTCCAGAAGAAGGCCGAGCTCGTCGAGAAGCGCGAGAAGCTCCAGGCGGAGCTGAACGGCATCCTCGCCAACGACTCGCTCACCCCCGACCAGGAAGCCCGCGGCAGCGAGCTGATGGACGTGCTCGAGCCCCTCAAGCGGGACATCGAGGACATCCAGGCGAAGCTGCACTCGTCGCAGCTGCGCGAGCGCTTCGCGTCCTACGCGGCCATGGAGTCGGCCGTCGCCGAGGGCCAGAAGCGCAACCAGGAGTGGACGGCCACGACCGAGTACCGCGACCAGTGGCTCGGCTGGTGCCGCGGCGGACGCGCGCCCGAGACGCGCGACATCACGACCTCGAGCTCGTCGGGCGTCCTCGTCCCGAAGATCTACGAGGCCGGCATCCTCCGCTACCTCGACCGTAACACCGTGGTCCGCAACCTCGCCGACCTCCGCACGGGCGTGAAGGGCAGCGTCACGCTGCGCCGGAACAACCTGGAGACCGACGCGGCGGCTTCGAGCTTCTGGACGACCGAGTCCAGCAAGACGGCCACGGCCATCGACTCCACCCACACGGAGATCAACCTCAACCCCGTCGGCGGCCTGCCGAAGTCGGAGCTGACCCAGTGGGTGGTCCGGCAGTCGGACTTCGACATCGAGGCCGAGGTGATCACGCACCTCCAGAAGCAGATCGCCCGCGGCATCGAGTCGGGCTACACGGTCGGCACCGGCAGCGACCAGCCGACGGGCCTGTTCCTCCAGGACGCGGCCTTCAAGGGGCTGACCGTCACCGCCGCCCACGGCAGCGGCACCGGCTGGGACGGCGCCTTCACGGTCGCCAACCTCACGGAGCTGCGCTACAAGACGCTGCCCGCGGAGTACTGGGCGCAGGCTGCCTGGGTGATGAGCCAGGACGCCTACTTCACCATTGCCAAGATCTCGACGGCGGCGGCTGCTGTTCCGCTGTTCGTGCCGAGCAACGACGCGGGCATCACGCAGGCCGCGCCGATGATGCTGATGGGACGCCCGGTCTACATCGCGCCCTACGCGCCCGGCCGGCAGACGGCGGCGGTCACCAACTCCATCCCGCTCATGTTCGCCAACGTCAACGAGGCGTTCGCGATCCGCGAGTGGGGCGGCGTGTCGATGTTCCGCGACGACGTGACCACCCCCGGCCTGGTGAAGTTCCAGGGCATGGTCTTCGTGAACTCGAAGATCGTGCGCCCGAAGGCGGTCGCCGCGCTCCGCATCACGCTCACCTGATCCAGTCCCCCGGAACGGCCTCGGGGCGAGGGTTCACGCACCCTCGCCCCGGGGCTTGTGAGGACCGCCCGTGCCGATCACGACGAGCAGCCTGAAGGACTCGGCGCGCGTCTACCACACCGGGGACGACGCGCACATCGCGCTCCTGTACGACGCCGTCGTGCGGGAGCTCGAGGAGCGGACGGGGTGGTGCCTGGACGTGGTCACGCGGACGCAGTACGTGCTCGAGCAGCCATACGGGGTGGCGAAGCTGGTTCGCCTCGAGCGCCAGCCGGTGACGGTGTGCACGTGCACCAACTCGCTCCAGCAGGTCGTCGGGCTCGGCCTGGTCACGATCAACGGCATCCAGTACGCCGACCTGGACGTTCCGAACCTGAAGTACCCGCTCATCCTCACGATGACGTGCGGCGACGCCACCGTGAACCCCATGCTCGGCATGGCCGTGCGCGCGCGCGTCACGCAGCTCAACGCCGCCCGCGGCGACGACACCGTGCCGCTGCGCTCCGACTACTGGGACAACATCTGCGCCATGGTGGGCAAGGGGATCGGCTGATGGCCCACGTCCCCCACGGCATGATGCGGCTCCAGGTGGTCCCCAAGAACCCCACGGTCACCGTGGACGCGCTTGGGCAGGGCACCGAGACGTTCGCCGCCATCAGCGGCCTCGCCGCGCTGCCGGCGTACATCGAGCAGATGGAGACGGCCGAAAGCATGGACGACGGCGGCCCGGCCGTCCAGACCACGTACCGGCTCATGGTGCCCTGGCACCCGGACGTGACCACCCGGACGCG
>JAPOJD010000199.1 GCA_029978585.1 Actinomycetota bacterium
ACGAAGAAGACCGAGTCCGGGGTCACCTCCGCGAGTCGGTCCGCGAGACGTGCCAGCCATGACCGTTGGATATCCCACCCGACGTTGGCCATCGCGGGCGCGAGGTCGGGGATCGCCTCCCGGAACGCCTCGATGACACCTGGCACGCGGCTGCGCCACAGGACCAGGATGGTGCCGGCGATGAGCCAGGCCGTGCCTTCGAGCGCGCGCAGGAGCGCGAGGAGCCGCAGGATGATGAGCTCCCGGAGAGCGCGCCCGCGTACCGGCGTCGGGGCCTCGTCCGCCGGACCCCGGCCGCGCGGCTGGCCCGCCACGTAGGCACCGCAGCGCAGGCAGCGCCACGCCTCCCCGGCGACGGTGGCTGCACTCAACCGGTCGGCAAGGGCGGGCTCGTCCGGTCGGTAGGTGATGTGGCCGCGCAGGGAGCACGACAGTGCCGACCAGTCGACCATGGGATCATCATGTCGTGTCACTCTCCCTCACCGGCGACTCCGGATGCGGGTCGCTCGGCCACCTCTACCGGGTAGACCCTGAGGATTCCGAGCGCAAGACCTGCATCGCCTGCGGCCATGTCCAGGTGGCGTCAGGCACCTCCTCCGAGGGCACGACCGAGCCCTAGTCCCGGTCAGGGATATCCGGGTGACCGGTCAGCGCGTTGCCCGGCGACCGGACCCTGCCTAGCGTCGAAGCGCACGGGTGTCGTCGACGCGGGAGGCTCCCATGGCGCGGCGCTGGCCTGCCGTCGTACTCGTGTGCGCCCTCCTGCTCTTCGGCATCGTCGCCCTGGCGCTTCATCGGGAACCCGCGGAGAGCAATCCCACGGAGGCCACGACCCGGCTCGGTGACTGCTCGCCACTCAACTCCCCTGCCGGGGCCGCCGGATACGACGCCGCACTCGCGTCCTTTCACGACCCCCACTTCGTGGGGGCTGATGTCGGCCTGTCGCTGAGGCTTCAGGACGGCCGGATCGTGTGGATGTACGGAGACACGACCCGCCGAGTCGGTGACGAGGAAGGGACCGTGCGCAACAGCATGGTGATCGACGAGGGCAGTTGCCGCCGGTTGCTCAGGCCCGTCGGAGACGGAGCAGCCATCCCCGACCGTGCCGACGGCACGGGCTACTGGCCCACCGCCATGATCGCCAGCCCCGGCAGGCTGTATGTCGCCGCCCAGCGAGTCCGGGAGGCCGGCAATGATCTCGGCTTCGTCAACCTCGGCCCCGCTATCGCCATCTTCGATCTCCGGCCGGGAGCCGTACCGGTCCTGCGGTCGGTGACGGATATCGGCCCCGACGAATCGTCCCGCACCCGCATCGGCTGGGGCGCGGCCATCGCTGACGGAGGAGACGGGTGGTGGTACGTCTACGGGACCCGCCACCCGGCCGCCACCGACGCATTCGGCTGGGAGGTGCATGTCGCGCGCACACGTCAGGGGAGGCTCCTCGACGTGTCCCGTTGGCAGTACTGGGACGGCGGTGAGTGGAGTCGCAGCGCCGCAGGATCCGTGCCGGTGATCGCCGCGGAGGGCGGTGTCTCGCAGACCTTCTCAGTTGTGCGCCGGGGCGACGCCGACATTTCCGGGGGCGCCGGCGAGCCGTCCGGCCCGGCACGTTGGTACGCGGTGAGCAAGCGGGATGGCGACCTCGGCACCGATCTCGCGGTGTGGCCAGCCTCGGCTCCGCAGGGCCCCTTCGCCGAGGCGGTCACCGTGGGCGTAGTCCCGCACGATCCCCCGGTGGTCCGCTACATGCCGCTGGCGCACCCCGACCTCGTCCCCGCCGACGCACGCTCACTCGTGGTCTCGGTGAGCAGGAACTCCCTGGACCCGATGCTTCTTGCGCAAGATCCGCTGCTCTACCGGCCGTTCTTCGTCGACATCACGCTGCCCCCACTGCCCTCGGACCGCTGGCTGGACCCGCGTCCCTCGAACTAGCCATCAAGGGCGGCGAGGAATCGTTCGAATCGAGGTGCCCCGAGACCCGACACGAGGTCGAAGCCCGCAATGGCCTGGCAGCAGGCGGGGACGTTGACGAATTCGCCGGGGACAGTCACGGGGACCTGGTTGTTCCCGATCCGCACGTCGTAGAACGCACCCGAGCCCAGCGAGTACAGCCACGGGTTCGCGAACCCGATGCCCGGCCTGCCGTGGGCGCGCTCACGCGCCGAGAGCAGGGCGATGTTCGCCGCCGTGAACGGGCTCGACCCGCTCGTGCCGCCGATGGACTGAACGGCGCCGGCGTACCACAGGGGCCAGCCCGGGTAGACCGCGGCGAGCACCGCGAGGTCGGGCACGGTGCGGCGGTTGGTGACGAACGTCCCCGGCTGGTACCACGGCTTGCCGAAGAGCGAGCTGTAGCCGCCGGTGCCGGCCCCCGCCAGGCCGTAGACGACGTCGTTCCAGGCCACCTCACGGGTGCGCACGTTGCCCTCGCCCAGCCGCAGCCGCGTGCCGCCGACGACCGTGGCCCAGGGGGTGGAACCGGGGTAGCTGACCGTACCCTTCGCCGTGCTGAAGTAGCCGATGATCTGGCACAGCGAGGAGCCCGCATCGCCCGATGCGATGAACAGGGATGTCCCGACCAGGCCGGACATCGCGAAGACGTCCTCGAGCATCGGCAGCGTGGGCAGGCCCGATACCCCGTCCTGGAACGCGTCGGTCATCTCGAGTTCGCACCCGTCGTAGGACAGTGACACCGCATCCGGAGAGGCCGTCGCCTTGCCGTTGCGATTGAGCGCCTCAGCGAAGCCATTCAGCATGCCGACGCTGTAGTCGTCGTTGACCTCCTGCATGAGGTCGATGCGCCGGGCATCGGCGAGGGCGCCCATCACCGTCTGCAGGTCTAGGTGCGTCTCGGGGGAGTCCGACACGATCTCCCTCGGCACCCCGGTGCCCAACCGCACGGCGATCCGGGGTAGGGCGACACCGAAGCAGTCGGCGAACGCCGTGAGGTCGGCGTCGGAGAATCCCCCGCCGAGGGACACGATCGCGACTCGCGCCGACGCACCGCGGACCCCCTCCTTGAGTACCTGCGCCGTGCCGTAGGCGTCGCGCGTCTGTCGGGGCGTGTACAGCTCCCGCTCCGTCACGGCAGGCGCATTGCAGGCCGGACCGATCGGGGAGCCCTCATTGGACGGCCAGGGCCGGGGAGCGGTGTCGTCGATCGGCAGCAGGGCGCGCGGCTGCGGGGGAAGCG
>JAPOJD010000171.1 GCA_029978585.1 Actinomycetota bacterium
GAGTCCGCTCTGGCGCGGGCACAGGTCGAAGCTTCCTTCCCGCTCGACGCGGTCTGCCGGGAGTGGGCGCGCATCCTCGCGGAGGATCTCTCCCCGGACACCGCGCTGGGCACGCTCGCGCGGAGCACGCCGTTGCCGTCCGTCGACCATCCGCCGGGGCCCTAGGACGGCGGGAACACAGCCAGGTAGCGCAGGCGCCCGTCGGAGCAGTGGGCCAGCGCGACCAGATCGTCCCCGCAGAGCAGGGCGACCACCGGCATGTCGGGGCCCGGCCACGCCAACTGCACGCCCTGGCGGATGAGCGCCGCGTCGCCCGGGGGCACGTCCGCCGACGGGAGCGAGCGGCGGGCGGCAACCGCGGGCGCGACCAGCGGGGCATCCGCCATCGCGTCCAGCCCGACGGCCTCCGACTCGGTGAAGGCTCCCGACCGGGTGCGGCGCAGGACCTGCACGTGCCCGCCTACGCCCAGGTCGGCGCCTAGGTCGCGCGCCAGGGCCCGCACGTAGGTTCCGGACGAGCAGGTCACGTGCGCCCGAACGGCCACGAGCGAGCGGTCCTCGTTCACGGGCGCCAACTCCAGGACCTCGAATCGCTCCACGTGCACCGGCCGTGGCTCCAAGACGACGTCCTCGCCGGATCGCACCCGTTCGTAGGCTCGCTTGCCCGACACCTTCACGGCGCTTACGGCACTGGGCCGCTGCAGGATGTCCCCCGTCAGCCGCGCTGCTGCCTCGCCGACCGCGCCCAGGTCAAGCCCTGACGCATCCGCGCGCGCCACCGCCTCGCCGGCGGCATCGTCGGTGGTCGTCGAGGCACCCAGCACGATGGTGGTGTCGTAGTCCTTGTCGGCGCCGGAGAGGTAGCCCAGGAGTCGGGTCGCCGGCCCGAACCCCAGCACGAGGACCCCGGACGCATCGGGATCGAGGGTTCCGGCGTGCCCGACCCGGCGCAGGCCGCGGGCCCGGCGTGCCCGGCTGACGACGTCATGCGAGGTGCACCCGGTCGGCTTGTCGACGACGAGGACTCCGTACGCCGCGGACATGCGCTAGGGAGTCCCGCCGGGGTGCTCGCCGCCGAGTTGGTCGCGGCCCGGCTGCCCGTCACTGGGCTGCCCGTCACTGGGCTGCTCGCCGGGCTCCGCCTCGTCATCGCCACGGTGACGGTACGGGTCGGCGTCCCCGGCGTACGCCGCGCCCGCAGCGCGCGCGTGCACGGCGGCATCGGACTCGGCCGCAGCGCGGAGCAGGTCGTCGAGATGGCGTGCATTGTCCGGAAGGGCGTCGAGCACGAACGTGAGGGAGGGCGTGTGCTTGATCCCGGTCTGGCGGCCCACCTCGGTGCGCAGCACGCCCTTGGCCGACTCCAGGGCCGCCGCGGTCGAGGCACGTTCCTCGTCCTCTCCGAGGACGGTGTAGAACACGGTCGCGTCGCGCAGGTCTGCGGTCACCCGAGCGTCGGTGATCGTGACGAAGCCCAGGCGGGGATCCTTGATCCGGTGCTCGAGCGTCTCGGCGACGATCTCCCGGACCCGATCCGCGAGCTTGCGGGCGCGCGCCTGCGAAGCCATCACTCCACCCCTTCGTCATGTCCGCCGAACACCCGTCGGCGCACCTCGGTGACCGTCACCTCGGGCCTGTCCGCCACCCACGCCTCGCATGCCCCCACGGTGTCCTGCGCATGCCCTGCCGTGGAGGACACGGCCGCCGCCGTGATCTGGGCCCTGCGATGCAGATCCTGGTGGCCCGTCTCGGCCACGGCAACGTCGAACCGCCGCCGCAACTCGCCGATGATCGGGCGCACCACGGCACGCTTCTCCTTCAGCGAGTGGACGTCCCCCAGGAGGAGGTCGATCTCGCACGTGGCCACGAACATCGCGGTCTGGCTCGTTCCGGACGCGGGACGGCGGCTAGGAGCGCGCCTTCTCGCGCATTTCGTAGGTCTCGATCACGTCATCGACCTTGACGTCCTGGTAGGAGCCGAGATTGATGCCGCACTCGAATCCCTCGCGCACCTCCGTGACATCGTCCTTGAAGCGGCGCAGGGTGGCGATGCCGAGGTCGTTGGCGACCACGGTCCCGTCCCGCACCAGACGCGCCTTGGTATTGCGGCGGATCTCCCCCGAGCGCACCAGGCAGCCCGCGATGGTGCCGAACTTGGATGACTTGAAGACCTCCCGGACCTCCGCCGTGCCGAGCTGGACCTCCTCGAACTCCGGCTTGAGCATCCCGCGCAGGGCCGCCTCCACCTCCTCGATGGCCTGGTAGATCACCGAGTAGAAGCGGACGTCGACGCCCTCCTGCGCGGCGTACTCGGCCACCTTGCCTTCGGGCCGGACATTGAATCCGACGACCACCGCATCCGAGGCACTCGCCAGGGTGACGTCGCTCTTGGTGATGGCGCCGACTCCACGGTGGATCACCCGCAGGGACACGTCGTCGCCGACCTCGATCTTCACGAGGGCGTCCTCCAGCGCCTCCACGGACCCGGACACGTCGCCCTTGAGGATCAGGTTCAGCTCGCGCTGCTCGCCTTCCTCGATGCTCTTGAGGAAGTCCTCCAGCGTGCGCCGGGCCCTCGACTTGGCGAGTTGCGCATTGCGCTCACGCGCCTGGCGCGTCTGGGCGATCTGCCGCGCGATGCGGTCCTCGCTCACGACGAGGAACGTGTCGCCGGCTCCCGGCACTGAGGTCAGGCCGAGGACCTGGACCGGTCGCGAGGGCAGTGCCTGCTCCACCGGATCGCCGTTCTCGTCGAGCATGGCGCGCACGCGGCCGTAGGCGTCGCCGGCCACGATGGAGTCGCCGGGCCGCAGCGTCCCCCGCTGGACCAGGACGGTCGCCACCGGGCCGCGACCGCGGTCCAGGTGCGCCTCGATGGCCACGCCCTGGGCATCCTGCGACGGGTTGGCCCTGAGGTCCAGCGCCGCGTCGGCTGTGAGCAGGATCGCCTCGAGCAGGTCGTCGAGCCCGGTCCCCTGCACGGCCGAGACATCGACGAACATCGTCTCGCCGCCGTACTCCTCCGCGACCAGGCCGTACTCGGTCAGCTGCCCGCGAACCTTGCTCGGGTCAGCACCCTCCTTGTCGACCTTGTTGACGGCGACGACGATGGGAACCTCGGCGGCCTGCGCGTGGTTCAGGGCCTCGATGGTCTGCGGCTTGACGCCATCGTCGGCCGCGACAACGAGCACCGCGATATCCGTGACCTGGGCACCGCGGGCACGCATGGCCGTGAACGCCTCGTGGCCGGGAGTGTCGATGAAGGTGATGGGGCGCTCATCGGCACCGGGGTGTGCGACCACCTGGTAGGCACCGATGTGCTGGGTGATCCCCCCGGCCTCGCCGGCGACCACGTTGGTCTTGCGGATCGCGTCGAGGAGTTTCGTCTTGCCATGGTCGACGTGACCCATGACGGTCACCACCGGCGGTCGAGCGAGCAGATCGCCCTCGTCGCCGGCATCCTCGCCGAAGTCGAGGTCGAAGGACTCCAGGAGTTCACGGTCCTCGTCCTCTGGCGACACGACCTGGACGTCGAAGTCCAATTCCGAGCCGAGAAGGCGCAGCGTGTCATCGTCCACCGACTGCGTGGCGGTGACCATCTCGCCGAGCTTGAACAGCACCGTCACCAGGTCGGCGGGGCTGGCATCGATCTTCTCGGCGAAGTCGGTGAGACTGGCTCCGCGCGGGAGCCGGACCACGGCACCGTTGCCGCGCGGGAGGCGTACGCCGCCGATCGTGGGCGCCTGCATGTTGTCGAATTCCTGGCGCTTGGCCCGCTTGGACTTCCGGCCGCGGGTCGGACGCCCACCGGGGCGGCCGAAGGCGCCGGCCGCGCCACCGCGACCGCCCGGGCCGCCACGTCCTCCGGCCGGAGGTCCGAACCCACCACGTCCTCCCGCGGGTGCTCCCGTGCCGGTGCCCGCGGGCGCGCCGAAGCCGCCGCGGCCGGCAGGACGCGCGGGGGCCCCGGGGCGGC
>JAPOJD010000257.1 GCA_029978585.1 Actinomycetota bacterium
TCCCCGAACGCCTCGCGCACCAGCCGCACTATCTCGTCGTGATCGACCGATCCGGCTGCCGCGACCACCATCTGGGACGGGACGTAGTGCCGGCGGTAGAAGCCACGGATGCCGCGCGGAGACAGCCCCTCGAGGGACTCCTGCGTCCCGAGGATGGGACGCCCCAGGGGCGAGGCGCCATAGAGGGCTCGCATGAAGACGTCATGGACGGCATCCGCCGCGTCGTCGTCGTTCATTGCGATCTCCTCGAGGATGACCGCACGTTCGGATTCGATGTCGTCAGCTGCGAGAAGACCCCTGGTCACCAGGTCGCACACGACGTCGACGGCGATGCGGGTATCGGTGTCCAGGACACGCGCGTAGTAGCAGGTGTACTCCTTCGTCGTGAAGGCGTTCATCTCGCCGCCGACGGCCTCGACCGCGGACGAGATCTCCCACGCGGAGCGCGTCGTGGTGCCCTTGAAGAGGAGGTGCTCCAGGAAGTGCGCGGCACCGGTCTGCGCCGGTGTCTCGTCGCGAGACCCCACGCCGACCCACACCCCGAAGGACACCGAGCGGACCCCGGGGACGTACTCCGTGATGATCCGAAGCCCGCTGGGGAGGACCGTGCGGCGCACGACAGCGCCGTCGGTCCCCTCCAGCAGGGTCCGCGTCAGTGCACGGCGGGTGGTCACGGGCGCGATCAGGCGTCCACGGTCTCCGCGGCGGCCTCGCCCTCGATCACCGGGATCAGGGAGAGCTTCCCGCGCGGGTCGACCTCCTTGATCTCCACCTGCACCTTGTCGCCGACGTTGAGGACTTCCTCCACCGTCTCCAGGCGCTTCTTGCCCGGGGCGAGCTTCTTGATCTCGGAGATGTGCAGCAGCCCGTCACGACCGGGCACCAGCGACACGAACGCCCCGAAGTTCGTGGTCTTCACCACGGTGCCGAGGTAGCGCTCGCCCACCTCCGGCATGGTCGGGTTGGCGATGGCGTTGATCTTGGACCGCGCCGCCTCTGCGGCAACTCCGTCGGAGGCACCGATGTAGATCGTGCCATCGTCCTCGATGGTGATGTCCGCGCCGGTGTCCTCCTGGATCTGGTTGATGATCTTGCCCTTCGGCCCGATCACCTCGCCGATCTTGTCGACGGGGATCTTCACGGTGATGATCCGCGGCGCGTACAGGCTCATCTCGCCGGGGCTGTCGATCGCCTCGCCCATCACCTCGAGGATCGTCATCCGCGCCTCGCGGGCCTGGTCGAGCGCGCCTGCGAGGACGGAGGCGGGGATACCGTCGAGCTTGGTATCCAGCTGCAGGGCGGTGATGAAGTCCCGGGTGCCCGCAACCTTGAAGTCCATGTCGCCGAAGCCGTCCTCCACGCCCAGGATGTCGGTGAGGGTGACGTACTCCGTGCGGCCATCGACGTCACCGCTGATGAGCCCCATCGCGATGCCGGCGACGGGCGCCTTGAGCGGCACACCGGCGGCCATGAGCGACATGGTCGAGGCGCACACCGACCCCATCGACGTCGATCCATTCGAGCCGATCGCCTCGGACACCTGCCGGA
>JAPOJD010000180.1 GCA_029978585.1 Actinomycetota bacterium
CCCCCAGCGCGGTTTAGGTCCGTGAGAGTTTTCGAATGCGCTCCTTCGACCCTGAATTACGAACCCCAAACGGCGTGGGGTCGTTGGCTAGGCGTCGCGGGCGCGGGCGCGGAGGGCGCGAACGACGCCGTCGCGGCCCTCGGCCACCAGGCGGCGCAGCGACGGGTTGAGATCGTCGCGGGCCAGGAATGCATCCGACTTCGCCACGGTGTCCTCGTCCACGATGAGTGCCGGGTACAGCCCGATGGCCAGGGTCTGGGCGATCTCCATGGAGTGAGCGTCCCAGGCATCGGAGATCTCCGCGAAGTACTGGTCGCGGAAGGGCAGCAGGAGGTTCGCCTGGTCCGGCTGAACGAAGCCCGCGACCGTCGCCTCGATGATCGCGTTGCTCACGTCCATCCGCTCCATCGCCTCCGCCCACGCCATTTCCTTCGCCTCGGGCGAGGGGCGTGCCGCGCGGGCGAGCGCAGCCTGGCGTCGGCCCGTTGCCGTGTCGTCGCGGGCAAGCTCAGCATTGATGGCGTCGATCTCCGCTCGCCCCGTGGCCGCCAGTCGCTGCAGGAGCGTCCAGCGCAGGTCGGTGTCGACCGCAAGCCCATCGAGTACGACGTTCCCCGACAGCAGGCCGGCAACCACGCCGAGCTGCTCGTCGCCCTGGGCGTTCGCCACGAACGCGCGCACGAACGCGAGCTGGCGGTCCGAGCCGGGCTCTGCTTCGCGCATGAGTACGTCGAGGCCCCGGGCCAAGCGATCACGGTAGGCGTCGCGGTGCGCGGGATCGGCGTACAGGTCGATCGCCAACTTGGCGCGCTGGAGCAGGGCCTGCACGGCCCCGATGTCCGACTCGTCGGGAAGTCCCGCTAGCACGAGGTCGACGTACTCGCCGGTGGGCACCTCGGCATCGCGCACCATGTCCCAGGCCGCGCCCCACAGCAGCGCGCGGGCCAGGGAGTCGTCCAGGCCACCGATGCGCTCGACCGCGGTACGCCACGAGCGGTCGTCCAGGCGGATCTTGGCGTAGGTGAGGTCACCGTCATTGAGAAGGAGCAGGTCGGGGGTGCGCACGCCGGTGAGCTCGGGGATCTCGGTGAGAGGGCCCACCACGTCCAGTTCGCGGCGCTCCCGAAGGACCAGCCCGTCTCCATCGACGTCGTAGAGCCCCACTCCGACGCGATGGGAGCGCAATGTCGGGCTCACGCCCTCCGGGGCGCTGGGCGGCTCCTGCACGATCGCGACTCGCGTGATCGTGCCGTCGTCAGACACCTCCACGATGGGGCGCAGCAGGTTGACCCCCGACGTCTGCAACCACTCCTCGGTCCACCCGCTGAGGTCACGCCCCGACGATGCCTCCAGCTCGGCAAGTAGGTCGGCCAGCCGGGTGTTGCCCCATGCGTACTTGGTGAAGTAGTTGGTGATCCCGCGGACGAACTCCTCCTCGCCCACCCACGCGACGAGCTGCCGCAGCGCGGATGCGCCCTTCGCATAGGTGATGCCGTCGAAGTTCACCTGAACGGCATCGAGGTCCACCATGTCCGCCGCAATCGGGTGCGTCGACGGCAGCTGGTCCTGGCGGTAGGCCCAAGCCTTGCGCAGGTTGGAGAACGTCGTCCAAGCATCGCTGTAGCGGGTCGCCCGGACATTGGCGTAATGCGATGCCCACTCGGCGAACGACTCGTTGAGCCACAGGTCGTCCCACCACGACATGGTGACAAGGTCGCCGAACCACATGTGCGCCATCTCATGCAGGATCGTGTTGGCACGCTGCTCGTACGCCGCATCCGTGACCCGGGAGCGGAAGACGTAGTCCTCGCGGAAGGTGACGCAGCCGGCGTTCTCCATCGCTCCCGCATTGAATTCCGGCACGAAGAGCTGGTCGTACTTCCCGAAGGCGTAGGGGGTGCCGAATGCCTCCTCGAAGAACGCGAACCCCTGCTTGGTGAGCAGGAAGATGTCGTCGGGATCGAGGAACTCCGCGAGGGACGCGCGGCAGTACAGCCCGAGGGGGTAGCTGCCGTGCGGGCCGTCATAGGAGTCGAACACCGCGGAGTAGGGGCCGGCGACCAGCGCGGTGATGTACGTCGACATCCGCGGGGTGGCGGGGAAGTCCCAGCGGGCCACGCCTTGGCCGAGTGCGACGGGCTCGGGGGTCGGTGCGTTGCTCACGACCTTCCAGTGGTCCGGCCCTGTGACATGGAGGGTGAACGATGCCTTGAGGTCGGGCTGCTCGAAGCAGGCGTAGACGCGTCGCGCATCCGCGGACTCGAACTGGGTGTAGAGGTACACCTCGTCGTCGACCGGATCGACGAAACGGTGCAGTCCCTCGCCGGTGTTCATGTACTGGCACTGGGCATGCACGATGAGGACGTTCTCGGCCTGAAGGTCGTCCAGCCGGATGCGGGAGCCGTCGAAGACGTCGGCGGGGTCGAGGGCCACTCCGTTGAGGTTGACCGCTGTCACCTCGGGCGCCACCAGGTCGATCCACGTGGACGTTCCCGGCTGCGAGCACCGGAACACCGCGGTCGTGATGGACCCGAATCGCTCAGGGCCGGTGGTGAGATCGAGGGCGACGTCGTATCCGTCGACCGAGATTCTGGCGGCGCGCTCGGCAGCCTCGGCGCGAGTCACATTGAGCTTCGTCTGGACGGTCACGCGGGTCATCCTGGCACGGCGTGCACCGGCCGGCTGCACTACGGTCGGGCCCATGACCGTCACCGCTGACTTCTGGTTCGACCCCCTGTGCCCGTGGGCCTGGATGACCTCGCGATGGATGCTCGAGGTGGAGAAGGTTCGCCCCGTGGAGGTGCACTGGCATGTGATGTCCCTGGCGGTGCTCAACGAGGGGCGGGACCTCCCTGAGGAGTACCTCGCCATGATGGACCGGGCGTGGGGCCCGGTTCGCACCATCGTGGCCGCGCAGCAGCAGTACGGCGACGATGTGGTCGGCCGGCTCTACACCGAGATGGGCACGCGCATCCATCCCGGTGGCCAGCAGGACTGGGAGGCGGCCGTCGCGGAGTCCGTGCGCGCGCTGGACCTCGACGAGTCGCTCATCGCGGCGGGGACGTCCGACGAGTTCGATGGGGCCTTGCGCGCCAGTCACGATGAGGGCATCTCCCTGGTGGGGCAGGACGTGGGTACGCCGGTCATCGCTGTTCCGGGCGCGGATGGCGAGCGCGTTGCCTTCTTCGGACCGGTGGTGACCCCGGCGCCCAAGGGCGAGGCGGCCGGGCGGCTGTGGGACGGCACGCTGCTGGTGGCGGGCACGCCCGGCTTCTTCGAGTTGAAGCGCACGCGCACGGTCGACCCGATCTTCGACTGAACGGCGTTCTTCGGGCGGTTTCGCGCACCGGGTGAGCGCTTTCGCCCGAAGAACGGCTATTGGCGTCGGTCGAAGTGGTGCCCCCGCGTCACGGTGGCGACCCTAAGGTCGTAGGCGTCGTACCACCGCTCGCGCCCGATCTGCTGGGCGATCTGGTGTTCCGCGACCGCGCGCCACGCCAGCGATGCGGCTTCATCGACCCAGTAGGACACGGTGATCCCGCGGTCTTCGGTCGACACCGAGTCCACGCCGAGGAAGCCGGGCTGCAGGCGGGCGAGTTCGTCCATGCGGGCGGACATCTCGGCGTAGCCGTCGAGATCGGACGAGCGCTGGGTCGTGAAGATCACCGCGACGTACGGCGTGGGCCAGGTCATGCCCCGATCCTCTTCCGTTGAGTGGCGGGTGGTGTCACTCTCCGCGGCGTGTCGCGCGCCACCACCAGCCACTCAACGCCTTTGGCGCATCGGGCTGTCAGG
>JAPOJD010000034.1 GCA_029978585.1 Actinomycetota bacterium
GAGGAGAGCGAGTTGCCGTAGCAGCGGACGTTCTCGCACCAGACGTACCCCATGACGTGCTTGCACTCGTGGCATCGCCCGCACACGACGTCGGGGCACATGGTGACGCGGTCGCCGACCTTGAGCGGGCGGCCGTGGAATTCCAGGCCCTCCGCGGCCCCGCGGCCGAGTTCGGAGATGATGCCGACATTCTCGTGCCCCTGGATGATGGGGAACGGCGTCGTCGTCTCGGCCGGCGTGCCGGCGTACTGCTTGGTCTCGCCCATGTAGGTGTGCTTGTCGGTGCCGCAGATGCCCGACATCTCCATCTGCATCAGCGCCGCGCCGTCCTCCAGGGACGGCCAGGGGAAGGACTGCACCTCGTACGACCCCGGTGCCGTCAGCACGGCCGCTCGTACCTCGCTCATGTGCCCTCCTCGACGACGCCCTCAGCTCACGCTACGCCGGAACGCAGCGCCGCGATGCCGGATGCGAGGAGCGGCTCCACGGCCGACCCGATGGCGTCGAAGCCCGCCCCCACGGTCTGGCCCTGGGAGAACCGGTAGTGGATCCCCTCGAGAATCACGGCCAGCTTGAACGACGCCAGGCCGATGTAGAAGCCCATGTCCGCGAGGTCGCGCCCGCTGACCTCGCGGTACACCGCGAGCATCTGCTCCTCGGTCAGGAAGCCAGGCGCGTCGGCGGCGTTGCCCAGCGCCGTGCCCATGCGCGTGAGGCGCTGGTAGACGAGGAGCAGGCCGAGGTCGGTGAGCGGGTCGCCCAGCGTGGCCATCTCCCAGTCGAGGACAGCGGCCACGCGGTTGTCCTCGTCGACGAGGAGGTTGTCCAGGCGGTAGTCGCCGTGGACGATCGCGGGTGGCTGCTCCTCGGGGAGGCGTTGGCGGAGCAGGTCGATGAGCTCGTCGGCACCGGCCAGGTCGCGGCTGTGCGAGGATTCCAACTGCCTGGTCCACCGCCGCACCTGGCGCTCCAGGAACCCCTGCGGTCGGCCGAAGTCCTCGAGCCCGACTGACGCGGGGTCGACCGAGTGCAGGGTCGCAAGCGTCTCGATCATGCGCCGTGACACCTCGGCGATGCCCTCGCGGCCGAGGGCCTCGAGGTCTGCCGCGCTGCGATAGGGCGTGCCCGCCACCCACTCCATGACGTAGAACGGCGCCCCGATGACCTCGGCGTCCTCGCACAGGACGTAGGTCGCGGGGACCGGTACCGGGGTGTTCGCCAAGGCGCTGATGACGCGGTACTCCCGGGACATGTCGTGCGCGGTCTCGAGGACGTGTCCCAGGGGAGGGCGGCGGACCACGAAGCGGGTCGCGCCGTCGGTGACGACGTAGGTGAGGTTCGAGCGGCCTCCCTCGATGAGTTCGGCCGCGAGCGGCCCGTCGGAGAGCCCGGGCGACGCGCTCTCCAGGAATGCGGCGAGGCGCGCCGTGTCGATCCCCGGGGGGTCGGCCACGGCGCGCCTCGTCACAGCGTCGGTGCGCGGTCAGCGCTTGCGCAGGACGAAGCGCAAGGACTGGATCGTGGGCATGCTGCCCGAGTAGTCCATGATCAGCTTGCCGCCCGACGTCAGCTCCCCGTCGTAGGTCCCGTTGGCATCGGCGCCGTTGATCTCGTATCCCGTCCCCTCCTCGTTGACCGAGACGATGAAGGACGCCGGCTGCGGCGCGGACCAGGAGCCGCCAGACATCTTGTACTGCCAGGTGCCGAGGGCGGCGTTGCCACGGGCCTCGGTGACGATGATCTTCTCCCGGCCCTCCATGTAGACGCCGTCCAGGTAGCCGTGGAAGCTGCCGACCCACTTGCCGACGAGCACCTCGGCGACGTGGCCGCCGCTGTCACCCGCGGGAGCGGCCGTCGCGGCCGCGGGAGCGAGGAGGAGGGCCGCAGCAGCGGCACCCGCGATGGACATACGAAGAGCAAGGGTGAAGCGCATGGGACCCCCTTCGGTCGATTGGTCGCGCGCACGGTGCGGCGCCGGGTGGAGCAGGTGTGTTGCCTGACATGGGTTGAGCATGTGCAGTGCGTGGCAGGTGCAGGATTCGAACCTGCGTAGGCTTTCACCGACGGATTTACAGTCCGCTCCCATTGGCCGCTCGGGCAACCTGCCGGGCCGCCCAGCCTAGTGGCCTGGGCCGCGGCAGCACCGTCAGGGGCCGACCGCGGGCAACGGCCGCAGCGGGAGGCGGATCGCCCGTCTGCGATCGAAGGGTGGCGCATGTACTCCACCGCCTATCCCAAGATCCGGCGTACTGCCTCCACGAGGCCGCCCGCCACCTCGACCTCCGGCCCGAACGCCCCTGGCGTCGCCGGCACCCCGATGAACCCGGCCCCCGCATCCGCGGCTGCCGCGGCGTCCCAGGAGGAGTCGCCGATCATCACGCACTCCCCCACCGGCACCCCGATCCGATGCGCGGCCACCACGAGCCCATCGCCGTGCGGCTTGGCGCGGATCGCCGGATCGCGGCCGACGATGACGTCCACCGGGAAGCCGTGATGCTCCAGCGCCCCGCGCGCGACATCGGGTGGCAGCAGCGTCACCACCGCGTACGGCGTAGTCCGCGCAAGGTCGGCCGCCTCCGCGAGACCGGGCATCGCGTGCGACGCGGGTATCGCCGCGAACTCATGTCGAGCGACAGCAGCCGACGCGGCATCCCATCGCGGATCACCCGCGAGCGCGACGAGGATCGCCATGCACTCCAGCGTCGGAGCGTCCCAGTCCGCGTCGAGAACCGTGAACTCCGCCCAGCCGTCCAGCAGCGCGCGCAGGTCGTCCAGCGCCGCGGCGTAGTCGGTGTAGTTCTGCAGGTCCACCAGCGTTCGATCGAGGTCGAACAGGATCGCGCGAGCCACGCGCCCCATGCTCCCCGACCGGACCTTGACCGGCAATGCGCCGTTGGGCCTCGCCGCACTGTCCTAGCCTTGAAGCGCCACGACTTCGAGAGGAGAGGCGCATGCGCATCAGGGATCGGGTGTTCGTGGTGACCGGGGCCGGCAGCGGCATCGGACAGGCCGTGACGCTGGACCTGCTGTCCCGCGGGGCCCGGGTGGCGGCCGCGGACCTGCGCGAGGAGGGCCTCGCCGAGACCGTCGCCCTGGCCGCGGCGCCACCGAACCGTCTCACCACCCACGTCCTCGACATCACCGACCGAGCGGCCGTGGCGGCCCTCCCACAGCAGGTGATCGACGGGCACGGGCAAGTGGACGGACTCATGTGCATCGCCGGCATCATCCAGCGCTTCGTCTACCTCGACCAGATGACCATGGATGAGATAGAGCGGATCATGGCGGTGAACTTCTGGGGCACGCTCTACATGGATCTCGCCTTCCTGCCGCTGCTCGAGAAGCGCCCCGAGGCCTGCCTTGTCAATGTCGCGAGCATGGGCGCACTCGTGCCCGTGCCGGGGCAGAGCATGTACGGCGCCAGCAAGGGCGCCGTACGCCTGCTCACCGAGGCCCTCTACGCCGAGCTTCGTGACTCCAACGTCGCGGTCACGCTCGTGTTCCCCGGTGGCACGGCCACCCACATCGCGGAGAACTCCGGCGTGGAGCCCCCGCGGATCCCGGCGGACAAGATGCCGAAGATCCTCACCGCTCCCGAGGTGGCAACAGCCATCGTGGAAGCGGTGCAGAAGGGCACCTTCCGGGTCCTCGTCGGTAGGGACACGCACATGCTCGACCGGCTGTCACGGCTGGCGCCCCAGCGGGCCATCTCCCTGGCCGCGGAACGCATGAAGGCCTACCTCAGCTGATCGCCTCCGACCAGGGGGCCGCCGTCCCTCCTGGCCGATGCGCGACGTCTCCCATGCGCCAGAATGGCCACCATGGCCGACAACAGTTTCGACATCGTCTCCAAGATCGACCGCGCGGAGGTCGACAACGCCGTGAATCAAGCCGCGAAGGAACTCGCCCAGCGCTTCGACTTCAAGGGCACTGGCGCCAAGGTGGAGTTCAAGGGCGAGATGACCATCGAACTCGAGGCCGAGACCGAGGATCGAGTCAAGGCCGCACTCGAGGTCCTCAAGGAGAAGCTCGTCAAGCGAGGTATCAGCCTCAAGATCCTCAATGCCGGGGATGCGCGAGCGTCAGGACGCCTGCACAAGATCACCTGCCAGCTCAAGGAAGGCATCAACCAGGAGCAGGCGAAGAAACTCGCCAAACTCATCCGCGACGAAGGTCCCAAGAAGGTCAAGACCCAGGTCCAGGGCGATGAACTTCGCGTCTCCAGCCCGAGCCGGGACGACCTGCAGGCCGTCATCCAACTCGTCAAGGACGCCGACCTGGACTTCCCCGTCCAGTTCGTCAACTACCGCTGACGCCGCTCTCCGTCCCCGTCGACACCGTTCTTTGGGCGGATTCGCTCACCGGGTGAGCGTTTTCGCCCAAAGAATCGGGCACCGACTGGCCCTTGCGATGGCCCAGCGTGGCCGCGATGAGGACGCCGCCGATGATCGCCACCGTGAGGCTGTAGAAGCCGAGCATGGCCTCCACCGGGAACTCCTGCTCGGCGAGGCCCGAGAGGCGCCCTAGCACGAAGAGCAGCGCCGGTTGCACCACCGCGGTGACCAGCAGCACGATCCCGGCCCACCGCGGGCGGAGGACAGCCGACGGGATGATGAGTGCGAGCGCCAAGGCCCCGATGGCGAAGGCCCACGTCGCATCCGTCGACACGAGTACGCCGATTCCGATACTCAGCGAGAAGAGTGCCCGCAGGACCAGGAATCCGAGGCCCAGCGCCCACACCACCGGGTGCACCACCGGCTCACGGCCGGCGATCACCGATGCGGTCAGGAGCCCGACCGCGAGCGCGAGGCCGACCGCCACGTCAACGTACAGAACCCAGGTCATGACAACACCTCCGCGACCAATGTCCCGCGGCTCATGAGGCGCACACCAGGGCCCTTGGACCCGGTGACCGGTCAGGCAGTGAACTCCGATGACCCTGCGGGGGGAAGACCAAGATCGTCGATGCCGTGCCGCAGTTCCCGGCGCTCCCGGGCGGGATAGTCGTACGCCGACGACCAGTGCAAGGCGTCGAAGGGGCACACCTCCACGCAGATCCCGCAGTACATGCACAGCGACCAGTCGATGGTGAATCGATCCAGTACGGCGACGCTCCGCGGCCTGCGCGCGCCCGGCTCGCTCACCTGCTCGGTATGGCTGTCGATCTCGATGCACCAGTCCGGGCACTCGCGCACGCAGATCATGCAGGACGTGCACGCGGCGGCGTCCAGCGTGATGAATCCGCGCGCGCCCTCAGGGATGGCGTTCACGTGACCCCCTCAACCGGCGACCGCTCGCCCTGTGACCACGCGGACGGGACACCGGGCACGCGGCGCGACCGGCCGCCGGACTCCCCGCTCGCGCCCGGCCAGGGCGTCTCCACGCGCGCGGGGAGCGGCGTGGACTTCCGCAGCGGATGGTCCGGGGCGCCGTCCTGAAGGAGCAGTGGCCGCGGGTCGGCGAGGCCGTCGAACTCCAGGCCGAACATCTCGCGGATCTCCCGCTCGTGCCAGGCCGCCGCGGGCATCACCGCGGTCAGCGAGGCCAGCCGGGGACCGGTCACGACCGTGTGCCGGAACTCACCGGAGGCATCGTCCGGGCGAAGGAGGTGGAGGACGACCTCGAGGGCGTCACCGCGGTCGACCGCGGTGAGAAGGTCGAGCATGACGAAGCCCCGACCCAGGCACTCCTCGACGGTGGCCACCCAGTCCTCCGGCGCGACGGCCGGGCCCGGCGGCATCATGCGGCGGCCCCCCCGACGGACACGAGCGCAGCCACCAGCGCCTCGGGCCGCGGGGGGCAGCCGGGCACGTACGTCGTCACCGGGATGACCGTGTCGATGCCCGGGGTCACGGAGTAGGAGTCCCAGTACGGACCGCCGGAGTTGCTGCACGCCCCGAAGGAGACGGCGGCCTTCGGCTCCGGCAGCGCCTGCCACTCGTCGAGCACGGCCGGGGCGAGCGCATCGGTGACGGTGCCGGACACCACCAGGACGTTGAGCGCTCCAGCGCCAGCGTCGTCGACCGGCGCCGGGAGCAGGAGGCCGGAGGCAACCGCGGAGGCGAATTCCACGGCGCAGCAGGCCAGGCCGAGGTCGCGCACATGCACTCTCACGTGCGGTGCCGAGGCGACGACGTACGAGCGCATCCGCCCAGGGTAGTGAGCCGCCGCCGCGCAGCCCTCGCCGCCGATCCCCGATCAACCCCCCGGCTTGGCCGCCCGCCAGCCGCGAAAAGCCGCCCGAAAACGCGGCCCGGCGGCGGTCACGCCGGGGGGGGAGGGCACCTTGGCTCGGCGGTGCAGGCGGCAGCGGGAATCCGGGAGGGACGAATCGACGTCCCTCCAGGCGGCACCCGCGACAGGCGCCAATGGTCCGGCGGGTGAACAATGGTGCGGGCCCCGGGGGTTGGGATCGGGGCCGGACAGGGAGAGACCGTGACCGCCAAGGCGACCGACCAGGCCCAGGCCGGCAAGTCCATCGTCCCCCTCGGGCACGTCGTCATCCGGTTCGCGGGCGACTCCGGCGACGGCATGCAGTTGACCGGGGATCGCTTCACCTCCGTGACCGCAGGCCTCGGCAACTACCTGTCGACCCTGCCGGACTTCCCCGCCGAGATCCGCGCCCCCGCCGGCACCCTGCCCGGAGTGTCCGCCTTCCAACTGCACTTCGCCGACCACGACATCATGACACCGGGCGATCGGCCCGACGTCCTCGTGGCCATGAACCCCGCCGCGCTCAAGGCCAACCTCGGCGACATGCGCCCGGGAAGTGACATCATCGTCAACACCGACGAGTTCACCAAGCGCAACCTCGAGAAGGTCGGGTACGCCGCCAACCCGCTCGAGGACGGCTCATTGGATGCCTTCGCCGTCCACGAGATCGCGCTCACGTCGATGACCGTCGAGGCGCTTTCCTCGTTCGACATCTCCAAGAAGGAGGCCGAGCGCGCCAAGAACATGTTCGCCCTGGGCCTGCTGTGCTGGCTCTACAGCCGCCCCACCGAGGGCACCTTGAAGTTCCTGCGCGCGAAGTTCGCCCACAAGCCCGACATCCTCGCCGCGAACATCGCCGCATTCGAAGGCGGCTGGTCCTTCGGCGAGACAACCGAGGCCTTCAGCGTCCGCTACGAGGTCAAGCCCGCCAAGATGGTGCCGGGCACGTACCGCAACATCACCGGCAACCCCGCGCTCGCCTACGGCCTCATCGCCGCGTCACGGCAGTCCGGGCTTCCGCTGTTCCTCGGCTCCTACCCGATCACGCCCGCGTCCGACATCATCCACGAATTGTCCAAGCACAAGAATTTCGGCGTCGTGACCTTCCAGGCCGAGGACGAGATCGCGGGCATCGGCGCCGCACTCGTGGCGTCGTACGGCGGCTCCCTCGCCGTCACGACCACGTCCGGTCCCGGCATCGCCCTGAAGTCCGAGACCATCGGCCTTGCGGTCTCTCTTGAGCTCCCGCTGCTCGTCATCGACGTGCAGCGCGGCGGCCCCTCGACGGGGCTGCCCACCAAGACCGAGCAGGCCGACCTGCTGCAGGCGATGTTCGGGCGCAACGGAGAGGCGCCGGTGCCGATCGTGGCGCCGCGCTCCCCCGGCGACTGCTTCGACGCCGCCATCGAGGCCGCGCGCATCGCCGTGACCTACCGCACCCCGGTATTCCTCCTCTCCGACGGCTACCTCGCCAACGGGTCGGAGCCGTGGCAGGTGCCCGACGTCGCTGACCTGCCCACCATCGAGCCGGGCTTCGCCACCGAGTCCAACCACGTCGACGAGGACGGCAATCCGGAGTTCTGGCCCTACCTGCGCGACGAGGAGACCCTCGCCCGGCCCTGGGCGGTGCCGGGCACGCCGGGACTCATGCACCGCATCGGCGGCCTGGAGAAGGCCGACGGCTCCGGCAATATCTCCTACGATCCCGACAACCACGACCGCATGGTGCGGCTGCGCCAGGCGAAGGTCGACGCCATCGCGCGCACCATCCCGCCCCTCGACGTCGATGATCCCTCCGGTGAGGCCCGCGTTCTGGTCCTCGGCTGGGGATCGACGTACGGGCCGATCGGCGCAGCGTGCCGACTCGTGCGCGAGTCCGGCCACGCGGTTGCCCAGGCGCACCTGCGCCACCTGAACCCGTTCCCCGCGAACCTCGGCGAGGTCCTGCGCTCCTACGACCGGGTCATCATCCCCGAGATGAACCTCGGGCAATTGGCCCTGCTGATCCGCGGGCGCTTCCTGGTCGACGCCATCGGCTACAACTCCGTGCGCGGCATGCCCTTCGCATCTGAGGAGCTCGCCCAGGTCTTCAATGACGTCATCGAGAGCCTGTGAGGACACCGTGACCGCCATCGAGATGCCCGGCCTCGCCCTCGTCCCGCGTACCGACGAGAAGCAGTCCGCCAAGGACTTCAAGACCGACCAGGAAGTCCGCTGGTGCCCCGGCTGCGGCGACTACGCGATCCTCGCCGCCGTGCAGGGCTTCCTTCCAGAGCTTGGCCTGCGGCGGGAGAACATCGTCTTCGTCTCCGGCATCGGCTGCTCCTCGCGTTTCCCGTACTACATGGACACGTACGGCGTGCACTCCATCCACGGACGCGCTCCGGCCATCGCCACCGGACTGGCCGTGTCCCGTCCGGACCTGTCCGTGTGGGTCGTGACCGGCGACGGCGATGCCCTCTCTATTGGCGGCAACCACCTCATCCATGCCCTGCGACGCAACGTCAACCTCAAGATCCTGCTCTTCAACAATCGGATCTACGGGCTCACCAAGGGCCAGTACTCCCCCACGTCCGAGACCGGCAAGGTGACCAAGTCGACGCCGTTGGGGTCCCTGGACTACTCGTTCAACCCGGTGTCCATCGCGCTCGGCGCCGAGGCGTCGTTCGTGGCCCGCACCCTGGACTCCGACCGCAAGCACCTCACCGAGGTGCTCCGGCGTGCGGCCGCCCACGAGGGCACGGCACTGGTGGAGATCCTGCAGAACTGCAATATCTTCAACGACGGCGCCTGGGAGCCGCTGAAGGACGCCAACACCAGCGATGACTACCTCATCCGCCTCGAGGACGGCGAGGAGATCCGGTTCGGCAAGGACCGAGAGAAGGTGGTGGTCCGCGGCGACGGTGGTCACATCGTCGTGGCCAACGCCGACGAGGTCGACCCCAGCCGCATCATCGTGTTCGACTCGCACGCCAAGGATCCCGGTCTGGCCTTCGCCTTGTCCCGCCTCGCCCACATCCACTCACTGGCCGACACTCCCATCGGGGTGTTCCGCGACGTCGCGAGGCCGTCGTACGACCGACTCGTCCGCGAGCAGGTCGAGGGCGTCATCGAGTCCCAGGGCCCCGGGGACCTCCAGGCCCTCATCGCGGGCAAGGACAACTGGACCGTCTCCTGACCGACCAGCCGAGATCCGATACCTCCTCCGGCGTCCTCTTCGCGTTCCTCGCGTATGGGCTGTGGGGCCTCTTCCCGCTCTACTTCGCGCTGTTCGATGAGCTGCCGCCGGTCGAGGTCGTCGCCTACCGGATCCTGTGGTCCCTGCTCTTCTGCCTGATCCTCATCGCAATCACGCGCGGATGGGCCCGCCTCGGGAAGGTGTTCCGCTCCCCGCGGCAGGTGTCCCTCCTCGTCACCGCCGCCGTGGCCATCTCGCTGAACTGGACGACGTACGTCTACTCAGTCTCGACGGGGCAGGTGGTCGAGGCCGCCCTGGGCTACTTCATCAATCCGCTCGTCACCGTGGCCCTGGGCGTCCTCGTGCTCCGCGAGCGCCTGGCCACGCGGCAGTGGGCGGCCGTGGGGCTGGCGGCTGTCGGGGTGCTCATCATCGGGATCGGCGAGGGTGCGGCCCCGTGGATCGGCCTCACCCTGGCGATCACCTTCGGCTGCTACGGCCTGCTCAAGAAGCTCGCCGGCGTCGACGCGATCCCAAGCCTCACCGTGGAGACGGCCGTCCTCGCCCCCCTCGCCGCGGGCGTCCTGGCTTTCCTCGAGGTGCAGGGCAGCACGGCGATCGCCACCCACGGGTGGGGGCTCGGGGTGCTGCTGGCCCTGCTCGGGCCGGTGACCGCCGTGCCCCTCCTCGCTTATGCCGCCGCCGCGAACCGGCTGCCCCTGGCCCTGCTCGGCATCATCCAGTACACGACGCCGTCGGTCATCTTCATCCTCGGGCTCGTCGTGTTCAAGGACACCGTGAACTCGGTGGAGTGGGTCGGCTTCGCGCTCATCTGGTTGGCGCTGGCGGCGTTCTCCTGGGGTGCCCTGCGACGCCCTGCGAACCGCGCCGATGAACTCGAGGTTGCCGAACCCACGTAAGTCGGCGGCTAACCCGGGGGGGAGTTCGACTACAAGCCGGCCTGGGCGGCCTTGGCGAGGAGTTCTGCGCGCCCCCGGGCACCCAGCATGGCGCTCATCGCGGTGATGTCGGCCTTGACGGTCGCGATGGAGTAGCCCAATTGCCGGGCGATATCGGCGTTGGAGTGACCCTCGCGCATGAGCACGAGCACCTCCCGCTGGCGCGGCGTCACCGTGAGCGGCTCCCGCAGAGCGCGCCCGGCGATCTCCGATGCCGGGCGGGTGAGTAGCCACAGGCTGAGCGCGGCGAGGAGGCCGTCCATCGTCACGCGCAACTGCCAGGTCGCGGGCACCGGCTCGGGGAAGCCCAGCACGCAGAACCCCAGCGGTGCGCCGCGATGGCGGATCACCATGAAGGCGATATCCCCTGCCTGCGGGCGAACACGGAAGAACGGCGCCGCCAAGGGGTAGTGCTCCGCGACCTCTCCCGCCGCCATGATGCGGTCGACTCCGGTGCGGGCCGCCTCCGCACCCGGCAGATGGCTGTCCGCGGGCACCGACGAGTAGATCGCGGTCTCGCGCTGGCCAAGGCCGTAGCCCGCGACCAGGTCGTGGGCGCTCCCGTCCGTGCGCAGGGCGTAGACCAGCGCCAGGTCGCATCCGTAGGGCCCCAGGACCCCCTGCATGACGGCCTGGCCCACGGCGGCACCGTCCGGGAGATCGGCGAGCACGGACAGCAGCGCGGAGAGGGCGGCTGCGTCTGCCCCCTGGGGCACGCCCCGGAAGGCACTGGCGAGGTCCACCCTCGCGGGCAGCGCGCTCTCGGTTGCCATGCCGGCTCCTCCCCTGTCCCCCACAAGGGGGACCTGTGTCCCTCGAGCGGTCTATAGCGACGACATAGACCGCGTTGTCCCCCATTGTGCCCGATTTGACCGATAGAAACAGGGCGTCTGCCGGTCGGGGGGCGGCGGACGCAGGGGGGACGCAGGGGGGACGCAGGGGGGACGCAGGGGGGTTTGTGGCCGTCGATGCGGTCGCCGGAGGGGATGGCAACGCCACCCCGCCAGGTGACCCCCGACGGCCACTTCCCTGCCCGGGGGCTCCTAGGCTGGTCGGGTGACCTCGCCCGACCCGTATGACGGCCCTGAGCGCCGCGCCCTGCGGGAGATGGTCACGGAGTTCACCCGGCGTGAGATCGTCCCCCGACTGCCCCAGTGGGAGCGGGAGGGCAGGATCCCGCGCGACCTGCATGCCCTGGCGGCGCAGGCAGGCATCCTCGGCATCGGCTTCCCTGAGGACGTGGGTGGATCCGGCGGGGATCTCGTCGACGTCGTGGTCATGACCGAAGCCCTGCTCGAGGCCGGCGGCAGCGGCGGCGTCATAGCAGGGCTCTTCAGCCACGGCATCGCACTGCCCCATGTCGTGGACGAGGTCCACCGGCGCCGCGACCGGGGCGACGTCGCCGGGGCCGCTCACCTGGAGGACCGGATCGTGCGTCCGGTGCTGGCCGGGGAGCGCATCGCCGCCCTGGCGGTCACCGAGCCCGACGGCGGCTCCGACGTCGCACGCCTGCGCGCCCGGGCCGTCCGCGTCGATGAGTGCAGCTGGGCCGTGACGGGCGCGAAGACCTACATCACCTCCGGGGTGCGCGCCGACGTCGTCGTGACCGCGGTCCGCACCGGTGGCGAGGGGGCCTCCGGCATCTCGCTCATGTGCCTCGACCCCCGCTCCGACGGCTACGCTGCCCCGCGACCGTTGGAGAAGATGGGCTGGCACTGCAGCGACACCGCCGAACTTTCCTTCACCGATGTGATCGTGCCCGACGCCGATGTCCTCGGTGTCGACCAGGGCTTCGCCTCTCTCGCCCGACACTTCGTGTCCGAGCGCATCTCGATCGCCGTGACGGCCTATTCGACCGCCCAGCGCGCGCTCGACCTCACGCTTGCGTGGACGCGAGATCGCGAGACCTTCGGCAAGCCCCTGGCTGAGCGACAGGTCGTCCGCCACACGCTGGTGGAGATGCACCGCCGGACCGACGTCGCGAGGCGCTATTCGCGGGACATCGCGCTGAGACACTCGCGCGGCGAGGCCGTGATCGTCGAAGCCGCCCTGGCCAAGCAGACGGCAGTGGAGGCCTGCGACTTCGTCGTGGACCGCGCAGTGCAACTCCACGGAGGTATGGGCTACATGCGGGAAAGCGAGGTCGAGCGGCACTACCGCGACGCACGAGTCCTGGGCATCGGCGGTGGTTCAACCGAGGTCATGGTGGACCTGGTGGCCCGCCTGCTAGGGCTCTCGGCTAGCCCGTCCGCGTGACGACGTAGTCGCACATCGCCTCGAGGGCGTCCCGCGCGGGACCGGCCGGAAGTTCCTTGAGTGACTCCCGGGCGCCGTCCGCCCAGCGTCGCGCCTCGACCCGGGCCTGATCCAGGGCCGGATGGGCGCGCAAGAGCGACAGCGCCTCGGCATGCTCCGCGTCATCGGGCAGGGGCCGGCCGAGGAGTTCGACCAGTCGGTCATCCGAGGTCGCGGAGGACAGCACGATGAGGCCGGCGAGGGTGGGGACACCCTCGCGCAGATCCGTGCCCGGCGTCTTGCCCGACTCACTGCTGTCGCTGGAGATATCCACGATGTCGTCGGCGAGCTGGAAGGCGACACCGATGCGCTCACCGAACTCGGTGAGCACCTCGACCACGCGAGGGTCCGCACCGGACATCAGCGCACCGAACTGGCCCGAGGTCGCGATCAGGGATCCGGTCTTGTCGGCGAGCACCCGCAGATGGTGCTCCACCGGGTCGGCGCCGTCCTCGGGCCCGACGGTCTCCCGGATCTGGCCGGTGCACAGCCGCTCGAACGTGCGCGCCTGGATCCGCACGGCCTCGGGGCCGAGGTCGGCCAGGATGTCGGAGGCGCGCGAGAAGAGGAAGTCGCCGGTGAGGATGGCCACGGTGTTGTCCCACCGTGCGTTGGCGGACTCGGCCCCCCTGCGCATGTGCGCCTCGTCCATGACGTCGTCGTGGTAGAGCGTCGCCAGGTGCGTGAGTTCGACGACGACAGCCGAGGGGACAACCCCCGGAGCGTCCGGATCGCCGAATTGCGCGGCCAGCAGCACGAGGAGCGGCCTGAATCGCTTGCCTCCCGCCTCGACGAGGTGCCGCGACGCCTCGGTGACGAACGGGTAGTCGCTGCGGATGGCCGCGCGCAGGGCGGTCTCAACGCCGTCGATGCCGCGCAGCAACGAGGCTTCGAGGCCCGGGTCAAGGACACCGAGGCCGAGGAGCGTGGAGGCCGGATGTGTGCTCATGGCCCTTCCACTATCCCAGGAATACGCCAGCCTGCTCGATGAGGTCCAAGACAGGCTGGGGCAGAATCCCGAGGATTACGGTCACGGCGACGGAGATCGCCAGGGCCAGCGTGGTGGCGGCCGAAGGAATGACCACGGACGGACCATCCTCAGGCGGGTCGGAGAAGAACATGACCACGATGATCCGGGCGTAGAAGAAGGCCGCGATGATGCTGGCGAGGACGCCGAGCAGCACCACGACGACGGCATCGGCGGCCAGCGCGGCCTCGAAGACGAGGAACTTGCCCACGAAGCCGCTGGTGAGCGGGATGCCTGCGAGCGCCAGCATGAAGATCGCGAAGCAGGTGGCGAGTATCGGCGACTTGCGGCCGAGGCCGGCCCACTGGGAGATCTTGGTGGCCTCGCCCGTGGAGTCGCGCACCAGGGAGACGACGGCGAAGGTGCCCATCGTGGTGAAGCCGTATGCGATGAGGTAGAAGAGCGCCGCGTCCAGGCCGGCCTGGCTGGCCGCCGAGACACCCACCAGGATGAAGCCCGCCTGGGCGATCGAGGAGTAGGCGAGCATCCGCTTGATGTCGCTTTGGGAGATGGCGACGATGGATCCCACGAGCATGGTGAGGGCCGCGATCACCCAGAGCATGAACTGCCAGTCCCAGCGGATACCGCCGAAGGCGACGTACAGCACGCGCATGAGCGCGCCGATCGCCGCAACCTTGACCGCGGCCGCCATGAATGCCGTGATGGGAGTCGGCGACCCCTGGTAGACGTCGGGCACCCACTGGTGGAACGGTACGGCGCCGATCTTGAAGAGCATCCCCACGCCGATGAGCGCGAGCCCTCCGACGAGCAGGGCGGACAGGCCGGGCTGCGCCGTGAGCGCCGCTGCGATGCCGGGGAACTCGATGGTGCCCGCGAAGCCGTAGGTGAGCGCCGCCCCGAAGAGGAAGAATGCCGAGGAGAACGCCCCGAGAATGAAGTACTTCAGGGCGGCCTCCTGCGAGAGGAGGCGGCGGCGGCGGGCCATGCCGGCGAGGAGGTACAGCGGCAGGGACATGACTTCCAGGGCCACGAACATCACCAGGAGGTTGTTCGCCGCCGGGAAGAGCAGCATGCCGAGCACGGAGAACAGGAAGAGCGGCCAGACCTCGGTCTGCAGGTAGCCGCGGGCGGTGAACTGCCGCTCATCCTCCGACCCCGGAAGCGCGGACGCGCGCGGCGCGAAGGAGTCGCCCGCCGGATCCAGCGTGCGTTCGCTGATGAGCAGCGCGGCGACGATGGCGATGAGGAGGACGATCCCCTGGAGGATCACGGCCGGTCCGTCGATGACGACCGCCCCCTCGACCTCCGTCGAGCGGACTCCGGACTGCCAGACCAGCGTGGCGAACGCGGCGATGAGCGAGCCGAAGGCGAGGACGAGTTGGATGGGGCGCCGGGCGCGTCGGGGCGCGAAGGCCTCGACGATCACGCCGATGACCGCCGCCGCGGCCACGATGATCATGGGAAGCAGCGGGAGGTAGTCGATCTGAGGGGTGGGCATCACCTCGTTCACGGCGCCTCACCCCCGTTCACGCCGGCCTGGGGGATGTCCGGGGCGGGCACGCCGACCACCTCGAGGGTGCGCTCGACTGCCGGGTTCACCACCTCGAGGACGGGCCCGGGGAAGAGGCCGATGGCCACGGTGAGGACGGCCACCACGGCGAGCGGCACGATCTCGCGGGCCCCGATGTCGCGAGTCCCCTCGAGTGACGGGGCGGTCGGCCCTGTCGCGACCTTCTGGTAGAGCCGCAGCGCGTACGCCGCCGTGATGACGATGCCGATCGTCGCGATGGCGGCGACCCACCAGTAGCGGATGAAGGTGCCGATGAGGACGAGGAACTCACCGACGAAACTGGCGAGCCCGGGCAGCGCGAGGGAGGACATTGCGGCGAAGAGGAAGAACCCGGCCAGCACGGGGGCGACCTTGTTGACTCCACCGTAGGAGGAGATGAGGCTCGAGCCGCCGTTGCGCTGCATGAGGTAGCCGGCGGTGATGAAGACCGCGGCGGTCGACAGCCCGTGGGCGAGCATGTAGACGGTCGATCCGCTGCCGCCCTGCAGGGTGAATACGAAGATGCCGAGCACGATGAAGCCGAAGTGCGACATGGAGCTGTAGGCGAACAGTCGCTTCATGTCGGTCTGGCCGAGCGCCACCAGTGCGCCGTAGAGGATGCCGATGACGGCGAGCGCAATCACCAGGGGCGCGTAGAATTCAGATGCGGCCGGGAAGATCGGCAGCAGGTATCGGATCATGCCGAAGGTGCCCACCTTGTCGAGCACGCCGATGAGCAGGATCGCGGTGGCCGGAGTCGCCTCCTTGGCCGCGTCGGGGAGCCAGGTGTGGAACGGCCACAGCGGGGCCTTGATCGCGAAGGCGATGAAGAATCCGAGGAAGAGCACCTTCTGCATGTTCGGGTCGATGTCAAGCCCGACCAGGGAGAGGAAGTCGAACGTGCCCTGGCCCAGGACCTGTGCGGAGACGACGTAGAGGCCGATCAGGGCGGCCAGCATGAGCAGGCCGCCGACGAGGCTGTAGAGGAGGAACTTCACCGCGGCGCGCGCACGCCCAGGCCCGCCGAAGCGTCCGATGAGGAAGTACACCGGGATGAGCATGACCTCGAAGAACACGTAGAACAGGAAGACGTCGGTGGCCGAGAACACCCCGACCATGAGCGCCTCGAGGACGAGGAGAAGCCCGAAGTAGCCCTTGGTGGCGCTGTCGTCGACGTCGTTCCAGCCGGAGACGATGACGACCGGGACGAGAACAGTGGCCAGTGCCACGAGCACGAGGCCGATGCCGTCGACACCCACGCTGTAGGAGATGCCGAGGGCCGGGATCCAGGGGTAGCTCTCGGTGAACTGGAAGGGAGCGGCCGCATCCGCCTGGAACTGCAGGGCCATCGCGATGGTGAGGCCGAGCGTGGCCAGGGCGACGATGAGGGCCCAGGACTTGATGACCGTGGGCCGGCTACGCGGCAGGACCAGGGTGACGAGGGATCCCACCAGGGGCAGGACCATGAGGGCGGTGAGCCACGGGATGGTCATGACAGCCTCACCACGACCAGGACGACGGCCACGAGGATCGCGCCGGCCACCATGAGCAGGGCATAGGACCGCGCGAAGCCGGTCTGGACCAGCCGCAGGCGACGGGAGATGCCGCCCACCAGGGACGCACTGCCCTCGACGGTGCCGTCGATGACCCGGTCGTCGACGGTGACCAGGCCGCGGGAGAGCGCGTACGTCGGCTCCACGACAAGTGCGTCGTTGATCGCATCGTCGTAGAGGCTGTTGCGCGCTGCCACGGTGAGGAGGTTGCCGGGCGGAGGCTCCACCGGGACGGTGGTGCGGTACTTCGCGATGGCGATGACGACGCCGATGAGCACCACCGTGAGCGTGATCCCCTCGAGCGCGATCTTCGGGATGGCTAGCGGTTCCTCAACCAGGCCCGTGACCGGCTCGAGCCAGCCCACGATGTCGCCCCAGTAGACGAGGGCCGCGCCCGTGAACAGCGAGCCGACGCCCAGGATGATCAGCGGGATGGTCATGACCGGCTTCGACTCGTGCGGGTGCGCGTCGTCCTCCCAGCGGGCCTTGCCGAAGAAGGTCATGATGATCATGCGCGTCATGTAGAACCCGGTGATCCCGGCGGCCAGGATGCCGCAGACCCCGATGATCCAGTTCTTCTCGAAGGCCGCATGGATGATGTCGTCCTTGGAGAAGAAGCCGGAGAACGGCGGGATGCCGATGATGGCGAGGTACCCGCACATGAAGGTCAGCCAGGTGATGACCATGACCGTGCGCAGGGCGCCGTAGCGGCGCATGTCCTGCTGGTCGCTCATCCCGTGGATGACCGACCCGGCGCCAAGGAAGAGGTTGGCCTTGAAGACACCGTGCGTGAGCAGGTGGAAGATGGCGAACACGTAGCCGATGGGGCCCAGGCCAGCGGCGATGATCATGTAGCCGATCTGGCTCATCGTGGATCCGGCGAGCGCCTTCTTGATGTCGTCCTTGGCCGACCCGATGAAGGCTCCGAAGAACATGGTGATGACGCCCACGATCGCGACTACAGTCAGGGCGACGGCCGTGCCGTCATAGA